>JBDHGI010000048.1:0-39790 GCA_039589955.1 Gemmatimonadota bacterium | reverse complement strand
CCCCCACGCGAGCCTCCGCTCCGACCTACTCCGCGGCTGTGGCCATGCTCCGGCACGCCCGCTCCGTGACCCTCTCCACCAGGGACGCCGTCCGCCGCATGGCCTCCTCCGGCGTGGTGGCTCCGTCCACCAGGCTGAACACCGCGTCGATACCGTGGTCGCGGACGGCCTCGAAGCCCTCGCCCGTGGAGCCTACGACGGCCACCACGGGGATCCCCCGCTGCTTCGCCCTCCGAGCAACGGCCACGGGCGCCTTGTCGTAGACGGTGGAGCGGTCCATCCGTCCCTCTCCCACCAGCACCAGATCGGCCTCGTCCAGCTTGGCGTCGAGCCCGACGGCCCCCAGCACGAGGTCGGCACCGGACCGCAGGTGGGCCCCCGCGAACGCCACGAGTCCCGCCGCCAACCCCCCGGCCGCTCCGCCTCCCGGCACGTCGGCCACCTCCCGCCCCAGGTCCCGTCGGACGACGCGGGCGAAGCGCCGAAGCCCGTGAGCCAGGGTCCGCACCATCTCCTCGTCCGCCCCCTTCTGTGGCCCGAACACCACGGCGGCGCCAAGCTCTCCAGAGAGGGGGTTGTTGACGTCGCAGGCCACCTCCACCGTGGTTTCGGCCAGGCGGGGGTCGAGGCCGGAGGGATCCACTCGGGCCAGCCGGGAGAGGGCCCCACCTCCGCGTCCCAGCGCCTCGCCGTCCTCGGAGAGCAGGGCGGCCCCGAGGGCCTGAGCCATCCCCGCGCCCCCGTCCACCGTCGCGCTCCCGCCCACGCCCACGATCAGATGCCGGTATCCCTCGTCCAAGGCCGCCAGCATGAGCTCGCCCACCCCGTAGGTGGTGGTGAGGAGGGGATTCCGCTCGTCCTCCCCGAGGAGCGCGAGGCCGGAGGAACGGGCCATCTCGATCACCGCCGTGCGGCCGTCTCCCAGGACGCCCCACTGGGCCAGGACAGGTCGTCCGAGAGGATCGGTCACGTTGGCAACCTCGATGCGTCCGCCGGACGCGTCGACGAGGGCCCGCAGGGTGCCGTCGCCTCCGTCCGCCACGGGCACCGGCACGGTGGTGGCAGCGGGCCACACCCTCGCCACGGCCCTCTCCATGGCTGCGGCAATCTCCATTCCGGCGAGGCTTCCCTTGAAGCCCTGGGGTGCGAGGACCACCTTCTTCACGCTTCCTCCAGCTCCTTCAGGAGGGTCTCCACCGCCCGGGCCCAGCCCACGGGCCCCACCCCCCGGACACGCTCGAGGCCCGGCACGTCCATGTCCGTCCACCCCCCTCCCGGGCGCTCCACCAGAAAAGCCCGGTCCACGGCTTCGAGCATGGGCTCGTCGTTCGCGCCGTCGCCTAGGGCCAGGGTCATCACCGGACCCCTGCGAAGGTACAACTCCGTCAGGAGCGTCACCGCTCGCCCCTTGTCGGCGTCGGCTCCCACCACCGTCGCCGTCGGACCCAGCCCCCAGGTGCGCAGGCCCCGTCGGCCCAGCGCCGCGTGGAGGCGGCGCCACGCCTCGGGTCCGGCGTCCATCCGGACCGTCTCGCTGTGCTCCCTCCTCCGGGCGAGCTCGGCGGCGGTCGGGCTCAGCCCCGTCAGCTCCGCCACCTCGGCGGTCGTCATGTCTGCATAACTGCGCAGGGGGAGCTCGTCCTTCTGCCGGATCTCCCTCAGCGCCTCGAGGACCGTGGACCTGGGCACTCCCAGGACCATCCGTTCGCGTCCGGGCACCACTACCGCCGATCCGTTCTCCACGATCATGGGCCCACGGATGCCCAGGACCCCCTGGTACACACGCTGCTCCACGCGGGTCTTCGACGAGGAGAGGACGACGGGGATCCCGAGCCGCC
Organism: Gemmatimonadota bacterium; assembly: GCA_039589955.1. Classification (GTDB taxonomy): domain Bacteria; phylum Gemmatimonadota; class Gemmatimonadetes; order Longimicrobiales; family Gaopeijiaceae; genus SZUA-318. The sequence goes on along the minus strand of JBDHGI010000048.1, from coordinate 37,952 downwards.
GAATGGCCTCCACGGCGGTGGCCGCGGCGGCCCACGAGTACCCGTCGTAGTCCAGGAGCGTCCCGTCGAGATCCGTGAAGAGGACCACGTTCATCGACCGCTCCCGGGCACTCCCGATGCCTCTCCGCCCTCGGGACACGTGCGCGATCTCGGCCCATCGGTGGACCGCGGCGTCGCCGGAGGGCGATATTTCGGTACGCCAGGCACCCCCGGTCCGATCCACAACGAAGTGTCCTGATCGGCCGTAGGGGCGTCTGAGGTGGCGCCATGCGCATCGAGCTGCCGCGCAAGAGTGAACGCTTCGGAGCGAACGTCTTCTACGCTCCCGTGCAGGCGTACGAGCTGGACTGCGGCGTCAAGGACGAGCCCGAGAGTGAGCAGCGGTCCGTCGTCGCCTTCACCCACGACGACATCTACGACATCCAGCGCGACATGGCAGTCGTGGTTCCGGTCCGTGAGGAGCGGGTCCGCCTCATCGAGGGGATCCTCTTCGCCATCCCGAGCCAGTGCCTGATCATCGTCGTGTCGAACAGCCCGCGAGCTCCCGTCGACCGTTTCCGTATCGAGCAGCTCGCAGTCGAGCGATTCGCCCGCATGGCCCGGAAGCGGCTTATCCTCACCCACCAGAAGGACCCGGTGGTGGCCCGGGCCTTCATCGAGTCCGGCTATCCCGAGCTGGTGGGCCACGACGGGCTGGTCCGTGACGGGAAGGGGGAGGGCATGCTCATCGCCACGGTCCTGGCCCACTTGGCCGGCAGGCGATACGTGGGGTTCGTGGACGCCGACAACTACTCTCCGGGCTCGGCGTACGAGTATGTCCGGGAGTACGCCGCCGGATTCGCTCTTGCCAGCTCCCCCTACGCCATGGTGCGAATCCTCTGGCAGAGCAAGCCCAAGATCGTGGGTGGAGACCTCTACTTCGCTCGGTGGGGTCGCACCTCGAGGGTGACCAACCAGTTCCTCAACGCCCTCATCGGCCACTATACCGGATTCGAGACGGACGTTGTCTGCACCGGGAACGCCGGCGAGCACGCGCTGACCCTCGCGTTGGCGCTGCGGCTCGACTACGGCTCGGGATACTCGGTGGAGCCCCAGCACATCGTCTCGCTCCTCGAGTCCTTCGGCGGCGAGCTCGATTGCCCCTTCCCCGAGGTTCTCCGCCACGGCGTGGACATCATCCAGGTCGAGTCGAGAAGCCCCCACTTCCACCAAGCCGGCGAGGACGATCACATCCATGACATGGCCCGGGTGGCTCTGGGCGCCATTCACGGATCTTCCCTTTGCCCTGATGACCTTCGCCGGGGCATGGAGGAGGCGCTGTGCCGTGAGGGCATCCTCGAGGCGGGAGGCACCCTGGAGCCTCCCATGCGATACCCACGCTTGAGCCGCGTGGACTTCGAGGCTTTCCGCCGGGTCATCTCGGAGGAGCAGCACCTCCTGTTCCCGGGGCCGGGCTCGTCGCCCGAGGCCTTGGCGCGCTCGGAGCGAGTCACCGTTCCGCGTCGCTGGCGTCGCGGCCGCGAGCGACCGGGTGGCACGAGGCCCCGGAAGGGCTGAGCACGGCCCTGTCCTCTCGGCACCCGTCAGGTGCCCACCGGCTCGGAGTGTCCGAGCTGGGCCCGCTGCAGATACCGCACGATGGTGGCGTGACGATAGCGCCGGGCGAACCCGTACCCTCGAAGCGCGACCAGGACCGTGTAGTGGAGCACGCGGGTGATCCACAGCTTGAAGAGGAGATCCTCCCACTCCGAATCACCGAGTTCGAAGTGTCGCAGGAGCGCGTGGTACGTCTCCTCCCACGCGTCCTCGTCCATGAAGTGGTAGCTGGGGTGCATCCGGTTGGTGATCATGCCCCCGCGCACCTCGGGCGAGAAGTGATCAAGAAGCGCCTCCTCCCGTGGGCTCCAGTGCTCGCCTAGCAGGGCGAGGGTGCCCTCGATGTCGAAGCCGACGTTCTCGATGATGGTGAGCGGCACCTGGAACTGGGGCTCCACACGGTGGACGATGGCGCGGGCCGATGTGTCGTAGGCCTGATACCACTGGTGGTTTTCCGGATCCCGGTAGAGCTCCTGGATGGCCGCGAAGCACTCCACCAGCATGGTCCTGAGATCGGTCAGGCGGCCGTAGAGGCTGTGGACCTTGCCCTCGGGCCGATACGACTCGTAGGTGGAGAATCCGAACTTGACGTTGTGGAACGTATAGACCGTGTCGATGCCCCAGTCGCTCTGGGCCTGGACCTTGGGGGCGGCCACGAATCGCTCGGCCACAGGCCGCTTGAACAGGAGCTCGCCTCCCAGGGGCTGTTGGAACCAGGGGAGCTCCGACGCGGGCCAGCACAGGGCGAATCCGGTCCTCGTGATGAGGAAGGTGATCATAGCGTCGGTGCTGGAGCGCGGGAAGTAGTGCCGGATGACGGTGTAGCCCAGGTCCGCGGCCTCCTCGGCGTGGGTGATCCAGTCGGCCGTGAAGCTGGTAATGTCGGCGTCGTAGAAGTGGATCCGCTCGAGGTCGGTCTCAGCCAGGAACCAGCGTAGGGCCGTGTTCATGGCGTCCCCCTTTCCGACACGTCTCGTGCCGATGCGCTCCTGCAGGATCACGTCGACCTCGACACCGGTCTCACGCCTGAGGGCTTCTCTGCGAGATCGAATGGCCTGGAAAGTGTCGTCCTCCTCGGCGCCCACGGCCAGAACCCGATTCACCCGCGGGTGGGCCGCGGAGATCTGGACGTTACGGAGGACGGTGGCAGGGGTTTCGCCCTTGAAGGGAATCGCGACGAGGCTCACGGTCACTCCTCCTGTTCCGGACCTTGACCTGGATGCTCCCGAGGGCAGGCGGAACGGAACGGGTCATGGAGGGGTGGGGGGCGCCCCGGCGGCCCGCACGCACCGTGTGCTCAAAGTTATCAGGTCGGGGCGGCGGGATGGAGTTGCAGCGGATCCCTCCCGATCACTCGGCCCGCAGCGCCGTCATGGGATCGACCCGTGCAGCCCTGCGCGCGGGCACCCAGCTCGCGCCGACCGCCACGGCCACGAGAGCCACCGCCACAGACCCGTACGTGAGGGGATCAACGGGGCTGACCTCGTAGAGCAGGCCGGCCATGAGCCGCGCAAACCCCAGGGCGAGGATCAGACCGATCCCCACGCCCGCGAGGGCCAGCACGAGCCCTTCGCGCAGCACCATCCCCGTCACCCGGCGTACCGGCGCTCCCAGCGCGATGCGCATGCCGAGCTCGGCGAAGCGCTGGCTCACCGCGTGGGCGAGCACACCGTACACACCGATGACGCCCAGGAGCAGCGCCACCCCGGCCGCGATGCCCAGTAGCCTGAGGGAAAACGAGGTGCGCGTCACCGACGAGGCTTCGAGCTCCTCGAGGGTGCGCAGGTTACGCACCGGCAGGTTGGGATTCACGGACCAGACGGCTTCGCGGACCTCGCCCAGGAAGTCGGCGGTGCCCACCCGATGGCTCCGCACCGCGATGCCCATGCCCCGCCAGGTGTTGGGCGCGTCCGGCGCGTTCCCTTGCCAGAACGCCAGGGTCACCAGCGGCCAATAGACCTGGACGGGTGGCTCCTGGCTCAGCCCGAACTCGCGCACGTCGCCGGCCACGCCGATGACCTCATACCACTGGGGCGGATCTGGCCGCGCCGCCACCTTCTGGCCCAGCGCCGCCTCCGCCGAGCCCCAGTAGGTCCGGGCCAGGCTCTCGGAGACCACCGCCAAGGGGAGCCGGTCGTGGATGTCGTGCCAGGTGAAGGCGCGGCCGGCCACCAGGGGGATGTCCAGCGTCTCGAAGTAGCCCTCCCCGATCCACTTGTGTCGCCGGGTGACGGACCGCTCCGCGGGGTCGTAGCTCTGGCCCTCCGCGTAGAACGGGTTGACGTTCCCGAAGCCGTCCATGGGGATGGCATTGGCCAGGGCCACGCCCGTGACTCCCGGTACCTCGTCGAGCCGGTGCACGATGGCCTCGTACTGCGTGGCGATGTCGCCGGCCGTCGGCGCGTCGGCTCCCGGCACGTAGAGGCGCATGGCCAGGACGTCTTCCGGCTCTCCGTACCCCGGGTCCACGCCGGACAGGGCGAGAGCCGTGCGCAGCATGAGCCCCGAGGCTACCAGGACGAGGAGCGCCAGCGCAATCTGCGTCACGGCCAGAATTCCTCGGCTACGGCTCCGGCGCCCGGACATCGCGGCACGGCCGGCCTTCAGCGCCTCGGCAATGTCACCCCGCAGCTGCCTGAACACCGGCACCATTCCGAACAGGAGGCCGGAGGCGAGAGAGATCCCGACGGTGAAGTAGAGCACTTCGGGGCTCAGCGAGAGCTCCTGGAGCCGTGGCAGCTGATTCGCGCCACCGATGACCAGCGCGCGCAGCCCGACCTGGGCCAGGGCCAGGCCCACCGCACCGCCCGCCAGACCCAGCAGGAGGCTCTCCTTGAGGTACTCCCACGTCACGCGCGCGGCGCTGGCACCCATGGCGGTGCGCACGGACATCTCCGTAATCCTGCCCTCGGCCCGCACCAGGAACAGGTTGGCTACATTGGCGCATGCGATGAGCAGCACCGCTGCCACCCCTGCCATGAGAATCCATAGCAGGTCGGCGGTGGGCCCCACGATCCAACTCTTCAAAGGCTCGACCGCCGGGTCGATCTGGGCGCGCCTCATGGACTCGATCACCGGTCCTCCGGGGAACTTGTCGAAGGCCATGGGGAGCATGCGCGCAAGATCGGCGTTGACCTCCTCGAGGGTCACTCCGTCCCTGAGCCTGGCCACGGCGCTGGCGCCGATGTTCCCCACGAAGAGCGTCGACTTGTCCACCTGGAGAGGGGCGATGACGCCGGGGTCGACGCCGACGCCCCGGAGATCCGGCGAGGCGACACCCACGATCTCCATGGTGGTGCCGTTCACCTGGAGGGTCTGCCCGATGACGCCGGGATCCCCACCGTAACGGCTCGTCCAGTATGCGTGACCCAGGAGGACGACGGGCGGCGAGGCAGGGTCCTCGTCCTCCGAGGTGATGCCTCGTCCGGCCACGGGATTCAGACCGAGGGCGCGGAAGATGCCCCCGGTCCCGACCATGAGGGGTACCGCTTCCGGCTCACCCGTGCCCGTGATGGCCGCCGTCCCGTTGAACCACATCCCCAGGTCCTCGAAGACCCGGTTCTCCTCCTCGTACGTGTAGTGCCACGCAGCGCACTGTCCGACGTTGCCGCCGCCCGCGCCCTGCTGGACGTGGGCGATCCTGACGAGGCGGTCCGACCCATCGAAGGGAAGGGGCGAGAGGACGACGGCGTCGAGGAGCGTGAAGATGGCCGAGGTGGCACCGATCCCCACGGCAAGGATGAGGATGACCGTGGCGCTGAACCCCGGTCTGCCGGCCAGGGCGCGCACCGCCATGCGAATGTCGCGCACCCCATCCGCCAGGGCGGCCCACGTCCCGCCCCGCCGGCGCGCTCCCTCCTCGGCCCGCTCGACGCGCCGATTGGCCTCCGCGCGCAGGTGACGATGCTCCGTGAGGATCAGCTGCCGGCTCGCGTCGGCCGCATTACCCAGCTCGCGCTCGGCTCGCGCCGCGGCCTCCTCGGGGCTCGCACCCCCACTCAAGGCGTCGCCGTAGACGCCCTCCAGGTGATCGGCGATCTCCGCGATGAGGCGCTCCTCGCGGTGGCCCTCCATCTCGGGAAGGGAGAGCCGTTCCCGGACCCATCCTCTCCAGTCGCGCATGACACCATCCCTCGTCTTCTCCGTCGTCCGACCCGTCGCGAGAAAGGGTGGGGCTCCTACGCCGGGCTGGCTCCGATGAGCTCGTGCACCAGCGCCGCGAACGCCTTCCACTCCCTCCGCTGCGAGGCCAACGCCTTCTTCCCCTTGTCCGTCAGGGAGTAGTAGCAGCGTCGGCGCTCCCCCTCCCGCTCCACCCACCGTCCCTTGACCCAGCTGCGCTCCTCCATCCGATACAGGATCGAGTAGAGCGTAGAAACGGGGAATCCGAGGCGTCCCCCGGAGCGATGCTCCAGGTGCTTGCCGATCTCGTACCCGTGGCGAGCCCGACCCTCCAGGGCCGACAGGATGAGGAGCTCGAGGCTCCCCTTCTTCAGCTCGGGACTGAACATCGGACTCTCCCGCGTGCCGGTGTGGGCAACTCCTACCATACTTCGCGTCAACACCCTTCGTGACACGATACTTCGTGTCGCAAACTATGTTGGCTCAGAGCGAGCGGTCAAGAGGGTCACGCGTTCGAGCTGCCTCTTCGTGGCCGACTCCGGGCGGGAGAGCGCGAGGGCTTGAGCCCACGCGGCGGCCAAGTTGGCGCGAGGCTCGCCGATGCGTCTACCTGCCAGGTCCCCCCTCCTCCGGGAGCGACCACGGGCGACCGAGCGCGTGGCTGACTGCGGCCTCAAGGACCTCGTCCCGACCCTCGCGAACGCCCGCCAGCGTAGGCTCGACCACCAGGTCGGGCAGGATGCCGATGCGCTGGGTCGGTGAGCGGTCCGGATAGAAGACCCCGATCCCGCTGATCATTCCGCGGAGCCCTCCCGGCAGGGGCACGGGGGAGATGTTGCCGTCGGCGCCGGCGGTGGTGCTGCCCACCACCGTGACGTTCGGCGCCGAGCGGAACGCCATAGTCGTGTACTCGGACTGGCTCACGGAGACCTCGTCGACGAGCACCACCACCTTCCCCTGGTAGCGAGGCTCCCGAGGTGTGAGCGAAGCCACGGGCCCCCACACGAACGCCCCGGGGTTGGACGCGTCGCCGCGGGTGAAGCGCGCGAAGTCCGTGAGCTCCACGACCAGGTGCTGCCCGAGAGCGAAGACCACGAACTCGCTCGGGTAGTTGCGGATGTCGATGACCAGGACGTCGGTGCCCTGCGCCTGCCGCACGTACTCCGCCGCCTCGGCGGCCACGACCGAGGACAGCTTCAGGTACGCGACCTCGGATGTGAGCCTCTGAAAAGCCTTGCCCGGGAGGTCGTGGGTCCGCCCCGCTCCGGTGTCGAGCTCCTCGAGAGGGAAGCGCTGGGCAACGAGCTCGAACGACCCGTCGGCTCGCCGGCCCGTGACCGTGACCGGGCCCTCCGGGCCTCTGGTGAGCTGACGCCCCATATCTCGCAACCGTGTCGGCTCGTTCGACGCGGCGTAGTACGGGTTCCACGCCCTGACGAGAGAGTCCACGGGCTCCCCGTCGAGGGTCTCGATGACGTCACCCACCCCGAGCCCCGTGGCCGGCCCGAGCTCGTCGTGCGCGTACCCCGTGACGACGGCCCGCCCCTCGATGAAGCGCGCGACCACCGGGAGCTGGGCGTCGCCGACGGGCGGCCGCACGGCGAGGGAGCTCCACAGGTTCGCGTGGGTGTCGTCCACGCGGGCGATCACCTCCATCATGGCGAGCTGGTAGGCCTCCGGGCTCCCGACCGTCATCATTCGGGGGATGTACTCCGCCAGGACGCTTTCCCAGTCGTCATCGAGCTGGTCCCGGTAGGGGAACCAGTACTCGATGATGTTCCACCACCGGAAGAGGGCGAGCAGCCGGTAGCCGGCGTCGGGAAGAGACTGGTCCGCGTAGGTGTCCTCGCTCGAGAAGTCGGGGTTGCCGACGTTCGGGTTGTGCGTCACGTAGTGCTGCTCGATCCGAGAAGGTCGATTACGGTGGATCGAGGTGAGACGAGCGCTCAGCTCGCCCCCGAGGGCCTCGGTGTCGTGGATCCAGTCGATTGGTGCGGGTGGATGCACGTCCTCCGGCGGGCTCGCGCACCGGGTGCAGGCCTCCGGCTCGCCGACTGCGTCGAGCCACTCCGTGAGGGCCCTCACGGCGGAAGAGCGGTCCCGGGCGTCGAGGACCCGCGGGAGGACCCCGAACAGCTCGTAGTCCCAGTTCAGCTGTCCGGCCGTGACCTCGGGATGGTGGTACTTCACGAACCCCCACACCTTTGCGAGCAGCTCGAGATTCTCCACCTGCAGGGGTGTGGGATCCGCGTCGGCGATGCCCGAGCCCTCGTCGAACTCGGTGTCGAGCTCGACGGCCGTCGGTGTCCGTTCCGACCTGAGCGCGGCCGCCGCAGGCGCCCCGTCGACGAGCAGCTCGAGATCGTCCACCCAGAGCGTGCCCTCGCCCGACAGGAGCGCGCCCATCACCAGGCGCCGCGCCGAAGCGTGAAGGGCGAGCGTCACGCTGTACCGGGTCCAATCGGTGGTCCCCGACAGGTTCCGGCCCTGCATGTTGTCCAACCCCAGCGTGCCAGCGGGCCCATCCTGTCGGAGCCAGAGGCCGGCGAAGCCGCCGACCACGGCCTCCGTTCGGAGCCAGCCTCTGAGCTCGACCGTCTGGCCCGAGAACTCCACCGGGAGTGACAGGGCGACCACGGAGAAATCGTTCTCGCTTTCGGCATCACGCGTGAGGCGGCCGGCGTAACTGCCGCTGTGGACCACGGTGCTGTCGAGGTGTAGGGTCGTGGGCGGACCCCCGGTCCACCCGGTGAGCCTACCGGTCGCGGCGGAAGCCTCGAAGGTCAGGACGTCGACGTAGTCCTGGGCGGCCGCGCGCGAGCCGACGGAGAAAGACAGGGCCAGCAACGGGAGGAGGATCTTCCGGCACATGGGTGCGTCGTAGGTGGGTGGGCAGACGATCGCAGACGGGCGACTAGCCAATCATGCCACGGTACCTTCGCAACGGCAAACGTCCTTGCTCCAATGTATACGTTTGTATAACATATAGCATGCCGAAGGGAGACTATCTCGCCGAGTTCGAGCTGTACGTCATGCTCGCGATCCTGCGCAGCAAGGGCGAGGCGTACGGTGCAAGTATCCGGCGGGAGATCGAGGCCCGCACGGGCCGGCCCGTTTCCATCGGCGCCGTGTACGCGACCGTGGGTCGACTGGCCGACAAGGGCCTCGTGGTGTTCGAGATGTCGGATCCTCGCCCGGTGCGAGGAGGGCGGGCGCGCAAGCACGTGCACCTCACGGAGGCCGGCATGTCCGCGCTGGAACATTCGACGGCCATGCTTCTGCGCATGATCCACGGCACGCCGCTCACCGAGTCGGGCTGACGCGCCATGCTCCGTCCCCCACGGCTGCCGGCGAGGATCGTCCGCGCCTTCGCGGACCGGGACACGCGGGCCTCGCTCACGGCGGACCTTCAAGAGGAGTTCGAGGGAAGGGTACGAGACCACGGCCCCCGCCCCGCGCGGCGCTGGTACTGGTCTCAGGTTGTTCGCTCCCTCCCGCCGCTTGCGTGGCGACGCCTCACTCGCCGGGATGCGTTCTGGCGCTCACCCCGTCGCAAGGCCGTCTCGTCCAGGGCCGGACAAGACCTGGCCTTCGCCCTCCGCACCCTCGCGAGGGCCCCTCGATTCACGCTGGTGATCGTGGTGACCCTGGCGCTCGGCATCGGCGCGAATACTGCCGTGTTCAGCATGATGTACAGCCTCATCGTGGAGCCGCTCCCCTTCGACGGCGGAGATCGGGTCGTTCAGCTGTGGCGAGAGGGGCAGCGCGAGGGCGAGCGGACCCTGGACCGACCGGGTCCGGACATGGTGGCGGCATGGCGGCGAGAGGCCGAGGCCTTCGAGGTGTTGGCCGGCTTCACCGAAGAGGAGTTCCACCTGGCCGGCGGCGACTATCCTCTCTCCGTCGGTGGCTCCCGCATCTCTCCCGGACTCCTGACGTTGATCGGCGCCACGCCGCTACTCGGCCGACTCTTGGTGTCGGCAGACGCCGCGCGCGGCATGGGACCCGTGGCTCTGCTCTCCGAGGAGCTGTGGACGACCAGGTACGGCGCCGACCCCGGCGTCGTGGGCCGCACCGCCGTCGTGAACGACACGACGGTCATCGTGGTCGGCGTCGTGGCAGAGCCAGCACAGAGGATTCTTGAAAGCGGGTTCTTCGGTGATGGGCCCAGGGACATCTTCCTCCCGCTGCCTGTGGACGGTGACGGGTCCTGGCCGAGCCGTCCCTACGTGATGGCGCGCTTGCGGCCGGGCATCAGCCTGGCGGCGGCCCAGGCCGAGCTGGACCTGATCCAGACGCGCCTGCCTCCTGCCTCGAGCGGCTACCGTTGGTATCCCCGCGTGTCCTCGGCCTGGACAGCCACGCCGAGGGGTGTGCGTACCGGGCTGTGGGTGCTCATGGGCGCCGTGGGGATGGTGCTGCTCATCGCCTGCGCCAACACCGCGAACCTCTTCCTGGTGCGCAACCTCTCCCGCGGACGGGAGTTCCGACTTCGCCTGGCTCTGGGGGCCGGGCGGGTGCGCTTGGCCCGGCAGCTCCTTTCGGAGAGCCTCGTGCTCGGGGCGGCCGGCACGGCGCTGGCGATCTTCACGGCGCGATGGCTGATGGAGGCTGCCGAGTGGATCGCCGGAAGTGCCATCGAGGAAGTCCGGGCGGTGCGCCTGGATCCCGAGGTCTTCCTCTTCTCGCTGGGCCTGGGCCTCGTTACCACGATCCTCCTCGGGCTCCTGCCCCTCCGGCAGGCGATGCGTGCCGCGTCCGCGCCTCCGCGAGCGCGTGCGGCCGGCCTCCACGATATGGGACGCCCCGGCTGGAACGCGCACCAGGTGTTGGTCGTCTCTCAGGTTGCCCTCGCCCTCGTGCTCCTGCTGGGCGCTGGCCTCCTCACGAGCAGTCATCGGCGCCTCCTCCACGTGGACCCCGGCATCGACACGGACGGATTGTTGGCCGTGGGAATCGACCTGCCGCGGGCTCGCTACGACGACGACGCGGGTCGGATCGCTTTCTTTGAGGACCTGGTCGGCCGCGTGGAGGCCCTGCCCATGGTGAGCGTGGCCGGCTGGAGCCGGTCGGTGCCTCCCAGGATGTTCGGACCCAACGGCAGCGTCGTTGTGGAGGGACGAGAGCTGCCCGAGCCCGAGCCGGAGGAGGTGCATGCCGGCAACTGGGTGTCTCCCGGGTATTTCCGCGCTGTGGGCGCCACGCTCCTGGAAGGGCGGACGTTCAGCCAAGCCGAGATCGCTGATCGGGCTCAGGTCGTAATCCTGAATCAGGCTGCCGCGCGTCGCTACTGGCCCGACGGGGGGGCGGTGGGCAGTCGTATCTCGCTGCACTCGGCACTGGGCGCCTCTCCCTGGATGACCGTGGTAGGCGTCGTGGCCGACACCAAGGCGTGGTGGCTGGGAGATCGGCCCGACCGACTCCAGATCTACATTCCGGTCACGCATCCGACTCCGCCGGGTGGATTCCTGCTGGTCCGATCCGAGGAGGACCCGACCCAGGTGATCCCGAAGATCCGTGAGATCCTGGCCCAGACAGATCCGCTTCTGCCCATCCGCGAGACGCTGCTGGTGAGGGACGCCTTTCGGCAAACGGTGGGGCGTTGGCGGTTCCACGCCCTCCTCCTGGCCACATTCAGCGCGCTGGGGCTGCTCCTGTCCGTGCTGGGCGTCTATGGCGTGCTGTCACTGTCCACGATCCGGCGCCGCCGGGAAATCGGCGTTCGCCTGGCTCTGGGCGCGACCCGCAGGGACATCGACCGGGTCGTGGTCGGCCAGGGGATGAAGGCTGTGGCTGTCGGGCTGGCACTGGGCCTCGTCATCTCGTTCCTCCTCTCGGACTTCATCGGGGACCTGCTGTGGGGCGTGGCCGCCACCGACCTGAAGACCTACGCGGGCGCCGTGGGCCTGCTGGCGCTCGTTGGGCTGGTGGCCAGCTATCTGCCGACCCGAAAGGCCGCCACGGTAGACCCCGCAGATAGCCTGCGTCTGGAGTGAGACTCTACCTGCACGCCCCGTCGGTGACGACGCTCCTTACCGCCCCGCCAGCCGCTCCCACCGCAGATCCTCAGGAACGCAGGGCCTTACCCCAGCCCTTGCGTATCAGTCGGCCCGGAGCGCCTCCAGGGGGTCGACGCCGCCAGCGCGCCGGGCAGGCAGCCAAGACGCACCGAGAACAGTGATGACGAGGACGCAGGCGACCAGGAGCTGGACCACGGGGCTCCAATCCGTCAAGCCGACGATCAGGGACGCAAGCGTCCGCCCCGCAGCAAGGGCGCCGGCCAGCCCCAGCGCAACGCCCGTGACGGCTAGGGCGGCGCCCTCCCGGAGGACTCGTCCGGTGACCGAGCCACTCGTGGCTCCAAGCGCCCGCCTCACGCCGATTTCGTGGGTGCGCTGCTGGACGTCATGCACCAGGAGCCCGAACGTGCCGGCTGCGGCCAACAACAACGAGACGAGGGCGAATCCGGAAAGAAGGAAGAGAAAGAAGCGAGGCTCCGCCGACAGCTCCAGGAGCATGTCCTCGAGTGTCCGCAGGTAGCTCACCGGAACCTCGGGATCTACGGACCACATCGCTCGCCTCACGTCGTTGGCCAATACCGTGGGCTCCCCGTCCGTGCGGATCAGGAACGTGCTTCGCAAGGGGAACGCCCTCTGGTACCGGTTCCAAAGCGGGGCGCGCTGCGCCAGCGGGACGTACAGGACAGGCTCGAAGGGCTGGTGGGGACCCTGCTGGAGCGTGTTGGCCACCACCCCCACGACCGTGGCCTCCTTTTCCGGGAAGTAGGGGTCCTCCGGGAACCGGACGGCGGCTCCGACGGGATCGACGGCGCCGCCGAAGAACGTGTCGACGTATGCGTCGTTCACGATCACGACTGGCGGGTCTCCAGGCCCGTCTGTCTCGCCGAACACCCTCCCACGCAGGAGAGGCACCTGGAGCGTCTCGAAGAAGTTCGGCGAGACCCACTTCAGGTAGGCCCACTTCTCGCGCTCTGCCAGCGGGAGCCCTCCCGTGCCGGGATCGAAGGGGAGAGTGCCCCAGATCTGCCCGCCCGAGAAGGGAGCCTCGTTGGCGAAGGCCACGGAACGGATCCCGGGGACCTTCCGCAGCTCCTCTCCAACCCTCCTGACGAAGTCGGCCGCCTCCGCACCGACCCGGTAGACGGGCGTGGCACCGATCTGCTCCTGCCACGCCTCGTTCAGGTGTCCCAACGCATCAGGGGCTGCCAAGGCGCCCACCGATCCGACCTGTTCCGTGTAGCGATCGGCGGGGAGGCGCACGTGGAGGGCCAGCGTGTTTGCCGGGTCCAGACCGGGATGCACCTGCACGAGGCTCGAGTACGTGTGAATCAGCCGGGCGGCGCCGGCAACCAGGGCGCACGTCAACGCGAGCTGCCCCACGATGATCGTTCTCCCTATCCAGGCTCGCCCGGGTGTGATCGTGCGGGCGCCGTCCTTCAGGGAGGACGACAGGTTCACTTTGGAGCCCCGGATCGCCGGGAGCGCCGCCGAAGCCAGCCAGAGCGTCAGGGAGAAGAGCAGGGCTCCGCCGAGGACTCGACCGTCCAGGGCCACCTCGTCCAGACGAGGTATCGACCCGGGAACGAGACCTGGCACGACCCGCACCAGGAGAGCCGCCAGGCCGACGCCCACGGCGGTGCCCACGACGCTCAGCCACCCCGTCTCGGCCATCACCTGGCGGATGAGTCGGTGCCTGGCCGCCCCGAGGGCGGCACGGACCGCGAGCTCGCGGCGTCGGTCCAGGACCCAGGTGAGAAGCACCCCAGCCGCGTTCATGCACACCACCAGGAGAAGCAGGGCCGTGGCTACGCCCATCAGGAGGAAGGGTCTCGCGATCAGTTCCACCGCGTCCCAATGGGCGTCCACCACGCGAATGGAGAGGGCGCTGTCGTCGGCGCTGGGTCCGTTGATGCCGGGATACTCCTCCGCCAGGCGCGCTGCCACGTCCTTCATCTGAGCATCCGCCTGCTCGATGGACACACCGGGCATGAGCCGCGCGCCAACCCACAGATAGCCACCCGTCGTGCGGGACGTCCGGTCGGATCCGAAGGGATCCGAAAGGAACAGGTCGCGCTCGGGGCCGCCCCAGAAGGGAACGTCCAGGTATCGGAAGTCGGGGGGCATGACACCCACGATGGTCACGGGTCCCGCGGACCCATCCACCTGCCGGCCCAGGGCGTCCGGATCGCCAGCGAAGATCCTCCGCCAGGCCCCGTGCGTGACCACCGCCACGCGAGGTGCGTTCGGCTTGTCGTCCTCCGGTAGGATCCTGCGGCCCAGTGTCGGGTGGACTCCGATCACGTCGAAGAAGTCCGACTCCACCGCCAGCGTACCGAGGGCCTCGGGGCTGCCGGTAAAGAGGGTGACGGACGTCGCCCGCGTGGCGGCCATGGCCGAGAAGGACCGCTGCCCGGCCTTCCAGTCGAAGTAGTTGGCGGGCGAGACCGTGAGCCCGGGGTAGCGGTTGGTGGACCCCTGCACGGCCACGATCCGGTGGGGATCGGGGAAGGGCATGGGCCGGAAGAGCACCGTATCGAGGACGGCAAACACCGCGGTGCCGGCCGCGATCCCCAGGGACAGGATGGTGACACAGAAGAGGGCGAACCCGGGACGCCGCCGGAAGTGGCGAAGGGCGCCCGCCAAGTCCTGCAGGTACGATCCCAGTGCGTCGACGCCACGCTCGCGACGTTCACGGCGGCGAGCCGCGGCCACGGCCCTTCTCCGCCATCGCTCGGGGCTCCCGAACTGACGACGCGCCTCCCTGCGGGCCCGATCCGGCTCCACGCCCTGCTCGGTCAGGTCCCGTTCCTTCGCGTGGAGGTGGAAGGCGATCTCCTCTTCGATCTCCGATCTCAGGGCCCGGGGGCCGAAGGGGTTCCGGAAGACCCGGCGGAAGCCCGGCGGCAACATCACTCCACCTCCCACTCCGGGGCGGAGACGGCACGCTCGACGGCCGCGGTGTAGCGCTGCCACACGCGCACCTCCCGCGCCAGACGCTCTTCACCGACGGGTGTGAGCTCGTAGAATCGTGCTCGCCTGCCGGTGTCGGACACCCCCCACCGGGACCGGATCCATCCCTTGCGCTGGATCCGCTGCAGGGCGGGGTAGAGGCTTCCCTCTTCCACCAACAGGGCTCCTTCTGTCACGCCCTTGATCCACTGGGAGACGGCGTACCCGTGGCGGGGTCCCCAGCTCAGCGCCTTGAGCACCAGAAGGTCCAGAGTGCCACGAACGAGTTGAAGGCTCGAGTCGGACATCCTCACCTCCCGTGCGCTGTAACCATACGCATTCTACCCATAGGTATCCTATGTATAAGCAGAAGCTTCCTTTCGCAAGTCGCACGTGCCTCGGCCAGCCCACGCCCTGGTCGCGCCACGGGCGTGCGAGGTGCATTCTTGTGACCGACGTGGCTTCACGGCCGCATTGATCCACCCCCACAATGAAGCCATGACATCCGACCAACGGTGGCCATTGTCCCTTCGCGTGACGGGAGAGCTGGTCGTGATCGTGGCCGGCGTGCTGATCGCCCTGTGGGTGGACAACCTCAACGAGGCCAGGAAGGAAGAGGCCCAGGTCCGGGCCTACCTGTCCGGAATCCTCGTGGACCTGGCGAGCGACAGCGTCGATCTGGCGGATCGACGCGCGACGGCCACGCGAAGCCTCAACGCCGCGGACAGGCTGATCGGGCTTCACAGGAGCCGGTCGGCGACAGTTCCCCCCGATTCGCTGGCCAGCTGGATCCTGTACACGGCCTTCGTGGACAACTTCCAGGTCCTGGACCACACGTACCAGGAGGTGTTGGGTGCGGGCGGCCTGAGCCTCATCCCCGACGACGGGCTGCGTCGTCAGATCGCCGGGTATTACAGAAGCATCGAGTCCGCCGACTTCTTCACCGACTACTACAAGAAGGAAGAAGCCGACTTCTGGGACCTTCTCGAGAACCGCCTGTCCCCTGACGACTTCGAGGCGGTGTCGCGGGTCCGGGAGGGCCCGAACGCTGCCGCCCGCATGGACGTGGGCCGCGTGCTGACGCAGCTCCGGGGCGACCGAGCCTTCGTGAACGCCGTCCAGATGAACCGGCACTGGACCGAGCTGCGCCTGGACGTCAATGAAAGGCGGATCGGTCGGCACGCAGAGCTGTCCGCGGCGCTGAGGACGGCGTTGCGGCGCTGAGGGGGCCGGGCCAGGTATGCGCCTCCCGGGTGAGCGGGACCCATGTGAATGAAGATCGGCAGGTCGTACTCCTCGGCGATGGCGAAAAACGGCTCGAGCTCGTCGCCGGACGGACTGAGGCCCAGGAACTGGGTCGTGATCTCCCCGAGAGCCAGGATGCGACCTGCCTCGATCTGCGCGCGCAGCCACGCGAGATCCGGCCAGTCCCGTCCATCCTCGAAGCACGGACGCCCAAAGAGCACCGCCACGCCGTTCTCGCATGGGAACAGCAGGCCGGGGGTGGGTTGCGTCCCACCTTGCCCCTCAGGGGCGAGGGCTGCAAGGGATTCCGCCATAAGAGGAGACCGCGCGCCCCTCGCCTGTCACCCTCGTCGCCTCCGGCCACAACTCCCCCCTTGCTTGCTCCTCCCCCACCCCAGCCCTACCGTGCCCGCCAGGCCGACAGGGCGGTCGCATTCCCTATCCCCAGTGACGCAGGAGCGGCGAGGCACATGAGAGGTCGGCTGGATCTTCCGGGCATTCTTCTGGCTCTTGCGGCTCTCGGTGCGGCACCCCTGGCGGCGCCCGCCCAGGAGCCCGACACCACCGCCGCTGATTCCACCACAGGGCCCAGGGACAGGTCGCTCTCGCTGGAGCTCGAGATGCCGGACACGCTCGAGCTCACCCTCAGTGAGGGCACGTGGATCTCACTGGATGTCACCCCCGATGGGGAATCCGTCATATTCGAGCTTCTCGGGGATATCTGGCGCGTCCCCATCGAGGGTGGCGTCGCCGAGCCGCTCCTCACCGGACCGGCCTTCGACAGCCAGCCCCGAGTGTCGCCGGACGGAGCGTGGATCGCGTTCATCAGCGACCGTGACGGGCACGACAACCTCTGGATCGCGAGACCCGACGGGAGCGAGCCGAAGAAGCTCACGTCCGAGCGGCAACGCTCGAATTCCATGGCGTCGCCGACATGGACTCCTGACGCTAAGTACGTGATCGCGACGCGGCGCGGCCCCCGGGGTGGCCTGCGCATGTACCACGTGGATGGTGGGAGCGGCGTATCGCTGAACGGCGCACCACCGAGCGGGGGCAGTGGCTCCACACAGTCGTCGTCTCCGAGCCGCCTGGGCGCGGCGGTGTCACCGGACGGGAAGTTCCTCTACTTCGCCCAGTCCGGCAGCGGGGGCGGCGGCCAGATCACCAACTGGCAGATCGGCCGGCGGCACATGGTCACGGGTGAGGTGGACGTCATCACCCAGGCCGACGGCCGGGCGTTCCGGCCCACGCTGTCGCCCGACGGCACCCTCCTCGTCTACGCCACCCGCTTCGAGACCGAGACGGGACTGCGGGTGCGGGATCTGGAGAGCGGCGCGGACCGATGGCTCATCCACCCCGTCCAGCGTGACGAGGTCGAATCCGGAGGCAGCCCCGCTCGGGACCTGATGCCGAGCCTGGCGTTCGTGCCCGACGGTTCGGCTGTCCTGACGACCTTCGGCGGCAGGATCCAGAGGGTCGACCTGGAGACCGGTGAGGCGAGCGAGGTCCCGTTCACCGCCGACGTGAAGCTCGCGCTCGGTCCCGACCTCAATCGGCCGTACCGGGTCGAGCAGGGGCCCGTGAGAGCCCGCCTCGTCCAGGACCCGCGGCAGTCGCCGGACGGGGGGCGCGTGGTGTTCAGCGTGCTCACGAAGCTGTACGCCATGGATCTGCCGGACGGGGAGCCCGAGCGGCTCACCGACTCCGAGGCGTGGGAGTTCAAGCCGACTTGGTCCCCAGACGGAGAGTGGATCGCCTACGTCACCTGGGATATGGACGGTGGACATATCTGGAAGATCCGGTCGGACGGCTCGGGCCACCCCATCCGCCTCACCGAGCACCAGGCCTTCTACACCGACCTGAGCTTCTCGCCCGACGGGTCCCGCATCGTCGGGCTCAGGGGCAACGCCTACCAGCGTCAACAGACCTTCAGCGAGTTCGGGGGGCTCAGGATCCAGCTCGACCTCGTGTGGCTCGATGCCCGAGGGGGCGACGTGCACCTGATCGCTCCGGCCCGGGGCCTGGGCGCTCCTCACTTCGCCGGTGATTCCGAACGGGTCTACGTGTATTCGCGTGCGGGCCTGATCTCCATGCGCTACGACGGAACGGACCGGCGGACGCACCTCAAGGTCACCGGTCCGTCGGTTGGGACTCCGACACCGCCTGCGGCGTCGGCGGTACTCCTCCGCCCCGACGGTGCCTGGGCGCTCGCGGCGGTGAACAACCAGCTCCATGTGGTCGCGGTACCTCCGGTTGGGGGCGACGGGGCGACGGTGAGCGTCCGGTCGGCCTCGGTGCCGACCCAACGCATCACGGACATCGGCGCCGATTACTTCGCCTGGGCGGACGGCGGCGAGACGATCACATGGGCCATCGGCTCGACGTTCTTCCGCAGACCCTTCTCGAGTCTCGAGTTCGAGCGGAAGGGCCCCGCCGACGAGGAGGACGAGACGGCCGAGGAGGGGAGCGCCGCCGCGGCTCCCGACAGCGCGGCCGCCACGGACTCGACGACCGCCGGAGACGAGGAGGAGCCGAAGGATCCCCTCGATCTGGACGAATCGGTGGAGGTCTTCCCCATCACACTGGAGTTCGAGCGGGCGACCCCCGACGGGACCTTCGCCTTCACCAACGCGACGCTCATCACCATGGCGGGCGAGGAGGTGATCGAGGGCGGCGACATCGTCGTGACGGACAACCGGATCACCGCCCTCGGTCCGGCCGGCAGCGTCGAGATCCCATCCGGGGCGGAGGTGATCGACGCGTCAGGCAAGTTCATCGTACCGGGCTTCATCGATACCCACGCACACTGGGAGTTCCGGACGCACGATGTGCTCGAGCCGCAGAACTGGTCCCTGGTGGCCAACCTCGCATACGGCGTCACGGCGGGCCTCGACGTGCAGACGTCGACCAACGACTACTTCGCCTATCAGGACCTGTTGGAGACGGGCCAGTCCGTGGGCCAGAGGGCCTTCATGACGGGCCCTGGCATCTTCGCGAACAACGACTTCCAGTCGTACGAGGCGGTGCTCTCGTACCTGAGGCGCTACAAGGAGCACTACCGCACACCGAACATCAAATCGTACATGGTTGGAACGCGGAAGCAGCGGCAGTGGGTGGTGCGGGCGGCAAACGAGCTCGACCTCATGCCGACCACCGAGGGCGGCCGCGATCAGAAGCTCGACATGACCCACGCCATCGACGGCTTCCACGGCAACGAGCACACGCTGCCGATCTTCCCCTTCTACGACGACGTGGTGCAGCTCTTCGCACGGACGAAGACCGCCTACACGCCGACGTTGTTGGTGCAGTACGGCGCGCCAGGCGCGCTCAACTACTTCATGGCGCGGGAAGAGATCCACGACGACGAGAAGCTCAACCGCTTCTACCCTCACAACCGGCTCGACGTCATGAGCCGCCGCCGTGGAGGCTGGCATCGGGACGACGAGTACGGCTTCGCCGAGGCCGCGGCGCAAGCCGCGAAGATCCAACGCGCCGGCGGGCTCATCGGGGTCGGAGGCCACGGCGAGCTCCAGGGGTTTGGTTACCACTGGGAGATGTGGGCGTTGGCCGCGGGGGGGATGAACTCGCGTGAGGTGCTCCGGGCGGCAACCATCGACGGAGCTCGCATCATCGGCTTCGCCGAGGATCTGGGCTCCCTCGAGGTCGGCAAGCTCGCGGACATGGTCGTGCTGGACCGGGATCCGCTGGAGGACATCCGCAACACCAACTCCGTGCGTTGGGTCATGAAGAATGGCGAGGTATACGAGGGGGACACCCTCACGCGCCTCTGGCCGAGCAGACAGGAGCTCAGGCCGTTCTGGTGGTGGGAGGGAAGCTAGGCGCTTGCCGGTATCCGCCACCCCGGTCCTGAGGCGCTCCCTCGATGTCGTTGTTGTCTACATCGACAAGAGGTGTTATACATTCCCAGCGACGTAGACAAGGTCGACATCGCTCGGGAGGCGAGGAGAGGATGGGGAAGAAGCCCATGGGTGAGGTGGAACACCTCGTGCTGCTGGCGGTGCTCCGGCTGGGTGGCGGGGCGTTCGCCCTGGACGTGCTGCGGGAGCTGGATCGGGAGGCGGGTCACGTGGTTTCCCGGGGGTCGCTCTACAAGACCATGGAGCGGCTGGAGGCCAAGGGCCTGTTGACATGGGAGGTCGAGGACGGCTCGCCCGAACGGGGCGGACACCCCCGGCGGCGGTTCAGCGTCACCGAGGCGGGCATCCTGGAGCTCGCCGAGGCTCGCGCCCGCCTCATGAACATGTGGAAGGGAGTAGGCGGGCTCCTGGAGACCGACCGATGATGGCCCGGGCGAGAAGACCGCGCCCGCCGAGGGTTGCCGAGAGGATCCTCGAGTGGATGGTGGGCAAAGACTCCCGGGGCCGGAGCATCGTCGGGGACGCCCGGGAGGAGATGGCCGCCCGCTGGGGTCACCGGCCTCGGCTCTTCGCCAAGCTGTGGTACTGGGCCTACGTCGGACGGTTCGCCCTCTCCTACCGCGGGGGTGGCGACCCCTCCGGCCTGAGGCTTGCAGCCGGGCTGCGGCACGCCTTCCGCAGCCTGTCGCGACGCCCCGGCCTGGCTCTCGTGGTGGTGGGTACCCTGGCCGTGGGGATTGGCGCGACGACGCTGGCTTATGCCATGGTGGACGGTGTGCTCCTCCGGCCCCTCCCGTACGAGGAGCCCGGCCAGCTGCTCAACCTCTCCCGGGTGGATCCGGACTGGTTCCCGGAGCCCCCCACTGCCGGCCGGGCCGCCGGCTGGTTCGCCACACCGCCGGCCACGTTCTTCGACTGGGAGAAGCGATCCCGTTCCTTCATGCACCTCGGCGCGTACGCGTCCACCTCGGGGGCGCTCGAGGAGGGGGATGAGCCCGTCCGTATCAACGGCGCCGTGGTAACATCAGGGGTCTTCGCCGCCCTGGGGGTCCCCGCGGAGCTGGGGCGTCACCTCATGCCCGAGGACGACGTCCTGGGAGCCGTTCCGGTGGTGGTTCTGAGCCACGGGCTCTGGATGAGGGGCTTCGGAGCTGACCCAGGGACGGTGGGGCGGACGATCCGCATCGAGGGAACCGACTACAACGTGATCGGCGTGATGCCCGCGGATTTCGCGTTCCCCTCGGAGTCCACCGAGGCGTGGGTCCACGTCGGAGACGAGCTCGTGCTCAGCGACGTGCGAAGCGCGGGCTTTCTCAACGCCGTCGGACGTCTCTCTCCCGGGGTGGGGCTCGGCGAGGCGCGCGAGGACATGCGCCGCGTCTCGGTGGAGATGGCGGCCGTCCACCCGGAGGAACGGGACTTCGAGGTGCTCGTCTTCCCTCTCCAGGAGATCACCGTCGCCGGCGCCCGTCAGGGCCTCCTGATCTTGCTGGGTGCCGCCCTCGTGGTCCTGCTGGTGGGCTGCGTCAATGTCACGAACCTCTTCCTGTCTCGTTCTGCGGAGCGGGGCAGGGAATTCGCCGTCCACGCGGCGCTGGGGGCCGGATCGGGGCGGCTCGCGGGGCTGGTGCTGGGCGAGAGCCTCCTCCTCGCGACCTTTGGGGGACTTCTCGGCGGTCTCCTGGCCCTGGAGAGCCGGTGAGATCGCCATCG
The DNA here is from genome assembly GCA_039589955.1 of Gemmatimonadota bacterium. Lineage (GTDB taxonomy): Bacteria > Gemmatimonadota > Gemmatimonadetes > Longimicrobiales > Gaopeijiaceae > SZUA-318. Next base: position 16,429 of record JBDHGI010000048.1, on the reverse strand, counting down.
ATGTCCGGGTGGCACTCGTCATCACGGTCCTCACGGTGGGGCTGGGGATCCTGGTGGCCCTGCTGCCAGCGCTTCATACGGGACGCTCGGAGCTCAATACGACGCTCCGTGAGGGAGGGCTGGGGGCGGCAGGCGGCCGGAGGAGCTTCCGGAGCCACGGCACCCTGGTGGTGACCGAGGTGGCCCTTGCGGTCCTCCTCCTGTCGGCTGCCGGGCTCTTCCTGGCGAGCTACCGTCTGTCCGCCGAGCGTGATCCGGGTTTCGGGACCGACGACGTGTATTCCCTGTACGTCTCCATTCCCAGGCTCCGGGATGCAGCCCCCCACGAGCAGAGCATCTTCTTTGGAGACATGATGCGTCGTCTCGTCTCGGTCCCGGGTGTGGAACGAGTGGCTCTGGCCTCCCAGATGCCCCTCATGCCCTCGTATTCCATGCCACCGGCTGGCGTCGAGACGTCCGAGGGAGTCCAGGAGACCATCCTCCACAGCAGCGTCGTGAGCCCGGAGTACTTCGAGGCCATGGATATTCCGGTTCTCGCCGGCCGGAGCTTCGACCGGGGCGACGAGGACGGCAGCACCCCCGTAGCCGTCGTCAGCGAGGAGATGGCGCGACGGTACTGGCCTGGAGACGACCCCGTCGGGCAGCGCGTCCGGATCGGAACGGACGACGACGGCGTGTGGCACGAGGTGGTGGGGATGGTGGGGAACGTCCGCTATGGTTTCGCCCGATCGGAGGCGGTGGAGTACTACCGCGCGGCCGCCCAGTACCCCCGGTCTGAGTTCAACGTAGTCCTGAAGGCCGGGCCCGGGGCCGCGGGGATCCCAGGCGCCACGGTTGCCGCGATGCGTGAGCTCCTGCCCACGGTACCGGTCTCGGTGGCCTCCTTGCGAGACCGCGTCGAGGACGATCGTAACTACCGGTGGGCCCGGCTCGCCTCCATCCTCCTGAGCGGCCTGGGCGGCGTGGCGGTCCTCCTGGCCGTCCTGGGCATCTACGGCGTGCTGTCGTACGCCGTGGTCCGGAGGACCAGGGAGATCGGAATCCGAGTATCCCTCGGTGGGACGGCCCGGGAGATCCTGCGGTCGGTGCTCGGGGCGTTCCTTGTCCTGTCTTTGGTCGGCACCGTTCTCGGGCTGGGCCTCGCCGTCGTCACCGGGCCGGTGATGCGTTCGGCTCTGGTGGGCGCCGTTCCGACGGGCCCGTGGATCCTCATCGAGGTCACGGGCGTGGTGCTCGCCACCGTCCTGGTGGCCGGCCTGGTCCCCGCGGTGCGGGCGCTGCGCGTGGATCCACTGGTGGCGTTCAAGACCGAGTGAGCTTGCCCGGGACGGCTCAGGGACGCAGCGTCACAGATCGGACCGAGGCCACTAGCATGATCGATAGGAGGCCACAGATGGGCAGGGTACTCGCCACATTCACACTCCTCTGCGCCGTCTTTCTCTCCCCGGTGGGAGCCGACCGAGCCGAGGCGCAGGAGGCGCCCGCCGGGAGCTGCGCCTACGAGGAGTGCGCGCTCCGCGTGAAGCGGGGCTTCTTCGGGTCGTCGCTCGTGAGGGGGAGCCAGGAGGAAAAGGTCGCCGGCCTCGACTTCTGGGTCGGGAACCTCGACTCCGTGTTCGAGGGAAGCCCCGTGGCCCAGGATCTCGCTGGCACCTTCCGGGCCAGGCACAACACGGGGACGGTGATGGCTCTCCTCGGTGCGGCCGCCATGGTCGTCGGCCTGGCGTCCCAGAGCGATTGGCTCCATGGGAGTGATCCTCCCACGACCTTCTGGGTCGGAATGGTGGTCGCTTCGGTGGGAGGCATCGTCTCGGAGACCGGGTGGGATCCTCTGAGCCGGGCCGTGTGGGAGTTCAACCGGGCGACCGGCCGGTGATCGGCCGCGCCGCGTCGGCCCGGGCCTCCGGTGCCGGTAATCGGCTCAGACTCAGGAGTCGGTAGACCCGCTTCCCAGCAGCACCTTCGCCTCCTCACGGCGGGAGAGGCGTTGAGCCTTGCCCTGGAAGATCCGTCCGGAGCCGCCGCCCCGGCCCTCCAGCAGATCCGCGAGACGGCGTCCGGTCGCGGCCACGTCGAGCTGTGCCGCATCGCCGGCCGCGAGCACGAACGGACCGTCCTCTCCCTCACCCGCGGTGAGAAGGACCACCCGGTCCGGCGCGAGGCGGCACGCCTCGCGGGCCACGCGCTGGAGGAAGGGAAGGTCGCGGGCGGGCCAATGCCGGACGAGGACACGGCCTCCGCCGCCCACCAGCGCCGCCGCGGAGGTGTCCGCCAGCTCTTCCTCCAGCCTCCGGCGCGCTCGCTCGGCTTCCTTCAGCTGTTCGAGCTTCGCGCTCAGGCGGTCCACCAGGTCTTCGTCCGACGTGCCCAGGAGGTCGTGGAGCCGCTCGCTCCTCCGGTGGTGTGATCCCAACAGGCGCCGCAGCCGGGTGCCGGCCACCCAGAAGAGGCGTGTGCCGCCGCGGACGCTTTCCGTTCCGAGGAGCTTGAGCGCCTCGATCTCCGACGTGCTGCGGCAATGCGTGCCGCCGCACGTGTTCAGGTCGACCCCCTCGATCTCCACGAGCCGGACGTCACCGGTGTGCCCGTCGGGAAGGCCGCGCGTGCGGACCGGCAGCGTCTCGAGCTCGGCGGGGCGCACGCGGCGGGCGGTGACCGGTCGGGCCGCCCGGATCTCGTCCGCCACGGCGTCTTCCAGCTCGGTCAGCCGGCGGGCGTCGGCGGTCGACGTGTCCAGCTCGATGTCGCAGACGTGCTCACCCAGGTGGAAGGACGTCGTGGGCCATCCGAAGCTCCCGTCGGCCACGGCGGTCAGGAGATGCTGCCCGGTGTGCTGCTGCATGTGATCGAAGCGGCGCGTCCAGTCCAGCTCGACCGTCACGGTTCCGGTCGGGGGAGGTCCTGCCAGGAGGTGCCGGATCTCCTGATCGGCCTTCCGCACGTCGACCACCGCCACGCCGCTGACGCTCCCACGGTCGGCGGGCTGCCCACCCCCTCCAGGGTAGAACACGGTGTCGGCCAGCACGACGAACGGGTGGCCGTCCTCCTCCCCGACGGACACCACCTCCGTCCGAAGGGTGCGCCGTCTGGGATCGCGCTCGTAGGCGGGGATGGTGGGCACGTCGAAGAGGGCCGAAGGTGGATCCTGGTCGGAATATGAGAGGGTAGCCCTGGTAGGCCAGAGCCTCACGTGGTCGGGAGCTTCCGGCTAAGATACTGGGGCTGATCCGGCATTCCTTTCGACCTCAGACGGGTGCACTGATTCATGCGCGCTCCTCGATTCCCAACGGCGCTCCTGGCTGCGACCATCCTCCTTCTGATCGGGGCGGACGGGGCTCCGGCCCAGGAAGAGGCCCGCCTTCTCCGCTTCCCCCACATACACGGCAACACGGTGGTCTTCACCTACGCCGGGGATCTGTACACGGCTCCCCTCGCCGGCGGCGAGGCGAAGCGGCTGACCTCCCACGAGGGGCTCGAGCTCTTCGCCCGCTTCAGCCCGGACGGCCGCTGGATCGCCTTCTCCGGGGAATACGCCGGGACGCGCCAGGTCTATGTCATGCCCTCGTCGGGGGGCGAGCCCCGGCAGCTCACCTTCTATCCCGACGTGGGTCCCATGCCTCCCCGAGGCGGCTACGACCATCTGGTCCTGGATTGGACCCCCGACGGGTCGAAGATCCTGGTCCGGGCCAACCGGACGCCCTTCGGGCAGCGGGTCGGTCGGTACTACCTGGTGGATCCGGTGAATGGCGGCCTCGAGGTGCCCCTCGAGATTCCGGAAGGAGCCTCCGGGGCGACCTTCGACGCCTCCGGCATCAGGCTGGCCTACAACATCAAGAGCCGGGAGTGGCGGCACTGGAAGCGGTACCGCGCCGGCCGGCAGCAGGACGTGTGGGTCTACGACCTGGCCAACCAGGCCAGCGAGCGCATCACCACCGAGTCCAGCACCGACAACTTCCCCCTCTGGGTGGGGGACGAGATCTACTTTATCAGCGACCGGGACCAGGAGGAGAAGCTGAACCTCTGGGTCCACGACCCCGGGACCGGCACCCAGTCGCAGGTGACCCGGTTCACCGAGTACGACGTTATGTGGCCCAGCCGGGGGGTGGGCGGCATCGTCTTCGAGAACGGCGGCTATCTCTACCACCTGGACCCCTCGACCCGGGAGGCCCGGAAACTCACCATCACCCTCACCGGGGACTTCCCCCACCGGGCTCGCTACTTCAAGAACGTCGCCGAGAACGTCGAGTCTTTCGACATCTCCCCCAGCGGCAAGCGGGTGGTCTTCGCCGCCCGGGGGGAGCTGTTCACGGTGCCTGCGGAGAACGGCAACATCCGCAACATCTCCGGCACTCCGGCCCACCGCGAGCGGGGCGTCACCTGGTCCCCGGACGGGGAGTGGATCTCCTTCTTCTCCGACGCCGCGGGCAACTACGACCTCTACGTGGCGCCTTCGGACCGTTCCGCCGAGCCTGCCCGCCTCGTCACCGGGGAGGCGGTCTGGATGGACGGGGCGCGTTGGTCTCCGGACTCCGAGTGGATCGCCTGGTCCGACAACCGGAACCGACTCCGGGCCATGGAGGTGGCCTCCAGGCGACTGGTGGAGATCGACGAGACCCGAACCGGGCCCCTGAGCGACTTCTCCTGGTCCGGGGACGGGAGGTGGATCGCCTATACGAAGAACGGCGACAACGCCATGTCGTCCATCTGGCTCTATTCCTTCGACTCGGGAGAGCGGGTCCAGGTGACGGACGGGATGACCGATGAAGGCAGCCCGGCCTTCGACCCCGAGGGCCGTTTCCTCTACTTCGTCTCGGCCCGTGACTTCAACTTCTCCTTCGGCGGGGGGAGCGGCTTCCGCAGTCGCATCTATGCCGCGACGCTCCAGTCCGATTTCGGGCATCCGTTCCCGGCCCTCAGCGACGAGGAGCCGGCGGTGGTGGGAGAGGAGGAAGCCGAGGAGGAGGCCGGTGAGGGTGAGACGGAGCAGCCCCTGCGGATCGACCTGGAGGGGCTGGGTGAGCGGATCATGCCGCTGCCGGGCCTCGATCCGGGCGGCTACTCCCGACTGATCCCCACGGAGGACGGGCTCCTCTACTCCTCGGGGGGCGGCCTCCACAAGTACACCCTGGAGGAGAGGGAATCCGCAGAGATCATCGCCAGGATCCAGGGCTTCGCCATCACTCCGGACCGGAGCAAGATCGTCTACCGGGCCAACGGCGACGACTACGGCATCGTCGATGTGCGGCCGGGCCAGGAGAACGACGCCGGGCGCCTCGACCTGGAGGGGATGTCCCTCCACATCGATCCGACGGCGGAGTGGGCGCAGGTCTACCATGACGCGTGGCTGATCTTCCGGGATTGGTCCTACGACCCGGACATGCACGGGGTGGACTGGCAGGCCATGCACGACCGGTACCTTCCCCTGGTGCCCCACGTGGCCCATCGGGCCGACCTGGACTACGTGATCACCGAGCTCATCGGGGAGATGAACGTGGGCCACGCCTACGCCAACTCCTCGCCGGAGCAGCCGCGCGTGGACCGGGTGGACATCGCCCTCCTGGGTGCGGAGTTCGAGGCGGACGGGGACCGATACCGCATCGCCAACATCTTCCCCGGAGAGAACTGGCACGAGCAGTACCGCTCACCCCTCACCGAGCCGGGGGTCGACGTCCGTGAAGGGGACTTCCTCATCGCCATCGACGGGGAGGAAGTGACCACGTCGGACAATCCCTACCGCTTCCTGGTGGGGAAGGCGGACCGCACCGTGGAGATCACCGTGAACGGCCGGCCCTCCCCGGAGGGAGCCCGGAGCTACACGGTGCACCCCGTCTCCTCGGAGCTGGGCCTCCGCTACCAGGAGTGGGTGGCCGAGAACGCCGCCCTGGTGGATTCCCTCTCCGGCGGACGGATCGGGTACATCCACCTCCCCAACACGGGGGTCCCGGGGCACCGGGAGCTCTACGAGGGGTGGCAGCCCCTTCACATGAAGGAGGCCCTCATCCTGGACGACCGGTACAACGGCGGCGGGTTCATCCCCGAGGAGATGGCCTTCATGATGGGCGCGCCGCTCCTCAACTACTGGGCCCGCCGGAACCTGGACCTGTACTCCCAGCCGGGGGTGGTCCACACCGGTCCCAAGGCCATGCTCATCAACGGCCAGTCGTCCTCCGGTGGCGACGCCATCCCCTACTACTTCCGTGAGCTGGGTCTCGGACCCCTCATCGGCGAGCTCACCTGGGGTGGTCTGGTAGGCATCAGTGGAAACCCCGGATTCGTGGACGGCGGAAGCCTGTCGGTTCCCCGCTTCGCGTTCCTGGACGCCGAGGGTAACTGGGCGGTGGAGGCCGAAGGGGTGGCCCCGGACCCCGGATTCGAGGTCCTCGACCGTCCGGAGGAGATCGCCGCCGGGCGCGAGCCCATCATCGAGCGGGCCGTGGAATACCTCCTCCAGGAGCTGGAGAATCCCCAGTACCGGCGCCCGCAGAAGCCCGGGGGGCCCATCCGCCGGCCGGGAGGAGCAGGGGAGTAGGGGACACACTCGGGAGCCGGGGGCGCCGCGGAGGGTGCGCGGCGCTCCCGGGCTTCCAGTTGCGCCGACGTGTGCCGGGCGGCAGCTTCGCGCGACCATGATCGACCCCACACTCTCGGCCGCGCTGGCCGACCGGTATCGTCTCGAGCGAGAGCTCGGCGCAGGTGGCACGGCCACCGTCTATCTGGCCGAGGACCTGAAGCACGGGCGCAAAGTGGCGGTGAAGGTGCTGCGGCCCGAGCTCGCCGCTGCGGTGGGACATGAGCGCTTTCTTCGGGAGATCACCACCACCGCGAACCTTCGGCATCCCAACATCCTTCCGCTCTTCGATTCCGGAGAGGAGGACGGGTTCCTCTTCTACGTGATGCCGTTCGTCCAGGGGGAGTCCCTCAGGGACCGGCTCGACCGGGAGGGTCCGCTGCCCCTGGAGGATGTGCTCGGCATCGCCGACGAGGTGGCCGACGCGCTGACGTACGCCCACCGGACCGGCGTGGTGCACCGGGACATCAAGCCGGAGAACATCCTGCTGGAGAACGGCCATGCGGTGGTCATGGACTTCGGCATCGCCAACGCCGTGACCAGCGCCGGGGACGAGCGGCTCACCGCCGTGGGCATGGCCATCGGCACCCCCCAGTACATGAGTCCGGAGCAGGCCAACGGCGAGCCGGGTGATGCCCGCACGGACCTCTACGCCCTGGGCTGCGTCACCTACGAGATGCTCACCGGAGATCCCCCCTTCACGGGGCGCTCGGCCGTGGCCGTCATGGCGCGCCACGCCATGGACCCGGTGCCCTCGGTGGAGACCGTGCGACCCCAGGCCGCCGGGGCCGTCGCCGCCGCCGTCGAGCGAGCTCTGGCCAAGTCGCCGGCGGACCGGTTCGCGACGGTGGAGGAGTGGAGGGAGGCCCTGGCACGGTCCGACCGCCCCGCGGGGCCAGCCCCCACGGGTCCCCGCGCGTTCCACAAGCCGCCACCCGTGGCTGCGACGCCTCTCCTGGGCCGGGAGGCGGACCTCGCCGAGGCGATGGACCGACTGTCGAACGGAACCAGGGTTCTTACCGTCACGGGGTACGGCGGCACGGGGAAGACCCGGTTCTCCATGGAGCTGTTCGGTCGTCTGGAAAAAGACTTCCCCGGCGGAGCCGCCTTCGTATCGCTGGCCTCGGTGACGGATCCACGGGAGGTTCTTCCCACCGTGGGCATCGCCCTGGACATCGCCGAAGCGCATGGGCGTTCCGCCGTGGATGCTCTGAGCACCGTCATCGGGGACAGCCGGGCCCTGCTGGTGTTGGACAACCTGGAGCAGGTGCTGGACGCGGCCGGCGACATCGCGGAGCTGGCGGCCCGCTGCCCCGCGCTGCGGATCCTCGCCACGAGCCGGGCGCCCTTGAAGATCGGCGCGGAGTCCGAATTCCCGCTGCCCCCTCTGGAGCTGCCCGCCGGTGAGACCACGGAGGTCGAGACGCTCCTCACGTGCCCCTCGGTGGCCCTGTTCGTCCAGCGGGCTCAGAAAGTCCAGCCCCGCTTCGAGCTGTCCGAGGGCAACGCCCGTGCGGTCTCGGAGATCTGTCGGCGTCTGGATGGCCTGCCCCTGGCGTTGGAGCTGGCGGCCGCCCGTGTGCGCATCCTGGAGCCCGAGGCGCTCCTCCAGCGACTGGACCACGCGCTGGATCTGCTGACGTCGGGCGATCGAGACCTGCCCCTCCGGCAGCGCACGCTCCGCACCACCATCAGCTGGAGCTACTCCCTGCTGGAGCCCGGCGAGCAGCGTCTGCTGCGGTGTCTCTCGGTCTTCCACGAGGGATGGACATTCGATGCCGTGGAAGCGGTCTGCTACGACGAGAGGGAAGGCTACAGGGCGCTGGACGAGCTGGACTCCCTGGTGGAGAAGGGTCTCGTGCGCGTGGTGGAGGCCGGGGTGCGGTACTCCCTCCTAGAGACCATTCGGGCGTTCGGCGCGGAGCAGCTCCACGCGTCCGGCGAGGTGGAGGAGGTGCGGGCCGCCCACGCCCGCCACTTCGTCCGGTTCACCGCCGAGGTCGCCGCGGGCATCCGCGGTCGTGGCCAGCTCGACGCCATGAAGCGCGCCCAGGAGGAGGGGGCCAACACCCTGGCGGCGCTCCATTGGCTCGCAGGGCGCGCCAGCTCCGGGGACGCCGGGGCCGTGGAGGACGGGCTGCTGATGTGCGGGAATCTGTGCTGGCCCTGGCACATCCACGGGCTCCATCTCACGGGGAGCAACCTGGTGGACGTCTTCCTTCCGTTGGCAGAAGGTGCTGCACCCAGCCGGGGTCGGGGCATGGCGGGGCTCACCGCCGCCATGATGAAGGGGAGCACCGGCGACTGGGACGCGGCGCTGGAGGCTGCAGACGGGTCGTTCGAGGATGCCCTGGCTTTGGCAGACGACGTGATCGCAGCGGAGGCCGCACTGCACCAGGGCTACATCCACCTGAACCAGGGACGAATGGAGGAAGCTGGGCGGGCCCTGCAGGAGTCCGTAGCCCGGTCAGAGGGCACGGGCGATGAGTTCATGCACGCGCTGGCCCTGTCCCTGAAAGGCATGGAGGTCTTTCTCAGCGGGGATGCCGAAGCGGCCTGGGCCATGCTGCATGCGGCCCGACGGATCCAGATCCGCATCGAGGACTACGAGGGCAGCGGTCTGGCCTTGAGCTTCCTGGCCCAGATGACCTTCGCCAAGGGCGACCACGCCGGCGCTGTGGCGACGTTCCGCGAGGCCTTGGCGGCCTTCGAGAGGGTGGGCGACCGTCCGGAGATCGCCCGCCTCCACTACGAGATGGGATGGGCCGCCCTGGCCGCCGAGGACACGAGGGAAGCGCAGTCCTCCTTCCGCGCGGCGGTGCGCATGTACGAGGAAGTGGGAAGCCCGAGAGGGACCGGGCTGGCGCTCATGGGCCTGGCCGCCGTGGAGGCCGCCAAAGGTCGCTCGGAGCGTGCGGTGGCCATCGCCGGGGCGGCGCAGGAGCTGTCCGCCCGGGCGGGCGTGGTCATCGACCATCCCATGGACCCGGGGGTGGCGGAGCGCATCGAAGCGTTGAAGGCGACCATCCCCGAGGCGACGCTGGCGGGGCTGGAAGCGGACGCCCGAGGCCTGACACCGGCCGGCGTCCTGGCCATGCTGGAGGCCTGATCGGTCGTAGGGGACCCCAAGGAGATTTCTTCGCGCCAACTGTGCTCGGATTTCCACCCCCCAACTGACCCTGCAGAAGCACGGCCCAAAACTTGTCCCGCCCCCTCGGCCGTCCTAGGATGATTCCCTCTCTCCTCTCCACCCCCGAGAAAACGAGAAGGAACCGTCCATGGGCCCCGCCTCTTTGGCAGCGATACCGTCCGTGTCGTCCGTCGTCGACGTGGTCCAGGGCGCTCCCGCGTTCGACGCTCTCAGCACCCTCTGGATCCTCATCGCGGCCATCCTGGTGTTCTTCATGCAGGCGGGCTTCAGCGTCCTCGAGGCCGGTCTGGTGCGGACCAAGAACGCGGGCAACGTCCTGATGAAGAACCTGCTGGACTTCGCCTTCGCCGCGCTGGGGTACTTCATCTTCGGCTACGCCATCATGTACGGCACCGAAGGGCTGCTCTTCGGCACCGAGGGCTGGTTCCTGGTCGACGTGGAATCGCCTGTGGAGGGGCTGCCGGTCGAGGTCTTCTGGCTCTTCCAGGCGGTCTTCGCCGGCGCGGCCGCGACGATCGTGGCCGGCGCGGTGGCCGAGCGCATGAAGTTCACCTCGTATCTGGCGTACTCCTTCATCCTGTCGGCTTTCATCTACCCCATCGTGGGACACTGGGTGTGGGGCAGCGGATGGCTCAGCGGCCTCGGCTTCCATGACTTCGCCGGTTCGACCGTCGTCCACGCCGTCGGTGGCGTGAGCGGGCTGGTGGGCGCCTGGGTGCTCGGGCCCCGGTTCGGGAAGTTCAACGCCGACGGGTCCCCCAACGCCATCGGGGGGCACAGCCTTCCATTGGCGTCTCTGGGCGTATTCATCCTCTGGTTTGGGTGGTACGGCTTCAACGCCGGCTCCACCCTGGGCATGGGCGAGCCGGACGTGGTCGCCCGCGTCGCCATCAACACGACCCTGGCCCCGTCCATCGGCGCGGTCACGGCCATGATGACCAGCTGGATCCGCTACGGGAAGCCGGACCTGCTGCTGGCGCTCAACGGAGCCCTCGCCGGCCTCGTCGCCATCACGGCGCCCTGCGCCGCGGTGAGCCCCGGCGCCGCTCTCTGGATCGGGGCCATCGCCGGCGTCCTGTGCGTCTACGGGATCGCGTGGATCGATGCCATCCGGGTGGACGACCCCGTCGGTGCCGTCGCGGTCCACGGGATCTGCGGCATCTTCGGGACGCTGGCCGTCGGCCTGTGGGGAAGGGAGGTCTACGGAGCGACCGTGGATGGGTTGTTCATGGGTGGCGGCTTCGGCGCCCTGGGGATTCAGATGCTCGGCGTCGTCGCCTGCCTCGGATTCACCGCCGTCGCGATGTGGGTCGTCTTCAAGGCCATCGACTCCGTCTTGGGCCTGAGGGTCTCTCACGAGACCGAGCTCCGGGGGCTCGATATCGACGAGCACGGAATCGAGTCGTACAGCGGGTTCCAGATCTTCACCACTGAGTAGCTGCGGGAGTCTCTCGAATGAAAATGATCGTCGCCGTGATCAAGCCTGAGCAGATGCCTGCCGTCAAGCAGGCCCTGTTCGACGCGGAGATCCGGCACATGACGGCCACGTCCGTGATGGGCACGGCGCCGCGAACCGAGCAGCAGCTGTTCCGCGGCGTCAAGAAGGAGGTTTCCCTGTTCAAGCGGGTACGCCTCGAGGTCGCCGTGAACGACGCCGTCCTCGAGCGCGCCATCGAGGCCATATCCCGCGGGTGCATGGAGACCGGCGGAGCCGGGAAGATCTTCGTGACCGAGCTGCACGACGTCGTCACGGTGTGGACGGGCGAGCGCGGCTCGCGCGCCCTGTACTGAGGGCAACGACCATGCCGATCCGCCCGACCAGCGCCCGAGACGTCGTCCGCATGATCAAGGACGCTGAGATCCAGTTCCTCGATCTGAAGTTCGTCGATCTGCTCGGGACCCTGCAGCACCTCACGCTTCCCGCCGAGTTGGTGGACGAATCGCTCTTCAGGAACGGGATGGCCTTCGACGGGTCGTCCGTTCGCGGGTTCACGCGGATCAACCAGAGCGACATGCTGCTGATTCCCGATCCCGCTTCGGTCTTCGAGGATCCTTTCTTCGACGATCCGGCGCTCTCGGTCTTCTGCGACATCGTAGACCCGAACGGGCGCTACACCTTCTCCCGCGACCCGCGATCCGTCGCGAGGCGCGCCGAGCTTCTGCTGCGCTCCCTGGGCATTGCGGACACCGCGTACTTCGGGCCCGAGATCGAGTTCTTCATCTTCGACGACGTACGCTTCGACCAGGCCACGCAGCACGGGTACTTCTTCCTGAACAGCTCGGCGGCGTCGTGGTCGACCGGCGAGAGAGGCGACTCGCCCAACCTCGGACACCGAGCGACTCAACGTGGAGCGTACTTCTCCGCGCCTCCCGTGGACCAGTACAACAACCTCCGCTCCAAGATCTCTCATGTCCTGAAGAGGGTCGGACTCGAGCCGGAGCTGCATCACCACGAGGTGGGTGCCGCCGGCCAATGCGAGATCGGGTTCCGTTTCGGTCCCCTCCTGCACCAGGCGGACGCGGCCATCAAATACAAGTACGTCGTCAAGAACGTCGTGAATCGCTACGGGAAGACGGCGACGTTCATGCCCAAGCCACTCCTGCAGGAGAACGGCTCCGGGATGCACCACAACATCAGCCTGTCGAAGGACGGGCGGAACGTCTTCTACGAGGCGGGCCGTTACGGCGACCTCAGCGAGACGGCGCTTCACTTCATCGGCGGGCTGCTTGAGCACGCGCCGGCGCTGTGCGGCATCTGCTGTCCGACCACGAACTCGTACCGTCGCCTGGTGCCCGGATACGAGGCTCCGATGAACCTCCTCTACTCCGGCCGGAACCGGAGCGCGTGCATCCGCATCCCCACCATGACCGGGGGACCGAAGTCGAAGCGCATCGAATTCCGGACACCGGATCCGTCGTGCAATCCCTACCTGAGCTTCGCGGCCATCATGTGCGCCGGGATCGACGGGATCCGGAGGGGGGTCGACCCGCCAGATCCGGTGGACGAGGACATCTACGAGCTCGCGGCGAGTCAGTCCAGTGCCGAGATCGAGCGCACGCCCGGCACGCTCGACGAGGCGATCACCGCCCTCGAGCGCGACCATGAGTTCCTGATCCGGGACGGGGTCTTCACCGCCGACGTCATCGAGACCTGGGTCGAGTACAAGCGGCAGAACGAGATCGACTTCGTCCGGCTTCGTCCGCATCCGGGCGAGTTCTCTCTTTACTTCAACGCGTAGACGCCGTCGAAGGTACCATCATGGATCAAGCACAGCTGATCGGGATCTCCCTGGGGGTCGGGGCCCTCGGCATCATGGCCCTGGTGATCTTCATCAAGGCCAACATCGTGATCTGTCAGCCCAACGAGGTCGTGATCATCTCCGGTCGCAAGCGGAAGGCCCCGGACGGGACGGTGGTCGGATACCGCCTCATCCGCGGGGGGCGTGGATTCAAGTGGCCGCTCCTCGAGTCCGCGACCCGCCTGCCGCTGACGACCCGGACCGTCGAGGTCCGACCTCACAAGGCGCTGTGTCTCGGCATGATTCCCGTGGACATCGAAGGCAAGGCGAACGTGAAGCTCGCCGGACGGGAGGAGGACGGCTTGGAGGCGGGCATCGAGCGTTTCCTCGGAAAGGGGGTCGACGCGCTCGACAAGACGGCGCAACAGGTGCTGGAGGGCGCGCTTCGGGGTGTCATCGCAGGCGTGAGCCCGGAGGACGCGAACGAGCGCCGACTCGAGCTGGCGCAGGAGGTCGCGACCAGGGCCCGGGGCGAGCTGTCAGGTCTCGGAATCGTGCTGGACTTCTTCCAGATCCAGGATCTCTCCGATGAAGCGGGCTACCTGGAGGCGATCGGACGGAGGAGGAACGCCGAGGTGCAGCGGGACGCGAAGATCGCCGAGGCGGAAGCGGACGCCGAGGCCCGCCAGGTCGCGGCCGAGCAGCGGAGGCTGGGACGAGAGGCGGAGATCGCAGCCGAGCACCAGGTCATCCAGAAGGAGAACGCCCTGGAGGTGGAGCGCGCGAACCTGCAGGCGCAAGCGAACGAGGCCCGGGAGCGCGCGGACGTGGCGGGAAGGATCGCCCGGGTCGACCGCGAGGTGGAGCTGGAGGCCCGGCGCACCGAGCTCAGCGAGAAGCGACACGCTGCCGACACGGTCATTCCCGCCCGCGCCCGGTCCGAGGCCGACCGCCTCGAAGCCGAGGGACGCGCGGCGAGGATCCGCGAAGAGGGCCGTGCCACCGCCGAGGCCGTCCAGCTCATGCGGGAGGAGTGGGAGGGTGGCGCCGCTCAGGAGCTGTTCATGATCCGCATGTTCCCTGACCTCGTGGACAAGGTCACGCGGGTCGTTGCCGAGAACCTCCGAATCGACAAGCTCACCATCCTCGATGGGGGTGGGGACGCCGGTGGAGAGGGCTTGCCCAACTACGTTCGCAACCTCACGGGGTCGGCGGTGGCGATGATGGAGCAGATGAAGAACGCCACCGGCGTGGATCTGGCACGGCTCGGGACGAAGAGCGGCTCGGACAAGGCCGGCGAGGTTCCCCGGGAGCTGGGCTGATATGAAAGGGCGTTCGTCGAGCTGTGGGTGAGGACCCGAGGGCAGCAGGCGGACGACATCACCATCGTGAACCTGCGGTACACCGGGGCCGAGCCTGACGGCTCCGAACTCCGCGTCAGGTGGTGCTCCGAGGCTCGGGCGCAGGAGCGTGGTGCGAGTCGCGCTCAGAAAGATCCGAGTATCAGGCCGGCCAGGCCGACTTTAGCTGGACCGCTGCCCATACGGATGATTCGGTTTTCCGGGCATGAACATCCGGAAAGGGAGGGAGAATGAACGCGGCAGCGGCTTCCGTCGGCCCCGAGTTGGGCACTGTCTATGTCGTTGTCCTGGTGTTGCTCTCCGCCTGCCTCGTGGCCCTGGCACCCCTGAGACGCATTCGGCTGCCTTTCACCGTGGCCGTGATGCTCCTGGGCTTCTTTGTCGGCGCCGCCGTGGAGAAGCTGGAGGAGAAGGGCTTCGGAACCAGCGGCGGAGATTCGATCGCACATGTTGTGACCGACCCATCCAGCGTCGTGGGCAGCCAGGAGGAGGAAGGCCTACAGGAGGCAGGAACCGCCCAATCGACTCCGGGGGATCACGAGGAAGGGCACCAACCCCTCTCTCGGCGCCTGGTCGACGAATTCGTCGTCACGTTCCGCGCAGCCGGCGAGGGGCTCAGTCCAGCCCTGATCTTCTTCGTCTTTATCCCCGTGCTGGTGTTCGAGTCGGCCTACAACATGGAGGCCAGGCAGGTCGTCAGGAACCTCTTACCCATCACGGTCCTCGCCCTCCCCGGGCTCCTGTTGTCGACGCTGATATCCGGGGCAGCCCTGATGATCTCAGGGGGTCAGGGCTTCGGCATCACCTGGGAGGTGGCTCTCCTCTTTGGCGTCATCGTGTCGGCCACCGACCCGGTTGCCGTCGTGGGTTTGTTCAAGGAGCTGGGCACGCCCAAGCGTCTGGGAATCCTGGTGGAAGGAGAAAGCCTCTTCAACGATGGGACTGCCATCGTCCTGTTCAACATCCTCCTGGCCCTGGTGGTGGGCACGGCCGCAGCAGAGGGAGGCGCGTCCTCCGCTGTTGTCGCCGGGTTTCTGGAGTTCCTCAAGGTGGCCGGCGGAGGGGCGGTGGTGGGGCTTCTCCTGGCCTGGGTCGGCTGGCGTGTCATCGGCGACATCATCGAGAATCCGCCCGTCAAGATCTCTCTCACCGTCATCGTGGCCTACGCTTCCTTCGTCATCGCGGAGCATGTGTTCCATGTCTCCGGTGTCATCGCCGTGGTGCTGGCTGGGCTGGCGTCCGGATCCTACGGCCAGATCAAACTCTCCCGGGCCATGTGCGAGTTCATGAAGGAGTTCTGGGAGTTCCTGGCCTTTGTCATGAACTCCCTGATCTTCTTCCTCGTCGGTCTGGTAATCGCCCTCCGACTGGACTTCGGGCATTTTTCTGCCGTCCTGCCCCTGTTGGGAACAGCTATCGCCGGCCTGACCCTCGCCCGAGCCATCAGCGTGTTCGGGAGCATGCCTCTGTTGGGACGGATGATCGAAGCGGTGGATTCCCGCTACCAGGTGGTGATGTTCTGGGGTGGTCTCAGGGGTGCCGTTGGCCTCGCCCTGGCCCTCACCGTGGTTACCACGCCTGGGATTCCTGCTGAAATCCAGCAGGTCGTGCTCACGCTCACCGCCGGCGTGGTGCTCTTCACTCTCCTGGTGCAGGCCCTGACCATGGAGCCACTCATCGTCAGGCTTGGATTGAATCAGCCGAGCCTAGTGGACCGCTTCGCCGTGCAACACGCCGAGCTAGTGGTTTGCGATGCGGTTTCGGACGTCCTGGCCCGCATGGAAGGGGAAGACCTGTTCTCACCTGAGACCATCCAGGAATTCCGGAGCCTCTATCGTCAAAGGGAAGAGGCCGCCTGCCGTCGCCTCGCCGCCCTGGGGGAAGAAGCATCCCGGTCCGAGGGACACAAAGAAGCCGTGGCGGGCCTTTTGGCGCTCGCGGTGGAGAAGCGTGTGGTACTGGCCAGGCATTCGGACGGATCTATCTCGGAGGATGCTGCCAGGGCGCTCCTGAGCTCCTCCGATCGGCTCCTCGACCTGGTGAAATCCGGGGAGCCGCTTCCCGAACGCAGGCCCCTGGATGAAAGTGCCGAGCACGTGCAGTCGGGGCT
>JBDHGI010000047.1:0-31119 GCA_039589955.1 Gemmatimonadota bacterium | reverse complement strand
GCGGACGGGGGTGTCGGGAGCCCCGCGGTTCAGGCGCGCGATCTCGTCGACGGACACCGGCGAGGGGACCTGTTCGTAGAACTCGGCCAGCGTCGTGGCCCGTCCCAGGGTGACGATCTCGAGTCGCCACGGCTGGACCTCCAGCACGGCCTGTTCCGTGAGCGCGGCGAAGCCATCCCCGGCGTCCCGCAGGAGGGCGGCGTGGCTCCGCCAGCGGGAGGGGTCGGTGTAGCCCAGAATCCGATACAGGCGATCTCCGTGCCGAAGGAAATGGGCCACTCCACGCAGCTCTCCCTGGTCGGTGGTGGCGGTGAACTCCGCCGAGGATCTCTCGATTCCGCCGGTTCCCCCCCGGCTCACCGCTCCCCCTTGGATGCCCTCTTGCCGCAGGAAGGCCCGGAGCGCCGAGGTGGGGTCCGTCGGCTCGGACACGAGCTCCAGGACGATCACCGCGTCCTCGTCGGGGGACACGGCGGCCACGGCCGACCGCTGGTTCACGGTCTTCCATCCCTCCGGGAAGCGCAGCTGGAAGGCGAGGTCGGGATGGAGGAACAGGCTCCCGCGGAAGTACCCCTCCCGTGGGTTCTCCCCGTAGACCAGGCCGTTCAGGCGGTCCAGGTAGGCGTCGCGGTCCACGCGGCCGCCCGCGGGAAGGCCGCTGGCGGCGATCACCTCCTGGATGTGCGCTTCGCGGTTCTCCGGATAGGGGTGCGTCAGCGTCCACTCTGGCACCCGCCCGTCGCCGCCTCCCGAGACCGACGCGAGCATCTGGAAGACGCCCACGAGGGCCGTCGGATCGTACCCGGTGCGGCCCATGTACCGCACGCCCAGCTCGTCCGACTCGGTCTCGTCACCCCGCGAGTAGCTCAGGTTCAGGAGCCCCATGCCCGCGCTGACGAGCCCACCATAGCGGCGCACGTCCTCGGACAGGATCATTCCGACGCCCAGTCCGATCTGCTGGAGCTGCTGGCGGCTCATCTGGCTCACCGAATGGCGGGCCGTCACGTGTCCGATCTCGTGGCCGAGGACCCCCGCGAGCTCGGCCTCCGACTCGAAGTGCGCCAGGATTCCCCGGGTCAGGTAGATGAAGCCTCCGGGCAGCGCGAAGGCGTTGACCACGGGATCGTCCACGACCTTGAAGCTCCATGGCAGGCCAGGGCGCTCCGACGTGGCCGCGAGGCGTGCGCCCACATCCGCCACGTACGCCTGAAGGTCGGGGTCGTCCACGAGACCGAGGGACGCGGAGATCGATTCGTCCGCCTCCCGGCCCATGGCGATCTCCCGCCCTTCGCCCATGAGCGAGAGCTCGCGGCGGCCCGTTGCGGGATTGACGGCGCATCCGTGGGCGAACAGCAGGAGGAGCGGAAGGACACGGAGGACTCGATACATGGCATGGCGTCCTGTGCGGGGTTCCCTCGCAGGAGCGATCGGGCGCGACCGTCCTGCCCACCGAGAAGGGTAGCGTCAACGAGCGGCCCGGCGGAAGCCCGCGCGCCGGGGCCACCCCACATCGGCCGCTGGGTCGTGGCGTGGAGCTCGGCACCGGCCCGGGGACCCCGTGGGGGTCTCCAGGGATACTACAGGATCCCCTGGTCTCGGATTCGTCCCTGGACGTGTCGATGAAGCCTGACGACGCCCAACAGCCTCGCATGCCGAAGTGGGCGCGCGCGCTCCGGCTGCCAGCCCCGCTCCTGCTCCTGTCCACCCTGCTCGCCGCAGCCTGCACCTTGTCGGGCACGGGTCCCGACGATGCGACCCTCGATCGGGAGACCTTCATCGCCGTGTACGTGGAGCTCCGGGTCATGGCCCTCCAGGAGGGAGCCCCCGGCCTGACGGACACGGAGCGACAGGAGGTCCTCGACCGGCACCAGGTCACCGAGGAGCAGCTTCTGGAGTTCGCGAACGAGCACGGGGGCGATGTCCCCTTCATGCGAGACGTCTGGGACGAGATCGAGGCCCGATTGGACGCCCAACGCGGCAGTCCTTCCTCGGACCCGGGGCCCTGAGTCCTGCCGGGGGCGGCCCGGGACCCATTCACATGGCGAGGTGCACGTGTCGTTCCATAGAGTGTTCAGCGGAGCCCCCTGGGAGCCCAAGGTCGGATATTGCCGCGCGCTTCGAGCTGGGGACCGCATCTTCGTGACCGGCACCGCCCCGGTTTCCGAGGACGGCGGCGTCCACGCGCCCGGCGACGCCTACCGTCAGGCTCGGCGTTGCTTCGAGATCATCCGGTCGGCCCTGGAGCCTCTTGGCGCGGACCTCACGGACGTCACCCGCACGCGCATGTTCGTGACCGACATCGATCAGTGGGAGGCTTTCGGCAGGGCACACGCCGAGGCGTTCGGGCCCTCGCCCCCCACCACGACGATGGTCGAGGTCCGTCGGCTCATCGACCCGGCCATGCTCATCGAGATCGAGGCCGACGCCGTCGTGGGCCTGGGCGACCCCCGGGACGAGGAGGAGTAGCGGGTCGCGGCCCCTCACTCCCACTCGATGGTGGCCGGGGGCTTGGAGCTCACGTCATAGGTCACCCGGTTGACACCCCTGACCTCGTTGATGATGCGGGTCGAGATGCGCGCGAGCACGTCATGGGGAAAGGGGAACCAGTCGGCCGTCATCCCGTCCCTGGAGGTGACGGCTCGCAGGGCCAGGACGTGCTCGTACGTGCGGGCATCCCCCATGACCCCCACGGACTGGACCGGGAGGAGCACGGCGAACGCCTGCCAGATGTCGTCGTAGAGCCCGGTCTCCCGGATCTCCTCCAGATAGATGGCGTCCGCGTCCCGGAGCATGGCCAGCCGCTCGGCGGTGATCTCCCCGAGGACCCGGATGGCCAGCCCCGGCCCCGGGAACGGGTGACGCCCCACGAACTCCTCGGGAAGCCCTAGCTCGCGGCCTACCTGGCGAACCTCGTCCTTGAAGAGGTCTCTCAGGGGCTCGATGAGCTCGAAGGGGATCTCCTCGGGGAGCCCCCCCACATTGTGATGCGTCTTGATGGTGACGGACGGCCCCCCCGCTGAGACGGACTCGATGACATCCGGGTACAGGGTCCCCTGGACCAGGAAGCCGGCACCGGTCTCTTCCCTGTTGGCCGCGGCGTCGAAGACCTCGATGAAGGTGTTTCCTATGACCTTCCGCTTGAGCTCCGGGTCCGACACCCCCTCCAGGCGGGACAGGAACAGCTCGGAGGCGTCCTCCACCACGAGACGCAGGCCAAGGTGTCGCCCGAACATGCGCTCGACCTGCTCCCGCTCGTGCTTCCTCAGGAGCCCGTGATCCACGAAGATGCACGTCAGCCGGTCCCCGATGGCCCGGTGGACGAGCACCGCGGCCACCGACGAATCCACGCCACCGGAGAGGCCGCAGATGGCCGTGCCCTCCCCCACCCGCGCACGAATGCGCTCCACGGTGTCATCGATGAAGGCCCCTGCCGTCCACGTGGGCCGGCACGAGCACACCTCGAAGAGGAAGTTCGACAGGATCTCGTCCCCCCGATGGGTGTGGGCGACCTCGGGATGGAACTGGACGCCCCAGACCGGTCGGTCCATCGACCGAAAGGCCGCGAGGGGTAGCGACTCGGTGGACGCGAGGGTCAGGTATCCCTCGGGCGGCTCGTCGACGTGGTCGCCGTGCGAGCACCATACGGTCGTGTGCTCCCCCGTCTGGAACCCGGCGAAAAGCCCCTCGTCCCGCTGCACGGAGAGCTCGGCCCTCCCGTACTCCCGCCGGCCGTGATGCACCTGCCCGCCCTCCAGGTGGGCGATGAGCTGCATGCCGTAGCAGATCCCTAGGACGGGAATGCCCGAGCGGAGCAGCCGGGGATCGGTGGTGGGTACGCCCTCGTCGTAGACGGAGGACGGCCCACCCGAGAGGATCACTCCGGCCGGGCTCCACTCTTCCATCCACTCCAAGGACCTCGTCGGCGGATGGATCTCGCAGTAGACCCGCTCCTCTCGGATCCGTCTCGCGATGAGCTGTGTGAACTGGGATCCGAAATCGAGGATGAGGATCCGGTCGTGCTCGTGGCTCACGTATCCTCCTCCCCCCGGATCAGGTCCTGGAGCGTCTCTCTCCGTCGGATCAGCCGAACCGTCTCGCCATCCACGAGACACTCGGCGGGCCTCCGACGTCCGTTGTAGTTGGACGCCATCGTGAAGCCGTACGCCCCGACAGTGCGCACCGCGAGGAGCTCGCCCGGCTCCGGGACCTCCATCTCCCGGTCCCGCGCCAGGAAGTCCCCGGCCTCGCAGATGGGGCCCACGACGTCCAACCTCTCCCGGGGACGGGCCCTTCGATCATCCACACGCTCGACGGCGTGGTATCCACCGTAGTGACTGGGTCGGATGAGCTCGCTCATGCCCCCGTCGACGATGACGAAGGTCTTCCCGCTCCGCTTCACGTACTGCACCCTGGTCAACAGGATGCCTGCGTCCCCCACGATGGATCGGCCGGGCTCGATCACGAGCTTGAGCCCCCTGGCCCGAACCGGGGGAACGACCTGGCGCGCCAACGCCTCCACGTCCATCTCCGGCCCGGCGTCGTAGGAGATCCCGTAGCCCCCTCCGATATCGACGAACTCCAGGCTGACCCCCTCGGCCGCGACTTCCTCCGTCAGAGCCAGGACCCGCTCGAGGGCCTCGAGATAGGGAGCGGGATCGACGATCTGCGATCCGATGTGGACGTCGATGCCGCGGGGCTCCAGGTGGGGCCTGTCGGCCGCCCAACGGTAGAGATCGACGGCCGCCGCCAGGGGAACTCCGAACTTCGTCGTCGCGTGTCCCGTCCTCGTGTACTCGTGGGGGGTTGGGGACAGCACGTCCGGGTTCACGCGGATGGCGAAGGGTGCCTCGAGGCCCAGGTCGGACGAGACCTCGGCCAGGCGCCGGAGCTCACCCTCGCTCTCCACGTTGAACGCGTAGATGCCCTCCCGCAGCGCTGCGGCGATCTCTTCCTCGGTCTTCCCCACGCCGGCGAAGAGGATGCGGGACGGCTCGATGCCGGCGCATCGGGCCCGGAACAGCTCCCCGGCGCTGGTGATGTCCGCCCCGCAGCCGAGGTCCCGAAGCTGGCGGAGGAGGGTGAGATTCCCGTTTGCCTTCACCGAGTAGGCGAGCAGGTAGTCGGTTCCCTCGAACGCCGCCTGGAACCGACGGACCCGGTCACGGACGCGTTGGAGGTCGTACACGTAGAGGGGAGTGCCGAATCGTCGGACGAGCTCCGCCGCCGGAACCCCCCCGCATCGGATCTCGCCCTCCACCCGAGGGAACGGCTGCGTCAGTACGCCCTCGCCCACGCGACCTCCACCACGGCGGCTCCTTCCCCCGACACGCACTTCTCCGGAGCCTGGTCTGATCGGAACTCCGCGTCGGGAATGACGCGAGAGGTCGCCTTGGTCAGGTCCTTGACGTGTTGCTCCACCGCCGGGTCCCCGTTCCATCCGGTGTAGACCAGGCCCGCTCCCCCGTCCAGAGCCTCCTTGAGCTCTCCGAGGCTGGAGACGCCCCGGACGGTTCCTGCCTGCCGTCTGGCCAGGGCCGCGTCCCTCAGCTCCCCCTGGAAGGCTTCCAATCGAGCGGGCATCTCTGCCACCGCCTCTGCCTCGGGGATGAACTCCTTCCGCTTCGCTCCCTCGGGGATCACCCGCCGGGCGAGGGCGACCTGTCCGTTCTCCAGGTCCCTGGGGCCGATCTCCACCCGGAACGGCACTCCTTTCCGCTCCCACTCGTAGAACTTCGCCCCGGGGTTCAGGTTGTCACGCCCGTCCACGTGAGCGCGGACGCCGGCCTCCCGTAGCCTGTCGGCCACCTCGTCGGCCTTTGCGGCTACGGCCGCCTGCGAGTCGTCCCCCCGAAGGATGGGCACGATGACGACCTGGGTCGGTGCGAGGCGTGGCGGAACCACGACCCCGGCGTCGTCGCCGTGGGTCATGACCAGTCCACCCACCAGCCGCGTGGAGACGCCCCAGGAGGTATTCCAGGCGTACTCCTCCTGACCCGCCTCGGATTGGAACTTGAGATCGAACTGCCTGGAGAAGTTCTGGCCCAGGAAGTGGGACGTGCCCGCCTGCAGCGCCCGGTTGTCCTGCATGAGCGCCTCGCAGGCATAGCTGCGCACCGCCCCGGCGAACTTCTCGGACTCCGACTTGAGGCCGGTGACCGGCGGCATGGCGATCCAATCCTCCATGAACTTCCGGTAGATCCCCAGGATGAGCAGGGTCTCCTCCTCGGCCTCCTCGGCGGTGGCGTGCGCCGTGTGCCCCTCCTGCCAGAGGAACTCCGCCGTCCTGAGGAAGAGCCGGGTGCGCATCTCCCAACGCACCACGTTGGCCCACTGGTTCATCAGGATGGGAAGGTCCCGGTAGCTCTGCACCCACTTGCTGTACATCGAGTAGATGATCGTCTCCGACGTGGGGCGGATGGCCAGCGGCTCCTCGAGGTCCTTTCCGCCGGCCTTGGTGACCACGGCCAGCTCGGGAGCGAAGCCCTCTACGTGCTCCTTCTCCTTCTCGATGAAGCTCATGGGGATGAGCAGCGGGAAGTAGGCGTTCTCGTGTCCCGTCGCCTTGAACATGTCGTCCAGCGCGCGCTGCATGTTCTCCCAGATCCCGTACCCCCACGGCCGGATCACCATGCTCCCGCGAACCGGTGAGTAGTCGGCCAGCTCGGCGCGAAGGACCACCTCGTTGTACCAGGCAGCGAAGTCCTCGCTCCTGGGCGTCAGCTTCTTGGCGTCAGACATCGTCGCTTTCGTCACTCATGGTCGGTTGTGTCCGCTCCCGATCCTCGCGGCGCGCCCGTCTCCAGGCGATGCCCCCAGGCACGCCGAAGAGCAGGAGCGCCGCCACGATCCACACCGGACGGAAGGGCATCCCTGTCGCCGTGGACAGGACCAGGGCCACCAGCCAGCCACCTACGATGGAGAGCGCCGCCACCCCCGTCAGGATCACCCACTCCAGGATGTCCAGGCGCCGTATCGCCCGCTCGGCGACCTCACGGGTGATGCGCGCATCCTCCTCCGCCGATCGCTGGGCCCGGCTCATTCGAGATCCGCGACGGCCAGCGGTCGCTCCTCGCCGGTAGCCATGTCTCTCGCTACCACCACCCCTCGGGCAAGCTCGTCGGGCCCGAGAACCAGCACCCTGCGGGCCCCGGCGGCTTCCGAGGCCTTGAACTGTCGACGGACCGACTGGCCACGCAGGGCGTACGCCACCGAACGACCCCTGTCGCGCAGGGCGTGGGCGATGCGGAGCATGGTGGGTCGCTGCTCTTCGCCGATGACCACCAGGAAATCGTCCAGCGCGGGTCGATGCTCGGGAAGCAGGCCCCGTTCTGCGAGCAGCTCGCCCAGCACCACGTCCCCCATGCCGAATCCGACCGCGGGAAGGGGATCGCCCCCGACCAGCTCCAATAGCCTGTCGTACCTGCCGCCTCCACAGATCGCACGGAGCTCTCCCTCACGATCGAAGAGCTCGAAGACGATTCCCGTGTAGTAGGCGAGGCCGCGCACGATGGCGAGGTCCACCTCGACGAAGGCGCCCAGGCCCATGGCCTCGAGGATGTCCGTGTACTCGCGGAGTCGCTCGACCCCTCCATGCCGGCGCCTTCCAGCCGCTCGACGGTCCGATCCCGAGGCTCCCGCTCCACCTTGTCGATGGCCGAGAAGGCCTCGGCCACGGCGTCCGGGGCGACGCCCGATCCTCCCAGGATCGACGAAAGCAGCCTCCGGTCGGATACCCTCGCCCGGAAGTCCGCCGAGGTCAGCCCGAGCTCACGCAGGGCGTCGATGGCCACCGCCAGGACCTCCGCATCGGCCGCCACGCCCTCCTCGCCGACGATGTCGACGTTCCACTGGAAGTGCTCCCGCAGCCGACCCCGCTGCTGGCGCTCGTAACGGAAGAGCTGGGGAATGGTGAACCAGCGGATGGGCTTGGACATCGCCCGGCTGCGCTCTCCCAGGATCCGGGCCAGGGACGGTGTCATCTCGGGACGAAGGGCGACCTCGCGACCCCCCTTGTCGGTGAAGTTGTAGAGCTGGCCTACGATCTCCTCTCCGCTCTTCTCGACGTAGAGGTCCAGGGGCTCGAGGGGCGGCCCGTCATACTCCTGGAATCCGTAGCGCAGGGATACGCGTCGCCACGCCTCGAAGACGTGGCTGCGACGGGCCAGATCCTCCGGGGGAAAGTCCCGGAAGCCGGGAAGCCTGGAAAACGCGGAATCGCCCATAGAACGGGCAATCTAGCAGTGCCGACCACCGATTCAACCGGCCTGCCCCGCGGGCATCGGCGCCACCGGGCACGCCGGGGGGGCGCGCACCGCATCGGCGACCGGGGTCCGAGGGTCATGCCCGGTCCCGCAGCGGCTCCTTCCCGAGGACCTTGAGGGCGCTGCCGACGGTGTGCACCGATCCTGTTACGACCACCGTTCCGGTGCCCGCCTCCTCTTCCGCACGTCTGAGCGCGGAAACGAAGCTCTCGTCGACCCTCATGGGGCAGACATGAGCTACCGCGTCGGCCGCCTCCCGGGCCTTCCATCGCCGCTCGGGAGGGGCCGACGGGGGTTGGGTGAGCACCGCGTAGTCGACGCGGGAGAAGAGGGGGGGAAGCATGCTCCGCCAGTCCTTGTCCCCCAGCACGCCGACCAGGGCCACGAGCGGGCGGGGGAGGTCGAGGCGATCCACCGTGTCCACCAGGGACCGGATCCCTGCCGTATTGTGCGCGACGTCGAAGAGCCATGTCGCCGCCCCGACGCGCTCGATCTGGTCCCGTCCAGGGTGGACCACCGCGTCGATCCCGTCGAGGAGGGCGTCGACGTCCGGAATGAGGTCGTCGGGCAGCCGCTCCAGGATCGCCACCGCCAGGGCCGCATTGGCGGCCTGGTGCCGGCCCACCAACGGCGTTCGGACGCGGACCTCTCCCCAGGCCGACGTGCCCAGGGTGAACGCGGTGTGGTCCGTGGCGACCTCGAGCTCCCGGACCACCTCCTCAGGTCGGACGGAGAACACCGGGCTGCCCAAGCTGGACGCCACCTCCCTGAACATGGCCAGGACCTCCGTGTCGGTCTCAGCTGTGACCAGGGGAACGCCCGGCTTGATGATCCCAGCCTTCTCCCTGCCGATCTGCATCAGGGTCTCGCCCAGATAGTCCTGGTGGTCGTCCGCCACGTTGGTGATGGCCGACACCATCGGCGTCAGGACGTTGGTGGCGTCCAGGCGTCCCCCGAGCCCAACCTCCACGACGCCGACATCGACGTCTTCCTGCGCGAAGGCGTGAAAGCCGAGGACTGTCGCCGCCTCGAAGAACGTGAGGCCGAATCGCACGACGGCCTCCCGGATCTCCTCGGCCCGAAGCATCAGGAGGTCCTCGTCCAGGGCACGCCCGCCCACCACGACCCGCTCCCGGAACGAGCACAGGTGCGGCGAGGTGTAGCACCCGGTCCTGTGGCCCATCCGGTCCAGAACCGCCGCCAGCGTGACCGCCACCGAGCCCTTTCCGTTGGTCCCTCCGACGTGGAGCGAACGGAAGCTGCGGTGCGGGTTGCCCAGCGCCTCGAGCGCGTGCCGCACCCGCTCCAGCCCCCAGTGCACGCCCGTGGCGAGGGGCGGAAAGAGCCGGCCGACCAGGGGATCGGCGAATGGGCGGTCGAGTCGCTCCGGTGACGGAAGACCCCGGGCCGCGTCCTGGCTCACCGACGTCCCGGGCTAATGCGCGTCGACGCCCACATGCTGCAGGAGGAGCGCCACGGTGGCCTTGAGCTCACGCCGGTCGACCACGCGATCCACCATGCCGTGCTCGAGGAGGAACTCCGAGCGCTGGAACCCGGCCGGCAGCTCCTGCTTGATCGTCTCCTCGATGACCCGGGGACCCGCGAATCCGACGAGAGCGCCCGGCTCCGCCAGGTTCACGTCTCCCAGCATGGCAAAGGACGCCGTCACGCCGCCCGTCGTCGGATGGGTGAGAATGGAAAAGAACGGGAGGCCGGCCTCGTGCAGCTGGGCGAGAACGGCCGACGTCTTGGCCATCTGCATCAGGGAATAGATCCCCTCCTGCATCCTCGCACCGCCCGAGGCGCTGATCACGATCAGGGGCAGCCGGCGTTCCAGGGCCAATCGGCCCGCCCGGGCGATCTTCTCGCCCACGACCGAGCCCATCGACCCTCCGATGTAGGAGAAGTCCATGACGGCCAGGACCACGGTGGACCCCTCCAGCTTGCCGACGCCGCTGATGACGGCTTCGGACTTGCCCTTGGCCTCCGCGGCGGCGATGCGGTCGGGGTAGGCCTTCAGGTCCTTGAACCTCAGCGGGTCCGTGGCCCGCAGTCCCGTGTCGATCTCCTCGAACGATCCCTCGTCCACGAGCAGGTCGATGTACTGCCGGGCCGAGATGCGCAGGTGATGCCCGCAGTTGGGACACACGTGGAGGTTCTGCGCCAGCCGCTCCCGGTAGAGGATCTCTCCACAGCCCGCGCACTTGTCGAACACGTCGGAAGGCAGCTCCCGACGATCCTGGGCCTTGAGCGGCTTCTTGTCCTTCCGGAACCAGGCCAACGGAGGCTCCTTGAGCAGAGAGAAGAGGGCGGCGGCGGCTCAGGCCCTCAGTGGTTGCCCTCGTGGGCCACGCGAACGGCGAGGGCGACGGCGACCCACGACATCAGGAGGAACGTGCCGCCGTAGCTGACGAAGGGGAGAGGAATGCCGGTGATGGGCACCAGACCCACCGTCATGCCGACGTTGACGAATATGTGGACGAGCCAGGCTCCGAAGATACCCAACAGCACGAGACCGGCAAAGGGATCCGAGACGCGCTGGGCCATCACCACCAGTCGTGACAGCGCGTACCCGAACGCGAGGATCGCCAGGGCCGTTCCGAGGAACCCGAGCTCCTCGCCCACGACGCTGAAGATGAAGTCCGTGTGCTGCTCGGGAAGGAAGTCGAACCGCTTCTGCGTTCCCGCCGTGAAGCCCTTGCCCCGGAGCCCGCCGCTGCCGATGGCGACCATGGATTGGATGATCTGGTAGCCCGCGCCCCGTGGATCCACGCCTGGATCAAGGTACACCAGGATCCGATTCTGCTGATAGGAAGCGAGGGAGTTCCAGAGGGGCCGGGCGATGGTGCCGGCGGCGAAGTTGGCGAGGATCACCGCCACCGACTCGAAGAAGAACAGCCGGTACCGGTAGGAATAGAGGAAGACCACGACCCCGAGGATGTACCCGGACCAGACGCGCGTGTCGAAGGAGAGGATCAGGCCCAGCCCCGGACTGGCCAGAAGGGCGAGGAGAGCCACCGGCGTTCCCGCCCAGTAGAGGACGGCGAAGAGAATGCCGATGAACGCCAGGGCCGTTCCCAGATCCGGCTGCAGCATTACCAGGACCAGCGGCATGCCAACGAGCGCGGCCGGCCCCAGGATGTCCCTGAGCGACGACAGGGGCTTCTCCCGCTGACCCAGGAGTCGCGCCAGGACCAGAATCGTGGCGATCTTCGCCACCTCCGAGGGCTGGAAGCGAAGGGGCCCCAGGTTGATCCAGCTCTCGACGCCGGCAGCGGTGCCCGCCCCGCTTCCGATCACGAGGGTGGCCGCCAGCAGGACC
Source organism: Gemmatimonadota bacterium (assembly GCA_039589955.1). Lineage (GTDB taxonomy): Bacteria > Gemmatimonadota > Gemmatimonadetes > Longimicrobiales > Gaopeijiaceae > SZUA-318. Next base: position 19,536 of record JBDHGI010000047.1, on the reverse strand, counting down.
AGAGAGACGACATAGGCGGGGACCGACACCCACTCGATCCAGCGGAGCGGCACCCGGGCGACTACGGTGAACGCAGCCAGCGCGATGACGAACCACGCCGTCTGCCGCACCCACGCGAACTGTGTAACCGGGTTCGGCACGTAGACGACCCCGGCGGAGTAGACCATGGCGATGCCGAAGCCCGTCAGGACGAAGACGGCCATCACCAGCGCCGGGTCCAGGGCCCATCGCTCGAACAGCCGGATCATGGCACGATACCGAAGCGCTCCCGATACCAGGCGGGCCACCCCACGATTCGCAGGTGCTCTCCCAGGGTCTGGATCGTGTCGATGGGAATCCCGTGCTTCCTGCGGAGGTAGAAATCCACCGTCTTCGAGACGATGGGAGCCGCGACCTGGGAGCCGCTGGCCCCGAACTCGACGATTGCGACCACCACGATCTCCGGATCTCCTCCGAACGGTCCGGCCATCCCCGCGAACCAGGCGTGGTCCTCCGCCAGACCCTGGAGGCTGAGCGGGTTCTGACCCGTTCCCGTCTTGCCCACCACCTCCCAGTGCTCCAACGTCCCTCCGAGGTGGGCCGTACCTCCGGGTGCCGTCACCCTGCGGAGACCCTCCCTCAGCGCCGCGAGGTGCTCCGGCCCCAGCTGGAGTGACCATCCTTCACCGACCTGGACGTCCTGGGCCAGCAGGGGCGGAGGGGCGGATCCGTCGCGGGCCAGGGCCACGTAGAACTGGGCCATCTTCAGCGGCGTCTGTGAGTTGGGGCCCTGCCCGATGGCGAGGTTCAGGACTTCCCCCTCCCGGGGCGAGTAGCCCCACACCCGGTTCCAGTACTCACGCTCCGCCGGGAACTGGCCCTGGCTCTCCTGCGGCAGGTCCACGCCGCAGCGCTGGCTGAAGCCGATGTCCGTGGCACGTTCCAGCATCCGATCCAGGGTGACGCGCAGGCCGAGCTGGTAGAAGTAGATATCACAGGAGTTGCCGATGGCCTCGGCGAGGTTGTTGAATCCGTGTCCGCTGCGGTTCCAGCAACGCTTCACGGTGTTTCCGAAGGGCCAGGTACCCCTGCACGGGTCCTGCATGACCTCGTCAGGGGTCACGACCCCGAGATCCAGGGCGATGCCGGCCGCCGCGAGCTTCCACGTGGACGCCGGTGGGTACAGCCCCAGGACCGCCCGATCGAAGAGGGGATTCCCTTCATCCGTGTTCAGGCTCCTCCACAGGTCCGGGTCGATGCCCCCGACGAAGGCGTTGGGATCGAAGGCCGGAGCCGAGTACAGGGCCAGAATGCCCCCGTCCGCCGGGTCCAGGGCGACGACCGCTCCCGCCATGGAGTCCGGGAAGATCCGGTGGATCCACCGCTGGAGCTCGATATCCAGGTTGAGGTGAAGCTCCTGGCCGGCGACGGCTGGGCTCTCCGTGACCCCCGTGAAGTCCCCGACGACGCGGCCCCGCGCGTCCACCTCTACGTAGCGCAGCCCCCTGCGCCCCTGGAGCCGATGCTCGTACTGACGCTCGATCCCCATCTTCCCCACCGTCATACGAGGCTCGTACCGCGCGTCCCTGAACGCCTCCGAATCCAGCTCCTCCTGCGTGATCTCGCCCACGTAGCCCAGGACGTGGGCTGCGGCAGGCCCGGCCATGTACCGGCGCCGGGGGCGCATCTCGATGTGGACGTCCGGAAACTCGCTGCGCCGCTCTTCGAGGACGCTCACCACCTCGAAATCCGCATCGGCGTCCACCACCACCTCCCGCCCGTACCGTCTGAGCTCTGCCACCAGCCCGTCGATCCGTTCCGTGGACAGGTCCACGTATTGAGCCATGCGCTCCAGGGTGGTCCGAAGGGAATCCGGCGGCCCCGGAAGGAGGATGACGGCGTAGCCCGGGACGTTGTCGGCCAGGATGTTCCTGTCGCGGTCGTAGATGGTCCCTCGGGGCGCCGGGATGGGGAGCTGACGGAGCCGGTTCGAGTCGGCCCGAAGAGCCCACGTGGAGGACCGCAGGATCTGCACCCGAAAGAACGCCCCTATGAGGAGGGCGATGAAGATCCCCAGGATGACCAGAGCGCCGTGGGCTCTCCGCCTCCGGGCGTGGGGGTGGTAGACCTCCTTCATCGATGCGCGTCCCGCCAGAAACCCGTTGCCACCAGTACCAAGACCCCGACGGCGGCGGTGTAGGCCCCGTCGAGCGAGCCCTGTACGACCACCTGATCCACGAAGGGCAGCCTCACGGACTCACCCACGAAGAACCAGTGGACCATGTCACGGAGCCACTTCCCGAGGAAGAAATATGACACCAGGAACAGGAGCGAATCACCCACGAAGAGGTCACGCGTCTCCGCTCCGCCGGCCCCGATCAGGGACATGGTAATCGCGCTGGCGCCGAAGGACAGGGCGCTGAGGGCGTCCTCGAGGAGGCCCATCGCGAGTCCGAACCCGGCGGCCGTTCCCACCCGCATCTCCCTCGCCGCCGTGAGGACCGCGAGCGCCAGCAGATCGGGCGCGGCACGGCCGACGCCGAATCCCACGTGGAGCAGGAGGTGCAGCAGGATCAATCCCGCGATGACGACCCACACTCTCCACGTCGACGTCATCGTCTTCCCTCGGACGCCGTGTCCGAGGGCTGCGGCTCCGCCGACAGACCCGCGCTGTCGCGCAGCGCCGGGACGCTGTCCCGGACCCTCTGCTCCCTCCGGAGGAGCTCACCCGTGACCCCCGGGGACGACCAGACGTCGATCACGGCTTGCCCGGGCTCACCCACGCCCACGAGCACGTGGGTCACCGAGGCCGGGTGCACCATGGGCACCAACCAGTAGCTCGTGAGCCACTCTCCCTCGGTCTGGTGGACGCTCTCCACCCTGCCGATGGGGATGCCCCGCGGGAGGACACGGCCGAAGCCGGACGTCAGGACGGGCATCCCCGCCTCGATCTCCGCGTTGAAGGCGGTGCCCCTGAGGATCATCCGGTCGTCTTCCCGGAAGGCGCCTTCTTGCGCCTCGACGATCCCGTAGGACGTCCCGTTGGCCAGCATCGCCGAGGCGCGGAAATCCGGGTGGGTCCAGTCCATGGCGACCGACGTGTGGGCGCGCACCTCCCGAACCACGCCCACCAGGCCGTTCTGATCGATGACGGGGGATCCCACGCTCACACCGTCCTCGCTGCCCACGGAAACCAGGAACAGCCTCTCTGAATCCGTGTTGCCGGGGCGAAGGACCGACGCCGGACGGAAGGCGGGCCTCAGGCGGTCCCCGAGCTCGAGGAGGTCCCTCAGCGTGCGGTTCTCGTCTTCCAGGGCTCCGTGGGTGGCGAGCCGCGCCGTGAGGGTGTCCAGCTGCCGCTGAAGCTCCTCCACCTGGCGCGCGCTCAGGCGCGCCTCGACGAGGGCCTCCTGGGTGGCGATGAACGGGCGGAGGACGGAGCCACGCAGGGCGCTGGCGGCGCGCTGTTGCGTCGCGTCAGGCAGGTAGTAGACCAACAGCGCGAAGGCGAAGACCACGCCGGCGATGAACCTCTGACGTCGCCCGCCGTCGGCGCCCTGGTCAGGAGCGAACGCAGGCAAGGGCACCTACCGACCTATTGGACCAGGACGGTGCGGTACTTTTGCAGGTCGTCGAGGATGCTGCCCCCACCCCGAACCACACACGTAAGCGGTTCCTCGTCCACATGAATGGGCAGGTTGGTCTCGTGCTGGAGGAGTCGGTCCAATCCGCGGATGAGAGCCCCCCCACCCGTCATGACGATCCCTCGATCCACGATGTCTGAGGCCAGCTCCGGAGGGGTGATCTCCAGCGCCCGTCTGACGGCCTCGACGATGGCCTGGATGGGCTCCTGAATGCACTCCCGGATCTCCTGTGAATGCACCGTGACGGTCTTCGGAATCCCGCTCACGAGATCCCGACCCTTCACCTCCATCTCCCGTTCCTCCCCGAAGTCGAACGCCGAGCCCACCTGGATCTTGATGGCTTCGGCCGTCGGCTCACCGATGAGGAGATTGTAGTTCTTCCTGAGGAAGGTAACGATAGCCGCATCCAACTCGTCCCCTCCCACCCGGATGGAGGTGTTGGACACCACGCCGCTGAGGGCGATGATGGCAATCTCCGTCGTGCCCCCTCCGATGTCGATGACCATGTTCCCGGTGGGGGTCTCCACCGGCAGGCCCACACCGATGGCGGCGGCCATGGGCTCGTCGACCATGTACACGGCCTTGGCTCCCGCCGCCATGGCCGAGGAGCGGACTGCGCGGCGCTCGAGCTCGGTGATCCCCGAGGGAACGCCCACCACCACCCTGGGCTTGATCCGGAAGATCCTCTTGGCCGTGACCTGCTTGAGGAAGTGACGGAGCATCATCTCCGTCACGTCGACGTCCGCGATGACCCCGTCCTTCAGGGGGCGGATGGCCTCGATGCCCTCCGGCGTCCGCCCGAGCATCCTCTTGGCTTCGAGGCCGATGCCCATGATGCGTCGAGTGCCCCGCTCCACCGCCACCACCGACGGCTCGTTGAGCACGATGCCTTCGCCCTTGACGTACACGAGTGTGTTCGCCGTGCCCAAGTCGACGGCGATGTCGTTCACGGGCACGAGGCGCCCGTAGCTCAACCATCTACTCAAGAAGTTCGATTGTTCCATTGGTGGTGGTGTGGGCTGAGCCCGCGGGGGGCGCAGAACATACGTTTCCTCGTCTCGGTTTGCCAGGGTTTCTCCAGCAATCCTCGGGCCATCGTCAGTTGCGGCCCGTGCTGCCGAAGCCTCCTGCCCCCCGGTCGGTGTCGCTGACCTCGAGCACTTCCACCACGTCGGGGGCCTCGAAACGGCAGAAGACGAGCTGCGCGATGCGCTCCCCCCGCAGCAGGGTCACCGGATGCCGGCCCAGGTTCTGCATGATCACCTTCAGCTCTCCCCGGTAGTCCGGATCGATGGTGCCCGGGCTATTCGGGAGCGTGATGCCGTGCCGCACCGCAAGGCCCGAGCGGGGTCGCACCTGGCACTCCACCCCGATGGGAAGCTCCATCACCAGTCCGGTGGCGACCAGACGGACCTCTCCCGGCCGCAGAACCACCTCGGGCTCCGCGGAGCGGACGTCGTACCCGGCCGCGTGAGGCGTCGCCCGGGACGGAAGGGGTAGATCCGGGTTGGACGGGAGCCTGCGAAACCGCACCAGGAATCTCACGCCCGACCTCTGCAGGACGTCGCCACGAGACGACCGGGGAGGGGACCTGCGGCCCCGTCCCCGGTGCTCGGGCGTGGTGTCTGGAGGACTCTCGTCACCCGTAGAACCGACTGCCCTCAGGCGAGGAACTCGTTGACGTCGCGGCAGTCCATGCCGAACGCCTCGGCGACGCCCGCGTAGGTCACGTGCCCGTCAACCGCATTGACGCCCAGCTTGAGGGCCTCGCTCTCGGAGCACGCCTTCTTCCATCCCTTCCCCGCCAGATCCAAGGCGTAGGGGAGAGTCGCATTCGTGAGTGCCAGCGTGGACGTGCGCGGTACGCCCCCGGGCATGTTCGCCACCCCGTAGTGCATGACGTTGTCCACCACGTAGACGGGGTCGTGGTGGGTCGTGGGCTTGATGGTCTCCACGCAGCCACCCTGATCCACGGCCACATCGACGATGACCGTCCCCGGACGCATCAGCTTGAGATCGTCCTTCGTGATGAGGTGTGGCGCCTTCGCCCCGGGAATGAGGACGGCGCCGACGATGAGGTCCGCGTCCTCGATCTGCTTGCGGATCGCGTACCGCGTGCTGAAGAGGCAGTTGACGTTGGCCGGCATGACATCGTCGAGGTAGCGGAGCCGGTGCAGATCGATGTCCATGATGGCAACCCGAGCCCCGAGACCCGCCGCCATCTTGGCGGCGTTGGTGCCGACGACCCCGCCACCCAGCACCAGCACCTTTCCCGGAAGAACTCCGGGGACCCCCCCTAGGAGGACGCCCAGACCGCCCTGAGGCTTCTCCAGGTACTTGGCCCCCTCCTGCACCGCCATGCGTCCGGCGACCTCGGACATGGGCGTGAGGAGCGGCAGCTCGCCCGAGGGAAGCTCGACGGTCTCGTACGCGATGGCGGTGCCCTTCGTGTCGAGGAACGCCCGGGTGAGCTCCTCATCCGCCGCGAAGTGGAAGTACGTGAACAGCACCTGCCCTTCGCGGATCTTGGGCCACTCCGGCCGGATGGGCTCCTTGACCTTCATGATCATCTCGGCTCGGGCCCAGACCTCGTCGGCGGTCCCGACGATCTCCGCGCCGGCCGCCTCGTAGAAGTCGTCCGTGAAGCCGCTCCCGAGGCCCCCGCTGGCCTCGAGGATGATCTGGTGGCCGGCCTGCGTGAGCATCTCAGCTCCCGCGGGTGTCAGAGCGACGCGATATTCGTCCGGCTTGATCTCTTTGGGTACGCCGATGAGCATGTCGGTCTCGCTTGCAGAGGTCGAACGCGTTGAGGTCGATGATGGTCCGGCGGGAGGGTACCGGCGGATAACCGCCAGCCTAAGAAACCTAGACTGGGCCGAGCCTCATGACCAGTTGTCGCGCGGGGTGGAAGTGCCGTTCCGCCAACATGGCGATGTCCTCGGTCGTCACGGCGTCGAGACGGTCCAGAAGCTCGCCGAGGCCGAGGAACGGCTCCTCGTGGAGAGCGAAGGCGGTCAGGCGGTACAGGCGGGCCCCGGTGGACTCCAGGGAGAGCATGATCTGCCCCTTCACCTGTTGCTTTGCTTGCTCCAGCTCCTGCGCCGGGATTCCATCCTCGGCGACGTGGGTCAATTGGTCCAGGATGGCCTTCACGGCTCGTTCCTCCGTGGCCGGACGCGTGCCCACGTAGATCCCTCCGACACCGCCCATCCGGTAGAACGATTGGAACGTGTACACCGAATAGCACAACCCCAGCTCCTCGCGGACCCGCTGGAAGAGCCGCGAGCTCATCCCTCCCCCGAGGGCAGACGAGAGAAGGACGAGCCCGAAGCGCGCCGAGTCCGCGTGGCCGGGATACGCGGACCCGAGAACGATGTGCGACTGGGCAGTGTCTCTGATGATCCGCTCGTCTCCCGCCCGCGTATCCGTCGGTGGGAGCACCTGGGCCGGAGCCTCCCCGGCTTCCGACCCACCGAAGAGCCTGTCCACCTCGGCCACGAACGCCTCGTGACGGACGTTCCCCGCCGCGGCCACGATCAGATGCCTCCCCCGATACACCCGCCTGTGCAGCTCCCGGAGGGCCTCCACCGTCACGGCGCCGACCGTCTCCGGGCTGCCCAGGATGGATCTTCCGTACGGGTGGTCCAGCCACAGCCGCTTCCCGTGCTGCTCGAACACCATGTCGTCCGGGGTGTCCTCCACCTGGGCGATCTCCTCCATGATCACCTCTCGCTCCAGCTCGAGGTCTTCAAATCGGAGCAGAGGATGGAGGACGAGATCAGCGAGGACATCCAGCGCCAGGGGCACATCCTGATCCAGCACCCGTGCCTGGTACGACGTATGCTCCCGGCTGGTATAGGCGTCCAGCGATCCGCCCCGGCCCTCCAGCGCCACGGCCAGCTCACGGGACGTCCGCCTGCGGGTACCCTTGAACACCATGTGCTCGAGGATGTGGCTCACGCCGGCCAGAGCGTCCGGTTCATGTGCGGCGCCGTGCAGGACCCACACCCCCACCGCTGCGGAGCGCACGCCCGGGATGCGCTCGGAGAGGACCCGCGTTCCGTTGCCCAGTTGGGTCTCCGACATGGAGGACTCCCGGCCGACCTCGACCGTGAGGTCCTCCAGGGAAGCGCGAGAGGGCACCGGCCGAAGCCTGTGCCCCCTCCCGGCTGATCCGCTGTTCACGGGAACCGCGTCAGGCCTCGGCCGTTGCCTCGGCTTCGGCCGGCGCGTCCTCGTCGACCGCCGCGACTTCGGCGAGCGCGGCCTTCCGAGACAGACGAAGGCGTCCCTTCTCGTCGATGGAGAGGAGCTTCACTTTCGTGATGTCGCCTTTCTTCAAGACGTCCTCGGTCTTCTCCGTCCGCCCTTCCTGGAGCTCGGAGATGTGGCACAGACCCTCCGTTCCAGGGAGGATCTCGATGAACGCTCCGAAGGTCGTCGTGTTCTTGACGGGCCCTTCGTAGATGCGCCCCACCTCGGGCTCCTGGACGATGGCCTCGATCATCTCCCGGGCACGCGCTCCGGCCTCACCCGAGACCGCAGCGATCTTCACGACGCCCGAGTCGTCGATGTCGATGGTGGCGCCCGACTCCTCCTGAATGGCTCGGATGGTCTTCCCCTTGGGACCGATGATCTCCCCGATCTTCTCCGGGTTGATCTGGATGCTCATGATCCTCGGCGCGTACTGGGAGATGTCCTCGCGTGGCTCGGCAATGGCCTGGTCCATCACGTCCAGGATGTGCATCCGCGCCCGATTCGCCCGCTCCAGCGCCTCTCGGAGAATCTCGCCGGTAAGCCCTTCGATCTTGATGTCCATCTGGATCGACGTCACGCCCCGGCGGGTTCCTGCCACCTTGAAGTCCATGTCACCCAGGGCATCCTCCAGCCCGAGGATGTCGGTGAGGACGGCCACGCGATCCTCCTCCTTGATCAGCCCCATGGCGACACCTGCGCACGCAGCCTTGAGGGGGACACCGGCTTCCATGAGGCCCAGGGACGACGAGCACACGGTCGCCATGGACGACGAGCCGTTGGACTCCAGGATGTCCGACACGATCCGGATCGTGTAGGGGAAGTCGTCGTACGCCGGGAGCAGCGGCTGGATGGCCCGCTCCGCGAGGTTCCCGTGCCCCACTTCCCGCCGCGAAGTGCCGCGGAACGGACGCGCCTCGCCCACCGAGAAGGGCGGGAAGTTGTAGTGGAGCATGAAGGACTTCGTGACTTCCTCGCGGGTGTCGATGGAGTCCACACGTTGCTCGTCCCGGGCGGTTCCGAGGGTGACCACGCCCAGGGACTGCGTCTGACCTCGCGTGAACAGGGCCGAGCCGTGCGTCCGGGGCAGGACCCCCACCTCGCAGGTGATGGGACGCACGTCGTCGAGACCGCGCCCGTCGGCTCGCTCGCCCCTCGCCAGGATGGCCTCCCGCATCGTCTTCTTCTCGATGCCCCGGAGCACCTCCCCGATGTCCTTGGCGTGCTCCGTCCAGCTGTCGTCCTCACCCTCCACCAGCTGGCTTACCACGTCCTCCTTCAGGGCGGCCATCGCCTGCTGACGTTCCTGCTTGTCCGTCAACGCGAGGGCCTCCTCCACGCGGGAGGCCGCCACAGCCTCCACCTTGGCTCTGAGGCCGGCCTCCGGCTCCACCGGAGACCAAGCCATGTCGGGGACCTTGTGATCCTCCAGGAACTCCTGCTGAAGCGCCACCAGCTCCTTGATGCCCGCGTGGGCCACCTCCAGTCCCTCCAGGATCTCCTCCTCGGGGACCTCGAGAGCGCCGCCCTCCACCATGATGATGGCGTCGGCGGAGCCGGCCACCGTGATGTCCAGATCCGAGAACTCCAGCTGCTCGAACGTGGGGTTCAGGAGCCACGTTCCCTTGATGCGCCCGATGCGCGCGGCGGCGATCGGCGTGTTGAAGGGGACCTTCGACATGTTCAGGGCGAGGGAGCACCCGAGCACCCCCAGGACGTCGGCGTCGTTTTCCTGATCGGCCGACAGAACGAAGCACGCGAGCTGCGTCTCGTGCATGAACCCCTCGGGGAAGAGGGGGCGCAGGGGCCGATCGATCTGACGGGCCGCCAGGATCTCCTTCTCCCCCGGGCGCCCCTCACGCTTGAAGAAGCCTCCGGGGATCTTCCCGGCGGCGTAGCTCTTCTCCCTGTATTCCACCGTCAAGGGGAAGAACGGGAGGTGGGTGGGGTTGTCCTGCACGGTCGCCGCACACAGCACCACGGTGTCCCCGTACTGGACCACGCACGAGCCGTGCGCGAGGCGGGCCATGCGGCCGATTTCGAGCGACAGGGTCCGCCCTGCGAATTGCCGCTCCATTCTCTGGATCATGTAGCTTCACTCACTCCGGTTGATGGACCCCAGAGAGCGGGGCCCGAGGAACAGGTTACCGAAGTGGCGTCGAGGATCCGGAGGAGAGAGCGACCGCCGCCCGGGGCACGCGTTGGCGCGGCCCGTTCTTCGCAGCCTCCGTCATTGGTTGAGGCCGTCTCTCGTCCGAGGCACCGAGGCACTTCGGCAAACGACTCGGCGCCGGCCGTTCCGGACGGCCAGCGCCGACATGCGCTAGTGACGGAGTCCGAGGTCCGCGATGAGCTCGCGGTACTTCTCGATGTCCGTCTTCTTGAGGTACTCCAGCAGCCTCCGCCGGCGCCCCACCATCTTGAGGAGGCCGCGGCGGCTGTGATGGTCCTTCTTGTGGCTGTCAAAATGGCTCCGCAGATCGTTGATGCGTGCCGTGAGGAGCGCGATCTGCACCGGAGCGCTGCCCCGGTCGGTCTCGTGAGCCTGGTACTTCTTGATGATCTCTTCCTTGACGATCGCCATGGGCGTCGTGCCTCCTCGAGAGTCGTCGCTGCAAGGGAAGCCGTCTCGTTGAACTAAGCCGTGAAAGATAGAGGAACTAGGTGTCGCGGTCCAGCGCCACCCTGGCGGCCTCCACATCCTCGCGCATCTGATCCACCAGCGAGGCAACGGAATCGAAGGGTCGGACGTCTCGGAGCCGCTCCACGAAGTCCACCCGCACCTCCTCCCCATAGAGGTTTCCATCGAAGTCGAGGAGATGGAGCTCGATGGTGGGAGGGGATCCTCGGAACGTGGGTCTCGGCCCCATGTGGAGCGCCCCTGGGTGGGTTCCCGACCGTAGAAGGCCGCGCACCGCGTAGATCCCCTGAGGAGGGATCAGCTTGTCGGCGTTGGACACCTTGAGGTTCGCCGTGGGGAATCCCAGACCGCGCCCGCGGCCGTCCCCACGGACCACGACGCCGCGAACGGAGTAGGGACGCCCGAGGCAGGCCCCCGCTTCTCCCATCCTTCCCTCGGCGACCGCCGTGCGGACGCGGGACGAAGACACGGGACGGCGGCCGCTCCCCACGGGCGGAACCACGTCTACCTCGAAGCCAAGCTCGCTTCCAATGGAGCGAAGCGTATCCGCATCGCCGGAGCGATCCCGACCGAAGCCGTGGTCATATCCGATCACCAGCTCCTGAACCCCCAGGCGATCCACGAGGATCTCTTCCACGAAGCGACGCGGCGAGTACCGGGAAAGAGCCTCGGTGAACGACAGGAACACGGCGTAATCGAGCCCGCTCTCCGCCAGGATCTCCTTCTTCTCGACCGGCGTCGTCAGCAGCGGTGGGGCGTGCTGGGGCCTGAGGATTCGGAGGGGGTGGGGATCGAACGTCACCAGGACGCTGCGGCGCCCCGTGGCGGCGGCCCGTCGGCGGATCTCCTGGAGAACCTCCCAATGTCCGCGATGGACCCCGTCGAACGTTCCAACCGTGATCACCGTTCCGCGATCCGCCGGGATCCCGGGGGCCGCGGCCCAATGCATCGCGCTACTCACCGGCGAAGACCTTTCGCGGGCGAAAGAGCGACCCCGTCACCTCTCCTACCGCGACGAGCCGGTCACCGGAGCTGGCGACTGCGGGCCCGTCCGCTCCGGCGGCGGGCACCGGACGACCGTGTGCCACCGCTCCCACCTCCGCCCCGTCGAGCTCCACCCTCGGAAGGTGGGCCAGAGCCTCGAGGGGCGAGATCCAGGCGCGGGCCACTCGGCCGGCGTCATCCAGCTCCCGAGCGGGGATGGCCCGGGAGAGCGTGATGGACCCGGCGGCGGTGCGCCGGAGCCCAACGAGGTGAGCGCCCACCCCCAGGGCTCTCCCCAGGTCCCGTGCCAAGCTCCGTACGTACGTTCCGCTGGAGCACCGCACACGAATCCGCACCCGAGGGAGGTCCATCTCGGTGACGACGAGCTCGTGCACCGTAACCCGTTGGGGAGCCAGGTCGACGACCTCACCCCGGCGTGCTCGCCGATGGGCTGCGACGCCGTCGACCTTCTTGGCGCTGAACGCCGGCGGGGTCTGGAGGATGTCGCCGCGAAGCCCCTCCGCGGCGCTTTCCACCGCCTCCGACGTCAAGCCGGCCCATGCCGATGTCCTCTCCAGGACCTTTCCCTCCCGATCCTCCGTGTCCGTGCTCACGCCTAGCTCGGCCACGGCCTCGTAGGTCTTGTCCAGGCCCGTCAGGTACTGCGCCAGACGTGTCCACCGGCCGACGCACAGCAGCAGCAGCCCCGAGGCGAACGGATCCAGGGTGCCCGTGTGGCCGATCCGGCGTTCTCCCAGGGCCCGTCGGGCGACCTGGACGACGTCGTGGGACGTCGGCCCCTCCGGCTTGTCCACCGGAAGCACTCCCTCGGCAGTTCGCGGAATCACGACTGCGACCCCGGCGGGGTGTCGTCCGGCTCGTCCCCCTCGGGGAGGACCTCGTCCAGGATGCTCTCGATGCGCCGGGCATGATCGAGCGACCGATCCTGTTGAAACCGGAGCTCGGGCATTCGACGGACGCGCAGCGTCCGACCCAGCGCTCGACGAAGGAACGGCGCCGCGGCACGCAGGCCCTCCAGGGATGCCTCGCGAGAAGCCTCGGACCCGCTCAGAAGAACGAACACGCGGGCCACGGAGAGATCCGCCGAGACCTGGACCGAGCTCACGGAGGTCGGACCGACGCGGGGATCCCGGACCTCCTTGCGAATCAGCTCCGACAGCTCCCGCTTGAGCTGCTCGTTCAGCCGCGCAATCCGTTTCGAAGCCATGGCGCTGCCCGGATCCTCAGTGGAACTCTCGGCGCGCGTGGATCACCACCGCCCGCCCGTTCGCCTGGATGAGGTCGTCCGCCTTGTCCAGCACGCTCTCCGCCAGGTGACGATGGTTGGCCACCAGGGCCACGGAGATCTCCGCCCGGGTGAGCGCGTCCTGAAGGCCCGTCTCGGCCACTGACAGCCGGAAGCGGACCCGGAGTCGGTCCTTCAGGGACCGGACGACCGAGCGCTTCTCCTTCAGGGAGCCGCACCCGGGTAGCGCCAACTCCCAGGTCTGCGAGGCCACGACCATCGGCAAAGCCCGGCTCGTGTACTCGCCGTCTACCTGGCCTCGGCCAAGGTCCTGGCGATCTCCTCGACCTGATAGGACTCGATGACGTCGCCCACCTTCACGTCGTTGAAGTTCTGGACGCCGATGCCGCACTCGAAGCCCTCCCGAACCTCCTTGGCGTCGTCCTTGAACCTCTTGAGGGACGACAGCTCGCCGTCGTAGATGACGATTCCGTCCCGGATCACACGTGCACGGCCCTTCCGATCGATGACACCTTCGGTGACATAGCATCCGGCGATGGTCCCGACCTTGCTGATCCGGAAGGTCTCGCGTACCTCCGCCGCGCCGAGGACGGTCTCCTTCTTCTCCGGTGCCAGCATTCCCTCGAGGGCGGCGCGGACATCGTCCACTGCCTCGTAGATCACGTCGTACGTCTGAATGTCGACGGACGCCCTCTCCGCCTCCACACGGGCAGCAGTCTGGGGGCGCACGCGGAAGCCGATGATCACCGCGCCGGCCGTCTGGGCGAGGAGGACGTCGGACTCGTTGACGGCGCCGACACCGCGGTGGACGATCTCCACTTGGACCTCGTCGGTCGCCAGCTGCTCCAAGGCGTCGGCCACCGCCTGCACCGATCCGTCCACATCTCCCTTGATGACCAGCGGAAGGGTCGACACCTGGCCCTCGGCCACGAGCTTGGAGAAGTCGCCGAGGGAGGATCCACGCTCCCTGATGCGCAGCTGCTTCTCACGGTCGAGACGCTGCCGGGCCTGGGCGATCTCCCCGGCTCGATCCTGGTCCATGACCTGGAAGACGTCGCCGGCCTGCGGGACCCCGGACGACCCGAGCACCTGGACCGGGATGCCAGGCCCGGCCTCGTCCACACTCTGGCCGCGCTCGTCGATCAGAGCCCGGACTCGACCATCATACATGCCGCAGAGGAAGGGGTCGCCGACGCGAAGCGTTCCGCGCTGGACCAACGTGGACACCACCGGTCCCTTCCCGACGTCGAGCTGTGCCTCGACGACCGTTCCTTGTGCCTCGCGATGCGGATTAGCCCCTAGCTCGAGCATCTCCGCCTGGAGGAGGACCTTCTCCAAGAGGTCGTCGATACCCTCACCGGTCTTCGCGGAGATCTCCGAGGCCAGCACGTCGCCACCGAAATCCTCCACCTGCACCGAGTGCTGCAGGAGCTCCTGCTTGACCTTGAGGGGGTTCGCCGCCGGAAGATCCACCTTGTTGACCGCGACGATGAGGGGCACACCGGCGTTGCGGGCGTGGCTGATGGCCTCGATCGTCTGCGGCATGACCGAGTCGTCGGCGGCGACGATGAGGATCACGACATCCGTTACGTCCGCGCCGCGGGCTCTCATGGCGGTGAACGCGGCGTGTCCGGGCGTGTCCAGGAACGTGATGCTCCGACCGTCGCCCAGCTCCACGTGATAGGCCCCGATATGCTGCGTGATCCCGCCGGCCTCGCCGGCCACCACGTTCGTCTTCCGGATGCGGTCCAGAAGCAAGGTCTTGCCATGATCGACGTGGCCCATGACCGTGACCACCGGCGGCCGCGGCATCAGGTCTTCCGGGGCGTCGACGTCTTCCACCGTCTCCTCCTCGGCCCCGTATTCCTCTTCCCTCACGGCAGTGAAGCCGAACTCGTCGAGGAGTAGCTCGATCTGGGTGAAGTCGAGACGCTGGTTGATGGTCACGAGCAGGCCCAGGTTCTTGAAGGCGGACCCGATGATCTCGGTCGAGGACACGTCCATGAGCTCGGCGAGCTCCGCCACGGTGAGGAACTCGTTCACTCTCACCGTGCGAGCTTCCCGCTCCCGCTCCTGCCGCTGCTCCTCTTCCTTGGCCTCGACCTCCTCCCGGGACTGGCCGCGCCGACGCTTCTTTCCCTTGGCGCTCCCACCGCGCAGCTCGGCCATCACGCGCTGGATGTTCTCCTGCACCTCGTCCTGATCGACGCGCTGACGCTTCTTCCCCTTCTTCTTCCCGCGCTCCTTTCTGCGGCCGTCGGGCGTGTATCCCTCGGCCTGGATTCGAACCTGGCCGCCCGGACCCGCGCTCGCCGCCGGCGCGGGCGTGGGACGGCGGATGGTCCGGACCGGCTGTTCGGATGCGCCGGCACGAGCCGGCTTCGGCGTCTCGACCGCCGATGGGCGGGGGGTGAGGACGTCGGCGTCGACGGGCTCCCGCTCCGGCTCCGGCGCCTCGGCATGGACCTCGGCGGCCTGTGAGCCCTCTTCCGCGTCGCTTCCTTCAGCCTCGGTGGCTTCGGGGTCCTCCCACGCCTCGGGCTCTTCCACCTCCTCTGCGGGCTCCGCCTCGACCTCCACGTCTTCGCCCACGGCCTCCGACCCCGCATCTTCGACGGCTGCCTCGGCCTCCGTCGGCTCCGGCGTTGTCTCGTCGGACTCCGCCAGCTCGCCCTCGTCGGAGGCATCCGCCTCCACTTCGGTGGCGGCCTCGGCGTCGACCGGGGCGGTCACTTCCTCCGTCTCCGCGACGTCTTCCTCCGGGCCATCCTCGGCGGATTCCTCCTCCATCGTCGATCCCGGCTCAGCCCTGGCCACACGGCGACGACGCCGGCGACGGCGGGGACCCGCCGCCGCCTCCTCCACGGCTGCCTGAACGGCTTCGGCCGTGTCCTTGTGACCGGCCCGCCGCTCCCGCTCCACCTTGGCCAGAACCTTGGCCGCCTGCCCGTCGGTGATGGGCGCTTCCCCATCGGCGACGGGAATCCCCATCTCCCTGAGGAGATGAACCAGGAGGTCCGTGTCGACCTTGAGGTCCTGAGCTAACTCGATGACCCGCATGCTTTCGCTACTCCTCTACTACCTCATTCGACCGGGCCGGGCTGCCGATGCCCAGCTTCACCCGCAGCTGGTCGGCGAACGACTCGGCCGTGACGGCTACCGCCGATGCGGGCGCACGACCCACGGCGGCACCTAACGTGGCACGATCCCCCAGGGTGCCCTGGGGGATCGGCCGGTGTTGCAGCACCTGTCTAACCTTGTCCAACTGGACGCCAGACGCGTCCCCAGCCATCAACACCAACCGGGCCTCGCCCTGCAGGACGGCGCGGCGTGTCGCCTCCGTGCCCGGCGCCACCGCCCCGGCCCGTCGAGCCAGGCCCAGCAGACGGAGGGCCTCAGCCCTCCTTCTCTCCGTCATCTTCGGGCCCTTCTACCGCTTCGGCCTCTTCCTCCACCGGTTCCCCGCCCTCCTCGCTGGACGGCGGCTCGCCCTGGAAGTCGAAGAGCGTCCCGGCATCGTCGGCAGCAGGAGCCTCTCCTTCCACGACGGTGAGCTCGTCGATGAGTTGAAGGAGCCGATCCGCCTCCGCCTCTCCGACCCCGGAAATGGCCAGAAAATCAGCCCGTTCCAAGTCGATGATCTGTAGAAAGGTATCATACCCAGCCGCCGAAAGGGCCGCCAGGGTAGCGTTCTTCAGGTCGAGCTCCTGAATGGGGAAGTCCGCGGTCTCGTATGTCTCCTCCTCTCCTCCGCTGAAGAGGGAGAGGTCCGTCCCCCGCTCGAGCCACTCACGGGAGCCGTACAGGTCGATCTGCCACCCGATGAGCTGGGAGGCCAACCTCACGTTCTGACCATTCCGCCCGATGGCCAAGGACAGCTGGTCCTCGTCCACGATGGCGGTGATGACCTGGCGCGACGGATCGCTAAACACCTTGGACACCCTGGCTGGCGCCAGGGATCGCCGAGCGAAGACCTCCGTGTCGGGGTGCCAGGGCACGATGTCGATGCGCTCCCCGCTGAGCTCGTTTACGACGGCCTGTACCCTCGAGCCCTTGAGCCCCACACACGCGCCCACCGGGTCGATGGAATCGTCACGGCTGGACACGGCGATCTTCGTCCGACCGCCCACCTCGCGGGCGAACTCCTTGATCTCCACGATGCCCTGATAGATCTCCGGCACCTCCAGCTTGAACAGGGCGGCCACGAAGAGGGGATCGGCCCGAGAGAGGATCAGACGAGGTCCCTTGGGCGTCTCCTCGACCTTCTTAAGCACGGCACGGATCGGGTCGCCCTGCCGGAACCGCTCCCTGGGATTCTGCTCCTTCCAGGGAATGATGGCCTCGGCATCCCGGAATCGGTTGATCATCACCACGAGCTTGCCCCGCTCGGTCTGCTGGACCTCGCCGGAGAGCAGCTCGCCCACGCGTTCCGAGAACTCGTCACGAATCCGGTCCCGCTCGTTCTCCCGGACCCGCTGGACGATGCGCTGCTTCACGGCCATCACGGCGTTGCGTCCGAACTCCGCGAAGTCGACCGGAATCTCCATGACGTCGCCCACCTCGTAGGTGTCGTCGTCCCACCGGGCCTCCTCCAACGCGATCTCGCACGAGGGATCCTCAACCTCGTCGACCACTCGACGAAGCACGACGATGTCGAATTCACCGGTGTCCTCGTCGATCTCGATCTCGGCCTGCACGTTCGGCCCGTGAATTCTCGCGAGCCCTGCGAGAATCCCGTCCTTGATGAGATCGTTCATCTCCTCCGGGGACAGGCTCTTTGTCGAAGCCACGTCCCTGAAGGCCGCTACGATCTGGGCGGCGTTGGGCATCGTTCCTCTCTCACTTCCATGTGAAGACGAGGTTGGCCCCCGCGATGTCCGCCCGCGGGATCCTCACCTCGTTGCCGTCGGGTAGCCGCAGCCGCACCACGGATTCCCTTTCGCTTCCGTCCAAGCCGAGCAGCTCTCCCTCGAGCCGGCGGGCCCTGCCGGCCAGGATGTCGTGACCTTTCACCGCCACGCGCTCTCCCCGGAACCGCTCGTAATCGCCGTCCCGCACGAGGGGTCGGTCCACACCGGGCGACGACACCTCCAGGACGTATCGCTCCGGCAGATCCTCACGCCCGTCCAGCCAGGGCTCCAAGGAGCGGCTGACCCCGGCACAATCCGCCACGGTGACGCCCTCCCCGGGGCGCGAGTCCGTCAGGTCGATGCGCACCCGTAGGCTGGGCCGACGGGTGCTCCCTCCCCAGCGAACGTCCACGAGCTGGAATCCCAGGGCGCGAACACGCCCCTCGAGCTCGCGTTCGATCTCGGGAATCGACCTCATCCGACCTCCAAACATCAGACCCCAAAGAACAAAAAAGCGGGGGCCACCAACTCCCCCACTTCGCAAGAAGCCGCCCCCGGGGGCGGCTCTGCCGGTCCGAAAATATACCGATACCCCTCCCCACTCTCAAGGGAGGACGGGTCCGGCGCCCCTCACGGCGCCGGATCGGCCTACGACCCGGTCGTTTCCTCCTCCTCCCGCTCCTCCTCCGCGGCCGGGTCCCCGGCGGACCCCCCGAAGCGATCTTCGAGGGCCGCCACCCGCGCCCGGATCCCTTCCACCACGTCCCCGAGGGCGTCGAAATCTCTCTGCGTCACGAAGTCCAGGCGCTCCCTGGCTCCCTCCGCCGCCTCCTGGGCCCGGGAGAGGGCTCCCTTCATGGCTTCCTTCGCCCGATCGGAGGAGAGGTCACCCCGCTCTCTGGCTTCGTTGATGGTCTCCTCCAGAGCGTCCTTGAATGCGGACAGCACCCCGATCCCCTGCTTGATCCCGTCTGAGACCTTCTCCCTGGCACTCTTTCTCTCGTCGGTCATGTCATCCCTTTCGATTCCGGATCGCGCGGGCATCCCGCACCCGCCCCTCACCCTACGAGCGGCCACGGATGAAGGTTCAGTCGAGTCGCTCGATGCCCGCTCCGAGGGC
Source organism: Gemmatimonadota bacterium (assembly GCA_039589955.1). Taxonomy (GTDB): domain Bacteria; phylum Gemmatimonadota; class Gemmatimonadetes; order Longimicrobiales; family Gaopeijiaceae; genus SZUA-318. Next base: position 797 of record JBDHGI010000047.1, on the reverse strand, counting down.
GCGAAGCCGATGGTGGATGCGCTCGTATCCTCGCTCGATCTGCTGGATATTCTTGATTCTGCTCACCCCCTCGGCACCGAGCGCTGCGATGAGGAGCGCCATCCCGGCGCGGATGTCGGGGCTCTCCACGACGCCTCCCGTGAGCCGGCTGGGGCCGACCACCACGGCTCGGTGGGGATCGCACAGGATGATGGAGGCGCCGAGCGCGACGAGCTTGTCCGTGAAGTACATCCGTGATTCGAACATCTTCTCGTGAATCAGGACGGTTCCCTGACACTGCGTCGCGGTGACGAGCGCGATCGACGTCAGGTCCGCTGGGAACGCCGGCCACGGGCCGTCGTCGATCTTGGGCACATGCCCGAAAGCGTCCTGTCGGATCACGTGGTCGCCGGCCCCGTGGACACGCAGATCCGTGCCTTCGACCGAGCATTCGACTCCGAGGCGTCGAAACCCCAGCAGCGTCGAGTCCAAATGGTCCGTGGGGGCATCCTCCACCACGATATCGCTACCGGTCACGGCGGCCATGCCGATGAACGAACCCGCCTCGATGTGGTCCGAGCCGATCCGGTAGCGAGCGCCCGACAGCTCAGGGACGCCCTCGATCTCCAGCACGTGGGTCCCGATGCCACGAACGCGGGCCCCCATGGCGACGAGGAGCTGGCAGAGGTCCTGCACATGGGGTTCCGCGGCGGCATTCCTCAAGCGCGTGATCCCCTCCGCGCACACCGCCGCCATGATCGCGTTCTCGGTCCCCGTGACGGAAGGTTCGTCGAGGAACACGTCCACGCCCCGCAGCT
>JBDHGI010000046.1:0-23542 GCA_039589955.1 Gemmatimonadota bacterium | reverse complement strand
AACAGCCCCACAACCATCACGGGGATGCCGGCCCCGACCAGGGCGAACAGGGGGCCGGGGCAGGCGCCCACGAAGCCCCAGCCCAGCCCGAAGCAGATCCCCCCCAGGATGTGCTGCTTCCGGGGCTTCACCTCCTCGCCCCCGGGATAGTGGATCTCCTCGCCCCGAATGGTGCGGGTACCGAAGCGCTTCATCAGCGAGCGGCTCACGGCGCCCACCGCGACGGCGCTGCCGATGACGCCGTACATGTGGATGCTCCGGAAGTGGAACATCTCCTGGATGCGGAACCACGACGCCACCTCGGACTTGATGAAGATCATCCCCAGGAAGGTCCCGAGGAGGACGTAGACCCAAAGGGACTCCTTCCGCTCGTCCCGCACGTCCTCGGCCACCGGGGCCGGACTCTCGACGCTCATGGGAGCCTCCTCAGAGGATGACGGGAAGAAGGAGGTGGGCCGAGACGAGCCCGCCGATGAAGAACCCGATGACCACCACCACCGACGAGAGCTGCAGGTTGGCCACGCCCGAGATGGCGTGGCCGGAGGTGCACCCGTTGGCGTAGCGCGCACCGAAGCCCACCAGGAAGCCGCCCACCAGCACCAGGATCACGCCGGGAAGGGTCAGGAGCGCCCCGAAGGAGAAGACGTCGGACGGGACCATGCCCGTGAAGTCGGTGATGCCCAGGGCGACCAGGTCCTCACGGGCCCGATCGGTGATGGCCACCACGTGCTCCGGCGAGGACAGGATCCGGCCTCCGATGAAGCCGCCCAGGAGCATGCCGAGGGCCATGGAAAGGTGCCACGCCCCCTGCTTCCACCAGTCGTACCGGAAGTACTCGATCTTCCTGGGGAGGGCGGCGGCGCACAGGTGCTGCAGGCTGGAGGACACGCCCCACTTCCGGCCGCCGTACCAGTACACGAAGGGCACGACCAGGCCGATGAGGGGGCCGGCGACCCACCAGGGCCACGGGCGCTGGAGCAACTCGAACATGGGAGCCTCGAGGGAGGGGGTGACGGTAGCAGGATTGTGCCGGCCGGAGGGTCCGTTGTCCAGGCGCGTGCGTCCCCGCCGTGGTCGCGAGCCCTCGTGGCTCGGGCTATGATGGCACGACTCCCGGATGCACCGAGAATCCCCCCGACGAGGCAGGAGGACCTTGCGGTCGCCACCGTCATTCGCCCTGGTCCTCGCGCTTCTGTCGCCCGCCATGGCCGAAGCCCAGCGCTCCCCGGCCGATACGGTGCCCACGCTGGGGCTCGATCAGGGTCTCGTGGCCCGTCTCGCCGGGGACTTCTCCCTTCGACTCGTGCGCTCCTCGCAGACGGTGGCATCGCTCCGGCCCGCGGACGACCCGACGTTCGACTTCACCCCTACCGACTGGCTCGAGCGGCGTGCGGCGAACGGCTACTACCACCTGGGAGACCTGAACCTCCGCCTTCGCCCCGCGGGTGGAGAGGCGTGGACCTCCTACTCGACGGCGGCCAACCGTGCACCCGTGTCGGAGCTCCCCGCGAGCGGCGAGGTACTCGCCGCCGCCGACCTGGGCGCGACACTGCCCGGGGACATCCCCGTACGGGTGGTGCGACGCTGGAGCGTCCGGGACGGCGTGTTGGCGCTGGAGTTCGAGGTCACGAACCGGACGCAGTCACCCGTGGAGATCGGGGCCCTCGGGATCCCCATGGTGTTCAACAACATCCTCTCGGGCCGGAGCCTGGACGAGGCGCACGCCCAGGCCTCGTTCCACGACCCCTACATCGGGGGTGACGCGGGCTACCTCCAGGTCGTGCGCCTGAGCGGGGCCGGTCCCGTCCTGTTGGTGACGCCGCTCGCCGGCACGCCGTTGGAGGCGTACCGTCCGCTCCTGGAAGATCCCACGCGTCGGGGGATCACCTTCGAGGGCTTCTACGAGTGGATGGCCCACAGCAGCGCCTACGCCGAGCAGGAGTGGAGCGCCGCGGAGCCCTGGAACCCGCCGACGTCGTCGGTGCTGAGCCCGGGAGAGACCCGCACCTACGGTGTGGCGTTCCTTCAGGCTCCGGAGGTCCGGGCCATCGAGTCCACGCTCCTCGCCCACGGGCGGCCGGTAGCGATGGGGGTGCCCGGGTACGTCCTGCCCATGGACCTCGAGGGGAAGCTCTTCCTGAAGCATCGGTCCGAGGTCACGTCTCTCGAGGTGGAGCCTGTCGGAGCCCTGACTGTCCGTGCCGCCGGCCCGACGGACGGGGGCTGGCGGGAGCTCGCCGTGAAGGGACGCGCCTGGGGGCGGGCGCGGCTCACGGTGCGCTACGCCGACGGCCTCGAGGAGGCCATCCACTACAAGGTCATCAAGCCGGCGGCCGCCGTGGTGGCGGACCTCGGGCGCTTCCTCACGACGGAGCAGTGGTTCGAGGACCCCGACGATCTCTTCGGTCGCAGCCCCTCGGTCATCAGCTACGACTACGACGAGCGGCGCAAGGTGACGGAGGACAACCGGGCGTGGGTGGCGGGCCTGGGGGACGAGGGCGGATCGGGCTCCTGGCTCGCGGCCATCATGAAGCAGCTCGTGATGCCGGATCCGGCGGAGCTGGAGAAGATGCAGCGCTTCGTGGACGGCGTGGTGTGGGGCGGCCTGCAGTACGCCGGGGGCGAGCTGGCCTTCGGGGTGCGCAAGAGCCTGTTCTACTACGAGCCCGACTCCCTCCCGGCGGGCACGTACAGCGAGGACGTCCGCTACGGTGGGTGGTCCAGCTGGAACCGGGAGCACGCAGCCACGGTGGGGCGCTCCTACAACTACCCCCACGTGGCGGCGCTCCACTGGGTGCTCTATCGGCTGGCGCGCAACCGGGAGGGGCTGGTCACGAACCACGATTGGTCATGGTACCTGGAGCGGGCCTCCCGGACCGGCCGGGCCATGGTGGAGCACGCCCCCCACTACGCCCAGTTCGGACAGATGGAAGGCACCGTCTTCCTCCTCATCCTCGAGGACCTCCAGCGGGAGGGCTGGACCGAGGAGGCCGAGGCCCTCGAGGCGACCATGAGGGCTCGGGCCGAGGTGTGGCGGGCCCTGGGATATCCCTTCGGGAGCGAGATGCCGTGGGACTCGACGGGTCAGGAGGAGGTCTACGCCTGGTCCCGGTACTTCGGCTTCGACGACAAGGCCGAGGTGACGCTGGACGCCATCCTCGCCTACATGCCCACGGTGCCCCACTGGGGCTACAACGGCAGCGCCCGCCGGTACTGGGACTTCCAGTACGCCGGCAAGCTCCGGCGCGTGGAGCGGCAGCTCCACCACTACGGGTCGGGCCTCAACGCCATCCCGGTGCTGTCCGAGTACCGGGATCACCCGGACGACCTGTACCTGTTGCGTGTAGGCTATGGTGGAGTCATGGGCGCCATCGCCAACATCACCGAGGACGGCTTCGGACCCAGCGGCTTCCACGCTTACCCGTCCACCCTGCGCATCGACGGCCTGTCCGGGGACTACGGACCCAACTTCTTCGGGCACGCCGTGAACACCGGGACCTTCGTCGTCCGTGATCCGGAGCTCGGATGGCTCTGCTTCGGGGGCAACGTCACCGAGAGGGAGGGCGGCGTGAGCGTGGAGCCCCGGGACGCTTCCCGGGCCCGGGTCTACCTGGCTCCCCTAGGCCTGTTGCTGACCCTGGACGCCGGGACGTTCGAGGAGGTGGAGCTCGTAGGCGACGAAGTTCGGATCACGCTCGCCCCTGCTGAGGCGCACACCTCGACGGCACGGCTGCGCATCGAGCGCCCCGGAGCCCCGGAGGGTGCGGGAACGCCGGCCCCCCGGGAGGCGCATGCCCGGGAGCGGGGCGCCTGGGTCATCCCGCTGGGGGGCTCGCCGCTCCAGGTCGTGCTGCAGTAGCCGGCCGGCCTTCGGGCCCGACCACCCAAGGTGCGGGCGGCGGACGCCGACGCCGACGGGTCGCCCTCGGAGCCGGCGGTGAGCGTGTAACGATCCGGCCGTCAGTGGAACCCGCCGTCGACCGCCCGCTCCGTCCGGTTCCAGTCGGGCGGCTCCACCCCGAGCAGGTGTCGGACGAAGAAGTCGTTCCGCTTGCGGATGCCGTACCGGCCTCCGATGCCGTGATCCGCCCCTGGCACCATGAGGAAGTCGAAGTCCTTGTCGGCCTCGATGAGGGCGTTCACCACCTGGAGGGTGGAGGAGGGGTCGACGTTGGTATCCATCTCCGGGAGGATGAGCAGCAGCTTCCCTTGCAGGAGGTGGGCGTTGTCCACGTTGGACGACGCGGCGTACTGCGGCCCCAGGGGCCAGCTCATCCAGAGCTCGTTCCACCAGATCTTGTCCATCCGGTTGTCGTGACAGCCCGCCGCCGACACGGCGACCGTGTAGAAGTCGGGGTGGAAGAGCAGGGCGCCCATGGAGTTCTGTCCTCCCGCTGACCTGCCGTAGATGCTCGGAGCTGATGTATCTGCGGCAAGGGGGAGGCTAAGGTGTCGATCACGGGCCCGGCAAGGTACTTTCCGGCGCCGGCCCGGACGACGCGAACCGACGGCGCCCATGGCGTGATCTCCATCCACCGCGGACGCTGACCATGATCGACTACGCGCCCCTCGAAGTCTGGTTCGTCACGGGGAGTCAGCACCTGTATGGCTCCGAGACGCTGGAGCAGGTCGCCCGAGACTCGGAAGCCATCGTGGCGGGCCTCCAGGAGGCGGGCTCCCTGCCCGTGCGTGTGGTCTTCAAGCCCGTGGTCACGACACCGGAGGAGATCAGCGCGGTGCTGCGCGAAGCCGACGCCACGCCGCGGTGCATCGGCATCCTGGCGTGGATGCACACGTTCAGCCCCGGGAAGATGTGGATCGCCGGCCTGAGCAGGTTGCGCACCCCCCTGTGCCACCTGCACACCCAGTTCAATCGGGACATCCCCTGGTCGTCCATCGACATGGACTTCATGAACCTGAACCAGTCGGCCCACGGGGACCGCGAGTTCGGGTTCGTCTGCTCCAGGCTCCGTGTCGAGCGCAAGGTCGTGGTGGGACATTGGAGGGAGCCCACCGTGCACGAGCGCGTGGCTGTCTGGATGCGCGCGGCAGCCGCCTGGCACGACAGCCAGGGGATGAAGATCGCCCGCATCGGGGACAACATGCGCCAGGTGGCGGTGACCGAGGGCGACAAGGTGGAGGCGGAGCTTCGCTTCGGGTACGCGGTGAGCGGCTACGGGCTCGGCGACCTGGTGGAGCACGTCGATGCCGTCTCCGAGGCCGGCGTCGACGCGCTCTGCGACGAGTACGCGTCCTCCTACTCGCTCATGGACGGACTGGAGAGGGGAGGCACGAGGCACGCATCGCTGCGGGACGCGGCCAGGATCGAGCTCGGATTGAGGTCCTTCCTGGAGGAACGGCGCTGCCATGCCTTCACCGACACCTTCGAGACCCTCCACGGCCTCGCGCAGCTTCCCGGCATCGCCGTGCAGCGCCTCATGGCCGACGGCTACGGCTTCGGCGCCGAGGGGGACTGGAAGCACGCCGCCCTCGTCCGTTCCATGAAGGTCATGGGCCATGGCCTGGCAGGCGGCACCAGCTTCATGGAGGACTACACCTACCACTTCGATCCCGGCGGGCGGAGCGTGTTGGGTGCGCACATGCTGGAGATCTGTCCGACCATCGCGGCAGGCCGACCGTCGTGCGAGGTGCACCCCCTGGGCATCGGCGGCAAGGACGACCCCGTGCGCCTGGTCTTCGACGCGGCCACGGGACCCGCCGTCAACGCCAGCGTGGTGGACATGGGGGATCGCTTCCGCCTGGTGGTGAACAGCGTCGACGTCATCGAGCCCCTCGAGGCGCTGCCCAAGCTTCCCGTGGCCCGTGCGCTTTGGAAGCCGCGTCCCGACCTGGACACGGCGGCGGCCGCGTGGATCCACGCCGGCGGGGCCCACCACACGGGCTTCTCTCTCGCCCTCACCCCCGAGCACCTCGAGGACTTCGCGTCCATGGCCCACACGGAGATCCTGATCATCGACCACGGGACCGACCTGCGGGCCTTCCGCAACGAGCTCCGCTGGAACGATGCAGCGTACAGCCTCCGGCCGCGGTAGCCAGCGGCGCCGGTTCGCCCCGCTGCAGCGCCTGCAGTATCGTGTTCGGGTCGAACAGGGACTCGGGCGAAGAACTCCCGCTACAGAGAGCCTCCCATGCCGTCCGCTATCTTCCGATCCTCTCGGGTCTTCACGCTGTCGGTGACGGCGCTCGGCATCCTCGCCGGGTGCTCACCGGATGTGCCCACCATGTCCAGAAGCATCACGCGTGCCCCCTTCGGCGCGACGGACGACGGCGAGCCCGTCGAGGTCTTCACGATGACCAACGCCAGCGGCCTCGAAGTCCGGGCCATCACCTATGGCGGGACCATCATCTCGCTGAAGACTCCCGACCGGAACGGGGAGCTGGGCGACATCGTCCTCGGCTTCGACGCGCTGGGGCCGTACCTGGACGGCACGCCCTACTTCGGGGCCGTCATCGGGCGGTACGGGAACCGCATCGGGGGCGGGACGTTCACCCTCGACGGGGAGACCTTCGCCCTGGCCCAGAACGACGGCGAGAACCACCTGCACGGCGGGGTGCGGGGCTTCGACAAGGTGGTCTGGGCCGGGCAGCCCTTCCAGAGCGACACGGCCGTGGGTGTCGTACTCACCTACACGAGCTCCGACGGCGAGGAGGGCTATCCCGGGACGCTGAGCACGGAGGTCACCTACACGCTGACCGACGCGGACGAGCTCGTTGTGGACTACCGGGCGACCACGGACGCGCCGACGCCGGTCAACCTGACGCAGCACAGCTACTTCAACCTCGCGGGGCAGGGCACCATCCTCGATCACGAGCTCATGATCGCGGCCAGCGCGTACACCCCCGTGGGCTCGGAGCTGATCCCGACCGGCGACATCGCGACCGTGGAAGGGACCCCCTTCGACTTCCGCGCTTCGACGGCCATCGGGGCCCGCATCGACTCGGATCACCCGCAGATCGACAACGGACTGGGCTACGACCACAACTTCGTGCTGGACCGGACGGGTGACGGACTCGAGCTCGCGGCCCGGGTGGTGGAGCCGACGACCGGGCGGACCCTGGAGATCCACACGGAGGAGCCGGGCCTCCAGTTCTACTCCGGCAACTTCCTGGACGGGACCATCACCGGAAAGGACGGACAGGTCTACGAGCACCGGAGCGGCTTCTGCCTCGAGACCCAACACTTCCCCGACTCGCCAAACCAACCGTCGTTCCCCTCGACCGTCCTGCGTCCCGGCGAGGAGTACCGGACACGCACCGTATTCGCATTCGACGTGATCCACTAGCGCCGACGCCGGAAAGGAGCTCGATCGATGGCCCCGTTGGATTGGCTCATCATCCTGGCATACCTGGGTGTTCTGGCGGCGCTGGCCGTCTGGGTGTTCACGAAGCGGAAGGACACCCCTGACGACTACTTCCTGGCCGACCGCAACCTGGGGTGGTTCATCGTGGGCGCGTCCATCTTCGCGTCCAACATCGGATCGGAGCACCTGGTGGGTCTCGCCGGATCCGGGGCGACGGACGGCGTGGCCATGGCCCACTACGAGCTGCACGCGTGGTGCCTGCTGATCCTGGCATGGGTGTTCGTGCCCTTCTTCATGCGCTCCCGGGTGTACACCATGCCGGAGTTCCTGGAGCGGCGCTTCTCTCCGGCGTCCCGGTGGGTGCTGTCCCTCATCTCTCTGGTGGGGTACGTCCTCACGAAGATCGCGGTGGGGATCTTCGCCGGCGGGGTCGTGTTTGCCACGCTGCTGCCGGACCTGCAGCTCCAGGTGGGCTCGCTGGTCCTGAACAGCTTCTGGATCGGCTCGGTGGCCGTCATCCTCATGACGGGGCTCTACACCGTGGCCGGCGGCATGCGGGCCGTGGCGTACACAGAGGCGCTGCAGACCCTCATCCTGGTGCTGGGCTCGGCGCTCCTCACGTGGTACGGTCTGTCCCATCTCGGGGGCTGGGGCGGGCTCCGGGCGGCTCTGGATCCGGACATGTTCAACCTGTGGAAGCCCCTCATCCCCGAGGGGATGGAGGGCACCTGGGCTCCGGTGATGGAGGAGCGCCGCATCGCCTGGTACTTCAACGGCCACTATCCGTGGCTTGGCATGCTCTTCTGCGCGCCCATCATCGGGCTGTGGTACTGGTGCACGGACCAGTACATCGTGCAGCGGGCGCTGGGCGCCAGGGACGAGACCCAGGCGCGCCGGGGCAGCGTCTTCGCCGGCATGCTGAAGCTCCTGCCGGTGTTCATCTTCATCATCCCGGGGATGATCGCCCTGGCTCTGGCCAAGACCGGCGACTACTCGGCGCTGAGCCAGATGGTGGACGCCGACGGCAACGTGATCCCCTTCGAGGCCCAGGCGGCCTTCCCGTTGCTGGTGATGAGCGTGCTTCCGGTCGGGGTCAGGGGGCTCGTGGTGGCAGGGCTGCTGGCGGCCCTCATGAGCTCCCTGGCCGGCGTGTTCAACGCGTCCTCCACGCTCTTCACCATGGACCTGTACCAGAAGTGGAATCCCGAGGCCACCAAGCACCGCCTGGTGTGGGTGGGCCGCGTCGCCACGACCATCATGGTGGTCATCGGCCTGGCGTGGATCCCCGTCATCCAGGGGGCGCGGGGCCTGTACGAGTACCTCCAGGGTGTGCAGAGCTATCTGGCGCCGCCCATCTTCGCGGTGTTCTTCCTCGGCGTGTTCATGAAGCGGTTGAACGCCAAGGGGTGCCTCGCGGCTCTGATCTCCGGCTTCGCCCTGGGCGCCTTCCGGCTGGCGGTGGACACGCCGGTGGCCCTGGGCCTGGGTGGCTACGAAGGCGGATACGCCCCGGGCTCGTTCCTGTGGATCGTGAACAACATCTACTTCCAGTACTACAGCCTGATCATCTTCGTCACCGCGGTCGCCGTCATGGTGGGCGTCAGCTACGCCACCCGGGAGCCGACCTACGAGCACATCTCGGGCCTGACCTACGCCACCGTCACCGACGAGCACCGCGCCCGCTCCCGGGGAAGCTGGGACTATCGGGACGTGGTGGGGTCCGCCATCGTGCTGGTCATGATCACGCTCGCCTACCTCTACTTCCGCGGGTGAGGGGAGGGGCCGTCGTGCAGTCGAGATTCACGCTGGGTCTGGACTACGGGACCAACTCCGTTCGGGCGGTGGTCGTGTCGTGCGCCGACGGCCGGACGGTGGGGACCGAGGTGTTCGACTATCCCTCGGGTGATCGCGGCATCATCCTCGACCCTCGGGATCCCCACCTGGCTCGCCAGAACCCGGCGGATTACCTGCAGGGCCTCCGGGAGGCGACGGCGGGTGCCCTGGCCGAGGCGGAAGGCGACCCGGGCTTCGCCAGGGAGCGGGTCATCGGCATCGGCGTGGACACCACGGGGTCCACGCCCATTCCCGTCGACGCCAGCGCACGCCCGCTGGCCCTGGATCCCGCTTGGAGGGACAACCCGGCAGCCCACGCCTGGCTGTGGAAGGACCACACCGGCACACGCGAAGCGGCGGACATCACGGCCACCGCCGCTCATCACGCCCCGGAGTACCTGGCGCCCATCGGCGGCACGTACTCGTCGGAGTGGTTCTGGTCGAAGGTCTGGCGATGCCTGAAGGTGGCACCGGAGGTCTTCGAGGCCGCCGCGAGCTGGGTCGAGCTGGCCGACTACATCCCGGCGGTCCTGGCGGGGATCGACGATCCGGGCGCCATAAAGCGAGGCGTGTGCGCCGCCGGCCACAAGGCCCTGTACTCCCGGGCGTGGGGTGGCCTGCCGTCCAAGGAGTTCCTGACGCGGTTGGATCCGCGCCTGGCCGAGCTCAGGGACCGGCTGTACGACGAGGCCTGGGCGGCCGACCGGCCGGCGGGGACGCTCTCGGCGGAGTGGGCCGAGACGCTGGGCCTCCCGGAGGAGATCCCCATCGCCATGGGGGCGTTCGACGCCCACTACGGGGCCGTGGGGGCGGGGGTGGAGCCGGGCACGCTGGTGAAGATCATCGGAACGTCCACCTGTGACATCGCCGTGGCGCCCACGTCGGATCCCCTCGGCGACGTCCCGGGCATCTGCGGCATCGTCGACGGATCGGTCATGCCCGGCGACTACGGCATCGAGGCCGGCCAGTCCGCCGTGGGCGACCTGCTCCGCTGGTGGGTCGACTACGTCTGCGAGGGCGACGACGCGCTCCACGGCGAGCTCTCCGACGGCGCGGCCCGGCTCCGTCCGGGAGAGTCCGGTCTCCTGGCCCTGGACTGGAACAACGGCAACCGCACCATCCTGGTGGACACGCGCCTCACCGGCCTCCTGCTGGGCCAGACCCTGCACACGACCCGCGCCGAGGTCTACCGGGCCCTCATCGAGGCCACCGCCTTCGGCGCCCGCATGATCGTCGAGCGACTCACCGAGCGTGGGGTTTCCGTGGAGCGCATCGTGTGCTGCGGCGGCATCGCGGCCAAGAACGACCTGTTCATGCAGGTCTACGCCGACGTCCTCGGTCGGCCCATGCTCATCGCCGGCTCGACGCAGACCCCGGCCCTGGGCGCCGCCATCGCCGCGGCCGTGACCGCGGGATCCGACGCCGGCGGGTACGACTCCTTCGACGCGGCGCAGGCCGCCATGACGTCCCTGAGCGACGAGCGCTTCGCTCCGGACCCGACCGCCCACGAGGTGTACGACGAGCTCTTCGCCATGTACAGCGAGCTGCACGACGTCTTCGGAGGCGTCGGGGGGGCGCACGCCGACCTCCCCACCCTGATGAAGCGGCTCCTGGCCCTCAGGGAGCGGGTCGTGGGAGAGGGCGAGTGAGCCTCACCGCGGATGCGCTCAGGGAGGAGGTCTGCAGGGCCAACCTGGAGCTCGCCGGGAGCGGCCTCGTGACGGCCACGTTCGGCAACGTGTCCGGCGCGGACCGGGAGGCGGGGCTCTTCGCCATCAAGCCCAGCGGCATCCCCTATGAGGATCTGACTCCGGAGCACATGGTACTGGTGTCCATGGAGAGTGGTGAGGTCGTGGAGGGAGATCTCCGTCCCTCGTCGGACACCCCCACGCACTTGGAGCTCTACCGGGCGTTCCCGTGTGGCGGGGTGGCCCACACCCACTCGGAGCTCGCCACCGCCCTGGCCCAGGCGGGTCTCGGGGTGCGCTGCATGGGCACCACCCATGCCGACCACTTCCGGGGAGACGTGCCTGTCACGAGGGCTCTGACGCGGGAGGAGGTGGAGGACGCCTACGAGCGCAACACGGGGCTGGTGATCGTCGAGACCTTCCGCTCCGCCTCCGTCTCGCCCGAGGAGGTCACCGCCGTGCTCGTGGCCCACCACGGACCCTTCACCTGGGGCGCCGACGCCCACCAGGCAGTGGAGCGCTCCCGGATCCTGGAGCTCCTGGCGCGCATGGAGTGCACGATGCTCGGCGTGGCTCCCGACGCGCCCCGCCCCGCCCCCTGGCTGGTGGACAAGCACTTCCTGCGCAAGCACGGGTCCGACGCCTACTATGGTCAGAGCTGAGGGGCTGGAGCCCCGGGCCGTGCTCTGGGACCTGGACGGCACCCTCGCCGACTCCAGCGTCTACCATTGGCGCTCGTGGCAGGCGGTCCTCGGAGCCGAGGGGATCAGGATCACCGAGGCGGACTTCCGGGCCACCTTCGGCCAGAGGAACGAGGAGATCCTCCGGGGATGGCTCGGGCCCGATGCCGGCGCCGATCGCGTCCGGAGGGTGGGGGACGCCAAGGAGATCGCGTACCGCAGCTTCGTGCAGGCCGAGGGGATCGAGCCGCTGCCCGGCGCCGCCGAGTGGGTCCGTGCCCTCCACGACGGAGGATGGCGGCAGGCCATCGCCTCCTCGGCGCCAAGGAAGAACATCGAGGTGATGCATTCGGCCCTTTCCCTCGGGGGCCTCATCGAGACGCTGGTGGGCGCCGAAGACGTCACCGCCGGCAAGCCGGACCCCGAGGTCTTCCTGGTGGCGGCGGCCCGGCTGGGCGTGGTGCCGTCCCGCTGCGTCGTGGTGGAGGACGCGGCGGCGGGCGTCGAGGCGGCAAGGCGGGCGGGGATGGCGAGCATCGGCATCGGGCCGGAGGCGGGCGCCGGGGCCGATCTGCCCGTCGGGGCTCTGACCGAGCTGCGCCCCGGGGCCTTCGAGACGCTGGTGGAGGGCAGAGACCCGTGAAGATCCCCTACGGCCTCGTGGCCGCGTCGATGGCGGCGCTGGTGCTGTCGCCGCTGCCGGGGTGTTCCGGAGGCGGGCCTCCCCCGACGACGCCGTCCACGGTGGTCCTCGCTCCGGCGGCCCCCCTGACGTTCTACGCCTCGGCGGACCAGCTTCTGCCCTTCGAAGAGTACGGCATGGAGGGGCGGACGTACCGCTACCTCCACGGCCAGCCGGTCTTCCCCTTCGGCCACGGCCTGAGCTACACCACCTTCGCCTACGGGGCCCTCGATCTGCCTTCCCGGGTCGGCGCCGGGGAGGAGGTGCGGCTGTCGGTGGAGGTCGAGAACACGGGCTCCCGGGCGGGCGAGGAGGTGGTGCAGCTCTACCTCACCGACGTCGAGGGCGAGAGGGTCGTGAAGCCCGGCTGGTTCGAGGTGAGCGTGGGCGGGAAGCAGCCGGGCTTCTCCGGTGTGGCGGACGCCGCGACCACCGGAGTGATCACGGGACGGTTCCAGGTGACGGGGGAGAGCGTCCGGCTTCCCCGGTAGGAGGTGCACACATGACGTACGCTCTCGCCGATCTCCGGCCCCAGCGCCGTGCGCGGACGCCGGAGCAGATGCTCCGGAACCTGAGCGAGGATCTGGAGCTCCGGTTCAGCGTCGGCATCTGGTACTTCACCCCGGGGGGTGGGCGCTTCCACGATCGATTCGTCCCCGAGGCCTCCGTCGAGGAGCGCTTGGAGATGGCCGCCGACATGAAGGCCCTGGGGGTGGGGGGGATCGAGGCCCACTACCCGGCCGAGGTGAACGAGGAGAACGGACACCTCTACCGTCGGCTCCGGGAGGAGGCGGGCATCCGCCTGGTGGCCGTTCCCTTCTCCCACTTCTTCGACAAGCGCTTCGAGTTCGGCAGCCTGTCCAACCCCGACCGAGCCGTGAGGGACCACGCCGTGGAGATCGCCGTGGGCGCGCTTCGCCTCGTCAGGGACCTGGGAGCGGACATGGCCATCTCGTGGCCGGGGATGGACGGGTACCGCTACCTCCACGGCACGCCCTACATGGCCATGTGGGACCGGTTCGAGGGGGCCATGGCCGAGGCCATGGACGAGGTGCCGGGCGTTCGCGTCGCCATCGAGCCGAAGCCGTACGAGCCCGCGGCCAACAACATCTACCGGACGACGGCCGAAGGCATCCTGGCCGCCCAGCGCATCGAGGCTCGCCTGAAAAGCGTGGAGAACCGCGGGCTCCTGGACGAAGGGCACGCCCTGGTGGGTCTCAACCCCGAGACGGGGCACGTGAAGATGGGCTTCGAGATGCTGCCTGCCGCCTTCTCCCTGGTGGGGATGGAAGGGCGCCTGGCCCACACCCACTGGAACAGCCAGCCGGACGGCAACTACGACCAGGACAACAACGTGGGCGTGGTGAATCCCCACGAGGCGGAGGCCCTCCTCTACGCCCTGTGGGCCATGGGGTACGAAGGGTGGTACGGGATCGACATCAACCCGGAGAACCTGCCGGTGCGCAAGGCCGTGGATCTGAACGTCCGGGCGCTCCGACGGCTGAAGGAGCGGGTGGCTCGTCTGCCCCACGAACGGATCCTGGACTGCCACCTCCGCCCCGCCGACCATCGGGGGGTGCTGGAGGAGATCCTCATCGACCACCTGTGAGGAGAGGCGTCGGGATGCCGCAGCGCGTACGCCACGGGCCGCTCTTCGCCGGGCTGGACGTCTCCACCCAGAGCTGCAAGCTGGTGGTCATCGACCCGGAGGCCGGCTCCGTCGTCCACGTGGATCAGGTCGACTACGACACGGACCTGCCCCGGTACGGGACGTCAAGAGGCGTGATCCCCGGGCTGGGCGACGGCGTCTCCGAGTCGGATCCCCGGATGTGGATCGAGGCCGTCGAGCTCGTCCTGGGGAGGATGGCGCACCACGGCGTGCCGACGGAGCGTATAGGATGCCTATCCGTCTCGGGGCAGCAGCACGGACTGGTCGCCCTGGCGGCCGACGGCAGCCTGGCCCGGGACAGGAGCAAGCTGTGGAACGACTTCTCGACCATGGAGGAGTGCCGGATCCTCACCGAGGCCGTCGGGGGCTTCGAGGCGATGATCGCCGAGGTCGGCAACAGCCAGCGGACGGGGTACACGGCGGCGAAGCTCCTCCACATGCGCCGGCACGAGCCGGACGCCTTCGCCCGGACGGCCACCTGCTTCCTGGTCCACAACTACGTGAACTGGCACCTCACCGGCGGTCCGTCGGGAGGCGTGGCGGTGATGGAGCCCGGGGACGCCTCGGGCACGGCGCTCTGGCATCCCGGCACCGGCAGCTGGTCCGAGAGGCTCCTCGAGGCCATCGACCCGGCCCTGGCGGGCAAGCTGCCCCCCGTGCGTCCGTCGGACAGGACCATCGGGACGCTGGCGCCGGAGCTGGCGGCCCGTCACGGGCTACCCCGACACTGCCGCGTCGACGCCGGCAGCGGTGACAACATGTACGGAGCGGTGGGGACGGGGAACGTCGAGCCGGGCATCGTCACCGTGAGCCTCGGGACGAGCGGCACCGCCTACACCTTCCTGGAGGAGCCCTTCGTCGATCCGCGCGGAGAGATCGCCGCCTTCGCCGACAGCACCGGACATCATCTGCCGCTGCTGTGCGTGTCCAACATGGGCAACGGGTACGACGAGCTCAGGGGTCACCTGGGGCTCACCCACGAGGCCTTCGACGCCGTCGTCGCCGAGACCCCAGCGGGCAATCGGGGGCGTCTCCTCATCCCGTGGTACGTGGGAGAGCGCACGCCGGACCTTCCTGTCGCGTCCGCGATCACCTTCGGATTCGGTCCCGACGACTTCACGCCCGCCGCCTTGTGCCGGGCCGTCCTCGAGGGCCACGTCCTCAACCTCTACGACGGCTTCGCCCGGATGCCCGTGACCCCCCGTGAGATCCGCCTCACCGGCGGCCTCTCCCGATCGCCGTCGTGGTGCCAGGCCATCGCCGACGTCTTCGGAGCCGACACGGCGCCCGTCGAAGGAGAGGGCGCGGCGCTGGGCGCCGCCATCCACGCGGCGTGGGTCTGGGGGAAGGAGGAGGGACGGGAGCGGCCCCTGAAGGACGTGGCGGCGCCCTTCGTCGTCCTGGACGCGGCCCGGCGGAGGCGACCGCTCCCCGGGTCCCGGCCCGCCATGGACCTGCTTCGCCGCCTGTATCGGACGGTGAGCCGGAGAGTGCGGGGCGAGGATGGCGAGGATCCCTTCCGCCTCGGTCACGAGCTGAGGAGCCTCGCGGACGGAAGCGGATCGTGAGCCGCCGGACCGATCTTCCCGGGGGAGCCGCTCCCGACCTCGACCGGCGGAGCTTCCTTGCCGCCGCCGCCGCGGTGGCCCTGGGCCTGCCGAAGTTCGGCGGACCGTGGGGGATCGGCGGACTCACCGCCACCGCCGCGGCTCTCCGCGGCCCCACGCAGACCCGACCCCTGCCGTCTCCCTCCCAGTTGGAGTGGCAGCGCGACGAGCTCGCCCTCTTCCTCCACTTCGGTGTGAACACCTTCACCGACCGGGAGTGGGGAGACGGCACGGAGGACCCGGCCATCTTCCGTCCCGGCAGGCTCGACGCCCGCCAATGGGCCCGGGTGGCCAGGGGGACGGGCTTCCGGGCCATGGTGCTGACGGCCAAGCACCACGACGGATTCTGCCTGTGGCCCACGGCCACCACCCAGCACTCGGTGGCTTCGAGCCCGTGGCGTGACGGACGGGGCGACGTGGTGCGGGACTTCGTCGACGCCTGTCGGGCCGAGAACCTGAAGGTCGGCCTGTATTGCTCGCCCTGGGACCGGAACCACCCCGCGTACGGCGACTCGCCCCGCTACAACGACGTGTTCGTGGCCCAGCTCACCGAGCTGCTGACCGGGTACGGCGAGATCCACGAGGTCTGGTTCGACGGAGCCAACGGCGAGGGCCCTGACGGGCGCAGGCAGGAGTATGACTGGCCGCGCTTCTGGGAACACGTGCTCACGCTTCAGCCCGACGCCGTGATCTTCTCCGACGCGGGGCCAGGCGTCCGCTGGATCGGAAACGAGCGCGGCTCGGCAGGGGATCCCAACTGGTCGACGGTCCACCCGGAGACCGTCCCCGTTCCTGGAATGACGGGTGGCGAGGTGATGCGCCAGCTGCAGCACGGCGACCGGGACGGCACGGTCTGGCGTCCCGGCGAGACCGACGTGTCGATCCGCCCGGGCTGGTTCTATCACCCCGCCGAGGACGGGCTGGTGCGCACGCCCGACGACCTGGTCGACCTGTACTTCACGTCCGTGGGACGGAACTCGAAGCTCCTCCTCAACGTGCCTCCCACACGGGACGGTCTCCTGCACCCCCGTGACGTGGCGAGCCTTCGGGGCATGCGCGCTCGCCTCGACGAGATCACCAAGGACCTCACCGGCGGGCGCGGCATGGAGTGGCGTCAGGCCGGTCCGAGAGAGGCGGTGGGTGTGCTGGACCTGGGCGAGCGAGCCGTCGTGGGTGTGTCCGATCTTCGCGAGGACATCGCCCGGGGCCAGCGGGTCGAGGGCTGGACGCTGGAGGGATCCGACGGGAGCGGCTGGTCCACCCTCGCCCGGGGCGAGACCGTGGGATACCGCAAGCTCGACCGGTTCGGCGCCGCCACCGTCCGGCGCATCCGGCTGACCGTCCGGACACTGGGCCGGCCTCTTCCGGTTTCCGTAGGCCTTTACGCCCCGGTGGCGTAGGGGCTCTACTCGAAGCGCAGCGACACCACCGGATCGGTCCGCGCGGCCCGCCGGGCCGGAATCCAGCTGGCCAGCAGCGCGACGGCGGAGAGCCCGAGGGCCACGGAGGCGAAGGTCGCCGGGTCCATGGGGCTCACGCCGTAGAGCAGCGACGACATGAGCCGGGTGAGGCCCGCGGCGGCAGCGAGGCCGACGACCACGCCGCCGAAGGCCAGGCCGCCCGCCTGCCTGAGGACCATGCCGCTCACGTCGGACCGCTCGGCACCCAGGGCCATGCGCACGCCGATCTCCCGGGTACGCTGCGAGACGATGTAGGAGATCACCCCGTAGATCCCCACGGAGCCCAGGAAGAGGGCCACGGCGGCGGCGATCCCCAGCAGCACGAGGGTGAAGGAGGTGCGGCCCATGGAGTCGGCGACGATCTCGTGCAGGGTCCGGACGCGTGCCAGGGGAAGGTTGGGGTTCACGGACCACACCGCCTCGCGAAGCTGGGGCAGGAGGGTGGCGGGGCCCCCCGCCGCCCCCCGGACGGCGTAGGCCATGGAGCGCGTCGTGAAGAGGTCGTCGCCCCAGAAGTCGCTGACCACCTGAGGCCAGTACACCGTGGCCACCGGGTCCTGGTCGACGCCGTCGTCGTGGATGTCGCCCACCACGCCCACCACCTCGTACCAGGCGCCCTCGCCCAGCTCCCCTCCGAACTGGCGGATCCGCTGGCCCAGGGCCGACGGGGCGTCGCCCCACTCCTCCCGGGCCAGGTTCTCCGTGACCATGACGACCTTGGCGCGGTCCTGGATGTCGGCCCAGGTGATGGCGCGGCCGGCCACCAGGTCGTTCCCCATCGTTTCGGTGTAGCCGCCGCCGACCCACTTGAACCGGCGGATGGGAGGAATCTGGTCGCCCTCCACCGGGTCGCTCTCCGTCTCGACGCCATCGTTGCTGTCCCAGCCGTCCATGGTGACCGAGGAAGAGAAGGCCGCCCTACTCACGCCTGGCACGGCCTGGATGCGGCGGAGGATCTCCTGGTGTGCCATCGCCACCTGCTCGGTCTCCTCGATCTCGGCGTCGGGTATGGTGACCCGGAAGGTCACCACTTCCTCGGGCCTCTCGAACCCCGGCTCCACCGAGCGGAGCGCCTGGAAGCTCCGGACCATCAGGCCCGAGCCGGTGAGGAGCACGAGGGCCAGGGCCATTTGGGCGACCACGAGGGCGTTGCGCGCCACGTGCCTCTCCCTGCCGGCGCTCCCTCCCCTGCCGCCCTCCTTGAGGGCGTTGACCAGGCCGGCGCCGCCGTACCGGAGGGCCGGGAACAGGCCGAAGAGGGCTCCCGCGAGGATGGACACCGCCAACGTGAAGAGCAGGACCACGGCGTCGACGCCGATCTCGTCCAGGCGAGGCAGGCTCTCCGGGCCCAGCGCCACCAGGAGCTTCAGACCGCCGTAGGCCAGCACCAGTCCCAGTATCCCGCCCCCGACGCCCAGCACCAGGCTCTCCACGAGCATGTCGACGGTGAGGCGGCCCTTGGACGCTCCCATGGCCGTGCGCACCGCCATCTCCTGCTGCTTCCCCTCGGAGCGGACGAGGAAGAGGTTCGCCACGTTGGCGCAGGCGATGAGGAGGACGATGGCCACGGTTCCCAGCAGCACCCACAGGACGCTCCCCACGTCGCCCACCACGTCCTGCTTGAGGGGGCGCACGTTGGGACCGAAGCGAGCCTCCTGCATCATCCCCAGGCTGATCCCTCCGGGGTAGCGCTCCACCGCCACGGGCAGCATGCGCTCCACGTCGGCGTTGGCCGACTCCACGCTCGCGTCGGGGTTCAGCCGGGCCACCGCCTGGTAGCTGAAGTTCCCGACGAACACCTCGTCAGGATCGAAGCGGAACGGCAGGTAGACGTCCGAGTCGTAGGCGAGGAAGCGCAGGTCCGCGGGCATCACGCCGATCACCTCCCGGGTGACGCCGTCGATGCTCACGGTCCGACCCAGGACCCCCGCATCTCCGCCGAATCGGCGCTCCCAGTATCCGTGGGAGAGCATGACGGTCTGGGGGCCGTCGGGGTGGTCCTCCTCCGGGGTGAAGGTCCGTCCCAGCATGGGCCGGATGCGGAGTAGCGGCAGTGTCTGGTGGGTGACCCACATGGCGTCCACCTGCTCGGGCTCGGCGAGACCGGTCACCGATACCTGCCCCGGGTCCCACATGCCGACGGAGGCGAAGGTGCGGCTCTCCTCCACATAGGTGAAGTGGAGCGCGGGTGACTGGTTCACGTCGTCGAAGCCCAGGCCGGGCGCCGTGTGCCACACACCCACGAGCTCGTCGGGGGCCTCGAAGGGGAGCGGCTTGAGCAGCACTCCGTTCACCACGCTGAAGATGGCGGCGTTGCTGCCGATGCCCACCGCGAGGGTCGAGAGGGCGATGGCGCTGAAGAGCGGCGCCCGCATGAGCTTGCGGACCGCGTGGCGGATCTGCTGGTGGAGCGCGTCCAAGAGTCCCCTCCCGTCCATTCCCTACCGATGGTCGGTCTCCCCTACGGGTGGCCCGGGACGGCTGTTTCGGAGGTCGACCGGGGCGGCGGACAGTCGGAGACGGGGGCCCGCGGCCGGGACGCCGATGCGCCTGCGGAGTCTCTACGGGCCTCCCGGCCCGGCCGGCTTCCGGTAGTCGAGGGGCGGGTCCCGGTCCCCGAGGAGCGGGTTGTACTGGAAGTCGGGGCCGATGCGCTGCCGGTGCTCGGCTCGGGCCGCGGCGACGAGGTCTGGGTCGGTGAACAGGTCCAGCGCCGTCATGGCCAGCGTCTTGGCGGCCACGATCATCCCCTTGTTGCCGATGGTCGTGCCTCCCGATGCGATGGCCTGCCACGAGTGGGACGATGTCCCGGGGACCCAGGTGGCGGCGCGCATGCCGGCCGTGGGCACCACCCAGCTCACGTCGGCCACGTCGGTGGAGCCGCTTCGGCTGCGCTCGGCGATGAAGAAGGGCTGGACGTCGGCCGCCGTCTCGATGGGCGGAGCGTCCCCGGGGAGGGTGCGGCGGACGAGCTCGGCGAAGGTCCACTCCTCGTCGTCGTACAGGACGCCGCCCACGCCTTCGAGGTTGGCGTGCATGGCCCTCTGGAGGGCGACGTTGGGCAGGAGATTGTAGATGCCGTGAATGACCTCGTACTCCATGTCGGTGCCCGTCCCCAGGGCCGCGCCCTCGGCGGCCTTCACCACCCGGTCGAAGATCGACAGGACGTTGGCGGGATCGGGGTTGCGCACGTAGTAGAAGACCTCGGCGAAGTCCGGGATGACGTTGGGCGCCGCCCCTCCGTACGTGATGACATAGTGGATGCGGGTCTCCTGCGGGACGTGCTCCCGCATGAGGTTGACCATGTGGTTCATGGCCTCCACGGCGTCGAGGGAGGAGCGCCCCCGCTCGGGTGCTCCGGCGGCGTGGGCGCTCACCCCCCGGAAGCGGAACTTCGCGCTCTTGTTGGCCAGGGTGCTGTAGGCTCCCGCCGAGTTCTGGTCGCCGGCGTGCCAGTGCAGGACCACGTCCACGTCCTCGAAGAGGCCAGCCCTCACCATGTAGACCTTGCCCGCACCGCCCTCTTCGGCCGGGGTCCCGTAGAGCCGCAGGGTGCCGGTGCGGCCCGTCTCCTCCATCCACGCCTTCACCGCCAGAGCGGCGGCGGTGGAGCCGGTGCCGAACAGATGGTGTCCGCACGCGTGACCGGCGGGCTTGTCCTCGATGGGATCCCTCGTGGGGGATCGGTCCTGGGTGATGCCCGGGAGGGCGTCGAACTCGGCCAGGATCCCCACCACGGGGCCGTCGCCGTTGCTCCAGCTCGCCAAGAAGGCGGTGGGAATGCCCGCCACGCCCTCCTCGATCCGGAAGCCGGCCGCCCGGAGTGCACTCTGGAGGAGCGCCGAGCTCTCGGTCTCCTGGTAGCCGACCTCGGCCAGGTCCCAGATGCTCTGGGCGATATCGCCGTAGGCGTCCGCGTGTCGGTCGATGAAGTCGGCGACGAAGGCCTTGCCGTCCTGGGCGCTCAGGCCGTGGGGCGTCAGGAGGTCGCCGGGCATGAGCAGGGCGGTGGCGAAGAGCAGGGCGGGCAGTCTGCGCTGCATACGGTTTCGGCTCCGTGGAGTGGAAGGTCTGCGACCGGCTCAGCGGTTGCGGTCCTGAGTACGACGGGGGCCCCGGGCGGTTCCCTCCCAGTCGGGGTCCGCACCGCCGTGCCACAGGCCGGTAGCGGCATCGTACAGCACGGCGTGAACCCGGGAGAAGGCCCCGGCCCGGGTCGTCTCGGTGACGTCGATGCCCAGCGCCTGGATGTCGGCGAGCTGAGCCGGGGTCCATCCGATGTCCGGCGACGTCTCGGCGTTCAGGCTGCCGTTCCGTTCCATGTGGACGCGGGGGGCCTCGAGGGCCGCCGCAAGGCTCATGCCGTCGTCGATGACCCGGGAGATCACCTGCACCACGCCCGACACGATGCGGGCGCCTCCGGCCGCTCCCAGCGCCAGGACGGGCTCCCCGTCCCGGAAGACCATGACGGGGGAGATGAAGGAGCGGGCCCGCTCGCCAGCGTCCATCCGACCGAGGTAACCGCCCAGGGTCGACGCGTACAGGAAGCCCAGCCCCGGGGTAACCACCTTGGAGCCCATGGCGGGGCCCAGCGTCTGGGTCAGCGCCACCATCATGCCTTCGGCGTCCGCCGTGGTGAGGTGGGTGGTATGGCCGTGGCCGTCGCCTCGGGGGCCCGGGGGCGGTAGCGAGGGAGCGGATTCGAAGGGGCGCGCCCCGGGAATCCGGATCTGCTCGGCTACCGTGGCCGCCCACGCCTTTGAGGTGGCCCGGGCGGCGGCCGTGTCCGTGCCCAATCCGTCCAGCTCCCGGCTGGCCGCTCCCAGGGCCTGTCCGATGACGGCTGCCCACTCCTCGTCGTCCATGGAGTCCGGGTCGAACCTCTCCATGACGTGGAGCGCCTGGATGGACACGGAGCCGGCGGCGGGGACGTCCAGGGCCACGAGCTCGTAGCCCCGGTAGCTGCCTCGGACGATCCGGGCGTCCAGGGCCTCGTAGTCACCGATCGCCCGAAGTGTCACGGCGCTCCCGTGCTCGGCCAGGTCCTCCGCCATGCGCTCGGCGATCGCGCCGCGGTAGAAGGCATCGTGGCCTCCGTCCCGGATGGCTCGCAGGGTCTCGGCGTAGTCCTTCTGGACCAGGAGGCTCCCGGAGGCAAACGGCTCGCCCTCGCGGTCGAGGTAGATGGCGCGCGTGGCAGGGAACTCCGAAGCCTGCACGGCTGCTCCTGCGAGCATGCGCGCCTCCCCGGCGGTGAGGCGGAATCCGTTCTCGGCGTAGTCGATGGCGGGGGCCATGACCGTGGCCAGGGGTAGGGATCCGTGCTCCCGGTGCAGGCGCATGAGCCCGGCCAGCGCGCCGGGGATCCCGACGACCGGATACCCGTAGGAGGCCTGGGGCGCGCTGTCGTAGTCGTAGTCCCAGGGCGCCTGGGTCGTTCCGTCGATTCCGTGGACGGTGCCGTCGGGGAGTCGGACGAGGATCTGGTTGCGCCCGCCGATGCTGTTCATGGTGGGCTCGACGATGGCGATGGCGAAGGCGGCGGCCACCGCGGCGTCCGCGGCGTTGCCCCCGAGCTCGAGCATGCGCACGCCGGCGTCGGTGGCCAGGGGTTGGGCGGCGGCGACCATGCCTCCGGCCGAGGTGCCGGCTTGGCGGGCGCTCTGGGCCACGGCCGGCGCGACCGCCAGGGGATGGAAGGCCAGGGAGAGGAGCAGGAGGGCCGGAGTCGACACACGCATGGATCTGTCGGGTGAAGGGGTATCTGTGTTAGCGGATCTCGAAGGAGATCGTCGCCCACTTGGACTCGTAGTCGAGCCCCTCGGCGTCGGTTCTCTGCATGTTGATGAACTTCACGTACCATCGGCCCGGCACGTCCAGGGTGAAGGTCACCACCCCGTCGGAGTCGGTTCGGGCCTCACTTTCGGGGATCTCGTGGCCGCCGCCGTCCCCGCCTGCGATGACCAGTTGCCCGCGTACCGGGCTTCCGTCCACCACGGCGCGGAAGGACAGCTCGTCGCCCACCGAGGCCTCGTAGGGGTTGTCCAGGGGCACCAGCTCGGCAGGGTACCCCAGCACCAAGTCGAGTCCCGCCGACGTGCGACCGCCCACCTGGAAGATGGCCTTCACGTGCTTGGAGTAGCGCTCCCGGGCTCCCTCGTCCAACTCGCCGTCCAGGGCGCGCTGCTTGAGGACGTCCACCACGCCGTCGCTGGCCAGGTAGAGGTTGAAGTCGTCGGCGTCCAGGTCCAGCTCGTTGGGCAGCGTGGAGATGCCCAGCACGTACGTTCCGGGATCTCCCGTGCGGAGACCCAGGAAGGTGGAATCCCCGTCGGCGTCCCAGGTGTCCAGGTCGAGCTCGTGGCGCATCCCCTCGAGGACCAGGGACACGTCGCCCACCCGCTCCGGGCCGATGGAGTTCTCGCTCACCTGGAAGGTCCCGTTGATGATGGGGACCCGCACGGCGGCTCCGGGTGGGAGACGGTAGGAGTCCAGCTTGATGAACAGATCGTGGGCGGCGGCGGCCGTGGCCGCTACGGCCGTCAGGAGCGCGGCCGCGACGCCGATGCGTGTGCGATTCATGGCGGTACGGGGATGAGGT
>JBDHGI010000045.1:0-23662 GCA_039589955.1 Gemmatimonadota bacterium | reverse complement strand
GAAGCCCATGCCGTTGATGCCGATGGCGCCCACCCGGATGCGGTCGCTGGGCGCTACCCGGCCCATCTGAGCCCGCAGGAGGCCTGGGACGGCCAGCGCTCCCCCTGCCACGATGCTGGAATCCCGCACGAAACGACGACGCGATGTCATGGCGCTCTCCTGATGGGGCTCGGGCAAAGAGGGGCGTGGACCCATTCTGGGTCGAGGTTACAGGGGCGACAAGGACGGGGACGGGGGATTCGTCCTCGATTCGGAGCCATGAGCCAACGCCGGCCCAAGGCCGCAAAGCCCTGTGCCGCCAAATGGGCACTGCTGGACTCGAACCAGCGAAGAACCGCTACATCTTGTCCTTCAGAAGTCCGGCTGTGGCGGTCGAGTCGCCTCGTACCATCTCGCCCCCGGGCATGACGTCCATCACGGAGTCCCGCACCACGGCGTCCTCCATGGCCCGCATGATGTCCATGGTGTCCGGCATCTCCATGCGTTCGAGCATGTCCCGTTCTCGGCCACAAGCTCCGACCAGGAGAAGCGTGCCGAGTGCCAGGGCCGTCAGACGCCGCCGTACCACGGGTATCCCTGGTCTTCCCAATAGCCGCCCGGACGCTCGTCGGTAAACGTGATCCGGGTGAGGTACTTTGTGAGCTTGTACCCCAGCTTGTGGGGCGCGTATACACGAAGGGGGGCCCCGTGATCGGGCCCCAGGTCGGTTTGGTTGAAGCCGTAGGCGAGGATCGTCTGAGGATGGAGGGCCGACTCGAGGTCCCACCCGTTGTAGAAGCCGGCGTCGAAGGAGTCGAAGCGCACGTAGCGGGCTTCGGAGTGGACCCCTGCCAGGTCCGCCACCGTCCTCAGCGGAAGCCCCGACCATGTCGCGATGGCGGACCAACCCTCCACACAGTGATGCTTGACGGTGTACGTGAGACCTGCCGGCCTACGGATGTCGTCCAGGGAGAGCGAAAGGGGCCGCTCCACGAGCCCCCCCACCTCGAGGCGCCATGCCGAGGGGTCGTCCAACGTCGGCGTCATCCGGCTGATGTGATAGGCCGGGAAGCTGCGGGACCGCTCACTGGGGTCGTAGGTGGGGGCCAGACGGTCTTTCGAGAAGAGAAGCTGGCTGATCCGGTCGTTGAAACCGGAGAACGCTTGCAGACGGGGGCGTACAAGGTCGCCCCCGTCCCAGCCACACGCGGCAAGAAGCCCCGCGACCGAGCTGGCGACGAAGGCCCTGCGACCCGGCTCACGGTTCGGCATCGGTGAACCTCCCGCGGTAGGTACCGCTGATCATGGCCCGGAGCGATGCCCGGTCGGCGACGAGGACCATGAAGACGTGTGCAGCAGTGAAGGCCACGAAGAGCCAGACCGCCCAGAAGTGCCAGTACCGGGCTGCCTGGAATCCTCCGAAGAGCGCCGTCAGCCAGGAGAGCTGAACGGGCTTGTAGATGGCCCAGCCGGTGAGCACCGAGATCACCCCCAGGGACAGGATGAACGTGTACGCCAGCTTCTGCAGCGCATTGTGCTTCCCCTGGGGGGGATGCTCCTTCACCAGGCGCAGGTAGTAGGCCTGCATCCGAATGGCAGGGCGGATGTCGCGGGGGCGGAAGAGGAGCTTGCGCCACTCCCCGGAGACTCCCAGGTACACGAAATAGGTCGCTCCCAACAGCATGAGCGGCCACATCAAGAAGAAGTGCCACCGGAGACCGCCTGCCAACCAGCCCCCCAGTCTGGCCCACTCGGGGAAGGCAACATCCTGAAAGGGCTGTGGCAGGTAGGGTCCGCCCCGTTCACCGAAGCGTGGGTATGCCCGGTAGATCTGGAGGCCGCTGGTCACGAGGCCCACGATGAGCAGGCCGGAACCCCAGTGTGTGAGGCGCACGATCCAGTGGTGGCGCTTCACGACGAGTCCCCCTGTGTCAGTGCGCCATGCCCGTGGTGTCGGGCTCCATCCCCATACCGCCGCTGTCCGGGTCCATCATCGCGCTGTCGGCCTCCATCTCCATGCCACCCATCTCCGGGGACTCCATCATTCCCGATTCGTCCATTTGGGCCGAGTCAGCCATCATCCCTTGGCCTTCGTCCATGCCACCTGCGTCTCCTCTATCCCCACCACACGCCGCGATGAGGATTACCAGCCACAGGACTCCTACCTTCTTCATCGGTATCTCCACTTCGGGAGTGTCGAGTTCGGCGGCGTCGGACCCGGAAGAACCGGAAGGAGCGCCGCAGCGGTCACGGTTTGAGGGCAGGGTCCGTACCAGGCCGGCGACGAGAGTCGCCGTTCGCGTAGGTCACAGGTGCACAATCACTTGTCAGGATTCCGAGGCCAACTGGCTCCGCCGGCGGGGTGTTCCATGGAACGTCCGATCTGTTTCGCTGAAACGCGTGTGGCATCCGCAGTGCGACTGTCGCTGGGGGGCCGTATGTTCCGGGTGACCCCCGCCGGTCACATCCTGGACACCACAACCAGCGGACCCGTGCGCGTCCTCTTCCTGGAAGTCGATACCGAGCGTGATTGGGCGGTAGCCTCCCTCGGCCCTTCCTTCATCGCCGCTTATCTGAGGCAGCACGGCCACGAATCCCTGTTCCTGAGGGCGGCCTTCGAGCAATCGACCGCCGAAATCGTCTGCGATGTGGCGGAGCTCGATCCTGATCTGCTGGGGGTATCCCTTACCACCAGGCAATGGAGGCGCGCTCGGGCGCTGCTGGGGGCGATACGTGACTTCCACGACATGCCCGTGGTGGCGGGCGGACTCCATCCGACGTTCTCCCCCGAAGCGGTTCTTTCGGCTCCCGGCTTCGACTACGTGTGTCTGGGAGAGGGCGAGGAGGCCGCGCTCGAGCTGGTGGACGCCCTCGAGCAGGGTCGAGAGACCTCCTCCATCCGCAACATCTGGACGCGCGGCGGGGATCGGCCGATCCTGCGCTCCCCGTTCGCACCTCTGGACGAGATGCCCTTCATGGCCCGGGACATGCTCGACGAGCTCGACGGGTGCGTTCATGTCACCACCCAACGCGGGTGTCCGTTCCCGTGCACCTACTGCGGCGCGCGCACGTTCCACGACCTGTACGATGGAGTGGGCGACTACGGGCGGCGACGCTCCATAGAGAGCGTGCTGGAGGAGCTGGAGCAGATCCGCCATGAGGCTTCCCTCGACTACGTCATCTTCCTCGACGACACGTTCACGATCGACCGGCCCTGGGTCGTAGAATTCTGCGAGGCCTATCGGGACCGCATCGGCGTTCCCTTTTCCGTCCACGCCCGCGTGGAGACGGTGAACGAGGAGCTACTCCATCGTCTGGCCAGCGCCGGGTGTCGACACGTCACCTACGGGGTCGAGAGCGGCAGCTATCGAATCCGTAGGGAGATCATGCGGCGCCCGGTCAAGAACGAGCGGTTCAAGGACGTATTCGGCTGGACTCGCGAGGCGGGGATCATGATCACCGCCAACTACATGCTCGGCCTGCCCGAGGAGACACGAGACGACCTGCAGGCGACGTTGGACCTGGCCGAGGAGCTCGCCGCCTTCGACCTCGGCTACTTCGTGTTCTACCCCTACCCGGGCACACATCTCTTTCGCCACTGTCGAGACAAGGGCTACCTGACGGACGAGGCACTCGAGAGAGAGGCCAATCATCGCGAGTCCGTTCTGGATCTCCCCACGATATCCAAGGGCGACATCGCCGAGTACTACGACCGGTTCACGGTCCTTCGCGAGTCTCTGTATGCGTCCCGCGCCCAGGCGACGGTACCGCCGGGGTCCGTGGAGTATCGCGACGCCACCGCCCACGTGGGGGAAAGCGCGGAGCTGGGCTGACGAGCGCGCGCTGATGATCGGCTCCGTCGTGCGGGGCCCGACGGGCGACGTCTTCTGCCAGGCTCTGGCAGGCGAGAGGGCACACCGGCACTGGGCCGAACGTTGCGTGTAGGCAGTGTGTGGCACCCGAGCGACGAGTGCTCGCCGTTCCGCCGGGACGCAACAGCTGCCCGCGATCGCTTGCCAGTTCACGCGAGTGATGGGAGGTTCCATACGACTGTCCACCCGAGGTACTCAAGGAGAAATCGGTGCCCAACGTACAGGCCGTTCTCAGGCAGGAGATCCAGAGAGTCGCACGAAGAGAGGTTCGTTCTGAGTTGGAGGCGACGAAGAAGGCGGTTTCCAGCTACCGTCGTGAGATCGCCGAGCTGAAGCGAAGGAATACTGACCTGGAACGGAGAGTCAGCTACCTGGAATCCCGCGAGTCAGCGCGCCTGAAGTCTGGACCTGCCAAGGCAAGGCCGCCCAAAGGAACGAGGTTCTCCGTCCGTTCACTCAAGGCTCAACGCAAGAAAGCCGGCCTGTCTCGGGCCGGCTATGCCAAGCTGGTGGGAGTCAGCCCCCCAACGATCTTCAACTGGGAAAGCGGCGCCACGAAGCCCAGCGAGAAGCACCTGGCCACGCTGGTGTCCCTCAGAGGGCTCGGAAAGCGAGAGGCCAAGAAGCGGTTGGCGTTGCTTTCGGCGGAATAGGCCGGGCATCCGCAAGGCGGACGCTCGGACGCGAGGGCCGCTACTCAAACGTCGACAGCCACCCTCGGAGTCCCACTCTCTCGGACACCGAGGTGTAACATCTTCGTCCGCCACGAATGGGAAGTCTCCACCCGCCGCCGACTGTCCAGGCCCGATTGTTGTTGCCAGGCGAGTTCTGACAACCCCGGCTCCACCCAACTCACCAGTTTTCTCGAAGACGTTCTCAGAGTCCGCTGGGACGGGGAGCCCGCTGACGTGGCTTTCGGATCACGGCTCCGAAAAGAAGTGAGAGCGTTGCTGCCCCCGCTCCCGTAATGATCGCCTCCGCCGCTACCGGCCCGAACCCACCAGGATGGACGAAGTAGTCCACAGCGGCCGTGAGAATACCCAATACGACGGCAAGCACCCACCGGCGCCGCGTACGAAGCGCGAGGATCGCCGCAGACGCAACCGCTCCGGCAATGAACCCTGTGCGCGACGCGATGATCCAGTGTGTGGCCGACAGCGCCAGGAGATTCCCCTGCACCATCGCCACAAGGCAGGCCGTCGTCGACTCGGCGATGTTCTCTACAAATGGGGTCCACCGGCGAGTCATCGGAGTCCTCTTACCTGGGAAAGTGTAACCCGCAAGATGTTGAGCCACAGTCAGAACTCGGCAAAGGCTGATATCGTTCCCGTTCACTCAGCGCTAATGACCCGCCGCTGACAGGGTGTGGCCGACTGGTAGGCGATGCCGGCGAATCCGTTCCCGCGCCTCGATCGACTCAGTAGTCGGCCACGGTGGGCTCCGGACGAGTCCACGTCATGGGTGCGAACGGAGGATCTACAGGGGTCTCCGCGATATGGTTCACGTAGTTGGAGAGAGTCTTCTTCGTGACGCCGAGGAGCACCTCGAGAACCTGGCCTTTGCTGAAGCCTTCGTTCATGAAGGTGATGATCGCCGCATCATCGACCCGACCTCGTTTCCGGACGACCGCCTTGGTGAAGGCGGCGAGCGCGTTGAGGCGGGCGTCTGGAAGGGGTGTGCCGTTGCGGAGCGCCTCCACCACCGCTTCTCCCGCCCTGACCATTCTCGCCACGGCGGACTCGGCGGCCATGCAGTACTCGCAGCCGTTCTCGAAGCTGGCGCTCAGGGCTACGACCTGCTGCTCCACGGGAGTGAAGGAGCTGCAGGCGAACGAGTCGTGAAGGTCGAGGTATGCCTTCGCTACGGCGGGGGATTCCGCCATGGTCGAAACGAGGTTCGGTGTCATGCCGAAGGCTCTCTGTGCTCGCTCGAACGACCCGCGCGCGCCTGGAGGGGCGGTTTCCTCTGTGTGTTGGACGAAGAGTGACATGGAAGCGTCCTCCCTTCGACCGGTGTACCGTCCGTGGGGTACTCTCCGTGAATCCACGGAGCTTGCCGCCATGGCGGAGGCGGCGCTTGGAGCGCCCCTCGACCGCCCCGCGCTCTTGAGGTAGTCCCGGATCATCAGGGCCACGGCCGCACCCTCGCCCGCCGCCGAAGCCACCTGCTTGGTGCTGTCTCTCCGCACGTCGCCCGCGGCGAAGATGCCCGGAACGCTGGTTTCCAGAATGGCCGGCTCGTGTTGCTCGAAGCCCGGTGGTGGCCGACCGTCGTGAACGAGATCGTGACCCGTGACGATGAAGCCCCACGGGTCGAGTTGAATCTCGCTGCCTGGCAGGAAGCCCGTATTGGGGTCCAGCCCGATGAACACGAATGCTCCTGGAACGGACAACGTGTCAGCCGCTCCGGTGCTCGTGCTCCGGGCATGGACCGTATGGAGCTTGGACTCCGCACCTTCGAACGCCTCGACCACCGTCTCGAAGCGAACTTGGATCTTGTCGTGGCCGAGGACACTCTCGGCAATGACCTGGCTGGCACTCAGGGTCGATCCGCGCACCAGAAGCGTCACCCTGTCGGCGAAGCGGGTGAGAAAGAGGCTCTCTTCAGCAGCACTGTTGCCCCCGCCCACCACGACGACTTCCCGACCCTCGTAGAACGGTCCGTCGCACGTGGCGCAGAAGTGAACGCCGGCACCGATGTAGTCGTCTTCGCCGGGTACGCCCAGCCGGCGGTAGCGACTTCCCGTGGCCAAGATCACCGCGCGCGCACTGTACTCGCTGCCGTCCGAAGTCTCCACGCAGTGATAGTTGTCGTGGGTGCATAGGCTCACCACGTCCTGAGCCTGGAGCATCTCCACCCCGAAGCGCTCGGCTTGAACCCGAAGGTTCTCCCCGAAGACGGATCCTCTCACGCCCTCGGGGAAGCCAGGCACATTGTCCAACTGCGTGGTAGTGGCCGCCTGGCCCCCGAAAGCCGCCCGTTCGATGACCAGCGTGTCGATGCCCTCACGGGCTGTGTAGAGAGCCGCCGTCAGCCCAGCGGGTCCGCCGCCCACCACGATCAGCTCGTAGTGGTGGCGTTCGGCCGTCGTCTTGAGACCGAGTTCCCTCGCCAGCTCTTCGTTGGACGGCACCGAAAGGACGGTGCCGCTCCCGAAGACGATGGTGGGGATACGGCGCTTGCCCTGGTTGACTTCGATGACGAACCGCTCGCCGACCGGATCTTCTTCGATGTCGATCCAGCGATAGGGGATCTGATGCTCCCCAAGAATTGCCTGCTCCGGTGGCAGTCGGGGCACCAGAAGGCCCCGTAGATCGTGATCATTGGGGTCGTCACGTGCTCTCCTCCTTGAGCGAATGGGAGAGCGGGCCAGGAGTGCTGGTGCGGAGACTACTCGCGGTCGCCGAACCTGGCTCGACCCGCTCTCCTATGCTTGCCGGGTCGACCTCGCACCCGGCCGAAGCGTGGTCCCCGCGCAGGCCGTGAAGAGCTGACGCGGACGGCTGCCTACGGGGCTGCGTAGCCCGGCGGAATGAGAGGGCAGAGGAAGAAGGCATCGCCTTCGTCCTGAGCGTCGTTCCCGTTCGCGTCAACCCACCAGCGACCACCCCTGTATCCGGGGTCACCCGGCCCGTACTCCGTCCTGAGCGGCAATTCGCCGGTCGGAGGGTAGAGGCGTTGGAACGGCCCCTTCATGGGCAAGGTCTGCGCCGACACGAATGACTCGTAGAAGAGCTCCTGGTTCATGACGTAGACTGAAATCGGGAAGTCGCGGCCCTCCCCGACCACCTGCGCCAACTGCGCCGACAAGTCGGCGATGGGCTCGGGTGGCTCGGTCAGATCGGCGCCGCAGGCCGCGAACAGCACACCGGACGCGAGGATCGCATAGGTTCTTCGAATCATGTTGGCCCTCCTGGGAAGAGTACTGAACGACCGCGTGCGCGGCTCACGGCATCCGTGATCGCCGGCATCGACAGGAGAGGGCCCCGTGGGGGGCTGCCGATCGGCTCCGGCCGCATACACCCGGGGTCAATGGTCGCAAGGACGATGCCATCGACAGCCGTCGGTCCGTCACCCACACAACCTGTTGTCAGATAATGTGTTATACCGGACGGTGCGTACCGTGGCGATTCGTCGGCCGGTGTTTCACTCCGCCTTTTGAAACCGCGCCGGCGTCCATTGAAACGTCGTCGAGCGTGGAAGGAGTCAAGCGAGTTGAGTGAGCTCGCGGCTGGAGCGGTCACGATCAGTCAGCCGACCATTCAGCGGCCCGACGTCGCGTCGGGCATGCGTTGCCAGGCGGGAGAGTACTCGCCCAGCGTTCCACCGCGTTCCCGCGCTCGAGCTCCTTCAGGTGGCGGAGCGGACGGTGCTTCACGACCCCCTCGTGAGACCAGTGGGTGTTTCGGTGAAACGCCCGCCAAGGTCCCCAGGCCACAGAAGTCCGCGTAGGTCCGGGAGAAACCACGCGGCACGGCTTCTGCTTGGGAAACTCGGCCTCTTGCCAAGGTACCCATCAACGGAGGTGTTCTATGACAGGAAGAAAGGGTCGAGCTCTCCCTGCAATCCTGCTCACGACCGTCGTCGTGCTTCTCGCCACGGCGTGCGAGACTCACGTCTTCGACCCCAACACCGGGCTGGACGTGCCGGCCCAGTTCGCCAAGGGTGGAAAGAAGAAGGATCCGCCACCGGAGCCGCCGCCGCCGGAGCCCGAGCCCGACTACGTGTGGCATGTGGAGGTCGTCGACTACGACTACGATCCTCTCCATCGCTTCGGGATCGATGGGGATGAGGTCCTCTTGCGCACCGACCCCACCGTGACCAGCTGGGGCGAGGACTATTGGGGGTATTGGGACGACCCCTACACGATGGTGGACAACCAGGTCATCTACACCATCGGCCTGACCCACGTGACGTACACGTTCAACCCACTGGAAGGTGGAGGCTTCGACGTGTTCAGGAGGCTCCTCGTGACGCGACATTACACCGGGCCGACCGACACGACGTTCACCCACGTCGGCATCTTCGAGCCGGAAGGCTGACGGCGTAGCTACCAGACTGAGAGGTGGCCGCCCGCATTCTGCCAAGCGTGGGGCGGCCGCCGCTCAAGGCAGCGGACTTCTCGACGGAAGGGACGACGAGATTCGCTTGCCGTTCGTAGTTCGCCTCGTTTCACCGGCCAGCTCCCGGCATTCCAGGACGTTGCAGTGAAACACGTTGACATCCCGCTCTTGGCCCAAACAGGACCCTGGCTGCCCGGCACGATCGATGCTCACGACACCCGATGGAGCGCGTCGGCGAGGGTGTCGTCCTCATGGATCGGGCCGCTGATCCCGTGCGCTTCAGACCCGCTCGCGCGGGTGGCAGGTCCGACAGCAAGTCAACCATTCAGCCAGGGAGCATAGCATGTCCGACGCGGTCTACGTATCGAGAGTCACGATCCAACGCGTCGGCGGCCCGACCCGCCGCGCCGTCCTTCCGGCGGAGAGGGATCCGATCCTGCTCGGGGTCCACGGCGCCGTCGCCGAGCATTACGGGACCGACATGGCCACGGTGGACCCCCATGCCACCACCATCGACTACGTGGTTGCCGCGGCGGGCGGGTGACTGACGGGCACGTTCGCCGGCGCGCTGGCAGCGCGCGAGATCGATTTGGACCCCGAGGACCTCGTGGCCGACGTGGAGGGTGACGTATTTGCCGACGGACGCGTGCTGATCCTCAGGCGGGTCCGGGTGGAGTACCACCTCTGCGTACCCCGTGAGAAAAGGGAGGTGGCGAAGCGTGTACATGAGGTCCATCGAGCCTCCTGTCCCGTCGCGCGGTCCATCACTCCCGGCGTGGTCATCGAGACGACGCTCAACTTCGCCTGATGGATTGCCCCGGGTGACACGTTCTGCAGGGCTCTCCGCTACTGGCACACCTGGCGCCGGGGAACGAACTCCCGCGCGTGGCTCTGTTCCGGGTTGGTCGAAACGAGTTCTACCGGGACTGGCATCGTCGGCGTCGCTGCCCGGATCGACAGGTCCTGTGTGAGAGGGACTTGGAGATCTTACAGTGGGCATCAGGTGGCTGCCCCGGTTGGCCTCGACAGATCGATCCACTCGAGGGGCTGTGCCATCGCCGACTGAGGTCCATGTTGGAGACCGCTCTGAACGACATCCCCCGATGCTATCGCACTCCCCTCCTTCTCCGGATGCAGGGCTTCCCGTATCGGGAAATCGGAGTCACCTTGGGTCTGCCCGCCGGTACCGTGAAGAGCCGCATCCACTCGAGGACGCCGACTCCTCCGCCAGGTGATCAGGTGGCCATCCTGACCTGCGACGATCACCACCCCAGCCCGAAGAGCCACCATGGCCGCACCGCCCGACGTCGCTGATCGAATCCGAGCCCGAATCTTCCGCGGTCTCCACGTGGGTCAGTTGAGGCCCGGAGATCGACTCCCGAGCAGCCGCGTGATAGCGGCACAATTCGGCGTGGACCATCGGACGGTAGCAAGCGCCTACCGCCGTCTCGCCCGGGAGGGCTTGGTCGAGATCCTCGAGCGCTCCGGGGTCTTTGTGGCCTATCAGGAACGCCTGGGAGAGGGCGGGAACGTCCTCGGTGGGACCGCTCGATGGATTCAGGACGTCGCCGCCGAGGCTTGGCTCAGGCATATTCCCGTAACCCACCTCCCGGCGTTGATGCAGCACTGTCTCAATCCGAAACGCCTGAGGTGTGTTTGCATAGAGTCGGTCGTCGACGGCGCCGTAGCCGTCGCCACCGAGCTCGATCAGGGTCTCGGAGTCCCGGTTGAGACCCTGCTTCTGCAGTCCTCCCATGACGATGTGGACCTCGCAGCTACCCTCGAGGGCGTCGATTTCGTCGTCACCACGGTCTATCATGCCACGGCCGTCGAAGCGCTCTTTTCTCGCTTGTCCCTCGACTGTCCTTTGGTCGTCGCCTCGATCAGCCCTGATTGGCCCGTCCCGCTTCAGGCCGCGCTGTGTGAGGGGGGACTCACGGTCGTCCACGTGGATCCAAGGGCGCCGGACCGCTTTCGTCTGCTGCTCGACACGGGCGAGTGTGGCGACCTGAGCTTCCTGTCCGTGGACGAGATCGGGGATTCCGGACCGGACTCCTTACCAGGGAGCGTCCACGTTACGGTCGCGGCGCAGCGCCACTTGAAGTGGGAGTCGCCGAACATGTTGAGGAGCACCGTTCCGCTGCTATCCAGGGAGACGGTCTGCGACGTCATCGAGGCGGTCGTTCGCAACGCCCTGGACGAACCTTGACGGCGCCCGCACGCCTTCTCTTGGCTTGGCCGGGACTAGGGAATCCCCTCATCCGCTGAGATCCCCAGTCTGGTCATCAGTCGCCAGAGCGTGGTTCGACTGACCCCCAACATCTTGGCGGCCTCGGCCCGATTCCCGTTGACTTCCCTGAGGGCCGCAACGATCCGAACCGCCTCGCCTTGGTCTCCCCCGTTTTCGCGCCAGTGCGCCGTCACCTCTTTCGGAAGGTCGGGCACGGTGAGGTGACCGTTGGATTGGGCAATCAGAGCGGCCTCGACGGCTGAGAAAAGCTCCCGGACGTTTCCGGGCCACGGGTGGGCCCGCAGGATCTCCATGGCCAGAGGCGAGATGCGCGGGCGGGCCGCAGTGAACTTCCCGCCTCCGGCCAGGCTGTGCTGCACCAACAAAGGGATGTCCTCGCTCCGTTCCCGGAGCGGTGGCAAGGGAATGTGCAAGACCTGTAGTCGGTAGAAGAGATCCCTCCGGAAGCTGCCCGCCGCGACGCGCTCCGGCAGGCTCTCTTGGGCGGCGGCGATGAGACGAACGTCCAGGTCCCGCGTGCGAACCTCCCCTACCCGCCTCACCTTACGTTCCTCCACAATGCGCAACAGGCGTGCCTGGAGCCCCGGCGATGCGTCCCCCATCTCGTCCAGAAGCACCGTTCCGCCTTGGGCGGCCTCGAAGAGCCCTATCTTGTCGCTGCCTGCACCGGTGAACGAGCCTTTGGCGTGGCCGAACAGCTCAGACTCGATGAGCGTCTCCGGCAGTTCGGCGCAGCCCACCACCACGAAGGGCCCTCGGCGGCGGGACGAACGCTCGTGGATCGTCTTGGCGACGAGCTCCTTGCCCGTTCCCGTCTCTCCCGTGAGTAGAACGGTCGTATCGGAGGCGGCAGCCATTTGGATGCCCCGGTAGACTTCCTGCATCGCCGAGGAGCAGCCGACGATCCCGCCGAGGCCGTTCAGGGCTGATCGGCCGTTTCCGTTGCCACCCCTCTTGACCACGGCGCCGAGGATCTCGTCACGAAGGTCCATGGGGGAGAGCGGAAGGCGCACCACCGAGCGAGCCTGGGGAAACAGGACCCTGGCCGCCTCCTCCACCGGAGCACACCCAGTCACGATCATGAGGGGGGTTTCCCCGACCTCGCGGGCCAAGCCCTCCAAGGGGATAAACGACATGTCGGGTTGGACACACGGGTTCATGACGAGAAGCGACGCGTCCCCGCCCAGCTCCCGCGATGCCTCCGCGGCATCTGCAACTCGCTCGACACTGAGATTCTCACCCTTCAGGGCCCACCGGATCTGTTCCGCAATCCCCCCAGCGGCGTCCAGAACGACAACCTGACTCACCTCTCCCCCCCGCCCTCTCAGGATGAGGCCGCATCCGGCCTCACATTTTATCTGACTACGACAGATGACTTCGACTGTTACAACACGTCAGTAACAGCAAGTGTTCCCAGACGCGAGTCCCCACACAGGCTCATCGTCCAGCGGAGTCCAACACCGTCGGGCGGTAACCGGCAGCGCAGGTCCCGTTCTCCACTCTCCACGTTCCTCCCGAGTCAGCTCAGGCGATGCGCCACGGTTGGGGCCGTGTTTCAACGGCACAGTTCATCCATCAGCGGGCGTTTCCTGAAACACTGCGCGAGGGCCGACTCCGCCTCTGCCTGCAGCGCAATCGCCACCCCAGCAAATGGCACACATCCTGCCAAGCAGAGGGCATCCCGTGAGGCACCCGCGAGGCAGCCGGGCCTCCATCAACACCCAGTGCCAGGCTCCGGCAACCTCGCCCGGAGTACCGCCGAGACACGCTGACTGAGAAGGGAGACCGACAAATGTCCGAGAACCTGCTCGACAAGGCCAGGCGCATGGTCGAGAACCTCCGCGAGGGGAAGTTCGTTGAGGGAATGGAGGAGTTCTACGCTGACGACGCAGTGAACGAAGAGGCGAACGGCGTCACCATCGAAGGGAAGGAGAGAATCATCGCGAACGAGAGGGAGATCCTCGAAGGCGTGGCCACGTACCACGGGATCGAGATACGCTCGTTCGGCGTGGGTGAGGACGATGGGAAGGGAAACGGCGTGACTTTCGCCGAATACAAGTTGACCGTCGATATGAAGGATGGGAGCAAGTTCACCCCGGATCAGGTGCAGGTGACGCGTTGGCGCGACGGCAAGGCCGTTCACAACAAGTTCTACTACAACCCCGATTTCCAGTGATGAAGTCTGGATCGTGAGCCAACGGTTGACGATGGCCGGGCAGCCGATGCTGCCCGGCCCCGCTCTCTGCGGGGAATGCGCAGACCATCTTCGACGCTTCGAGGGCATCCATGTGCAGGCTGTACGGGTTCAGGTCCACCGCGCCGACCAGGGTCGACTGTTCGCTGGTGAACGCTCAGAACGCGCTCCTGGCCCAGAGCCGGCTCGACGAACGTGGCTACGCAAACGCCGACGGTTGGGGAATCGCGCACTACCGCAACGGGGCACCAGCAGTACTGAAGCGCGAGACCGCGGCACACTCCGACGCGGAATACCGCGCGACCGCAACCCGGATCACCGCTGCAACGCTCGTCGCGCATGTGCGGCAGGCCACCGTGGGACGCGCACGGTTGGAGAACACGCACCCATTCCATCTCGGTCCCTGGACGTTCGCCCATAACGGCACGCTCACCGCTTTCGACAGCGTGGCACCGAGGCTGGGACAGGAGATGGAACGGGACCTCCTCGAGAACCGCCGGGGAACGACGGACAGCGAGCTGCTCTTCCTTTGGCTCATCGCCCGGATGGCAGCCGCGGGCGTCGGCCCCGGTGCGCTGTCGCGCCATCGCGGGCGGGCGCTGGAGGTCTTCGGGCAATCGGTGGGCCGGGCCGCGGAGCTGTCGAGGGCAGAGGGAGCGGAGGAGCCGGCCCGGCTCAACTTCGTGCTCACGGACGGGCGTGTCCTGTTGGCGGCGCGCTGGGGGAACACCCTGCATGTCCTGCAGCGTCAGGGCGTGCTCGACTGTGACATCTGTGGCGATCCCCACGTGGAGCCACGGCATCGGGACGGGTACCGCGCCGCGATGGTGGCCTCCGAACCCATCACCAACGAGGCTTGGACACCGGTGCCCGATCGACATGCTCTGGCGATCGATGCTGGCATGAACGTCACCCTTGCTGCCATTCAGATTCCGTGACCGCCTTCTCAACCCAGACCCTCGGCGTGGTCTTTGTCGTAGTGGGGGCCGTAGCGACCTTCCTCATGTTCCACCTGTGGGGCTATCCCTTCGACAAGGAGGAACTGAAGAGCGAGGCGCCCGCCACGTCCATGCTCCTGCACAGGGCATTGGGGTATCTCTACCTCGTCATCTACGTCTACCTGATGTGGCAAATGGTGCCCAGAATGTGGACGTACCAGATCGAGTTGCCGGCGAGGACCGTGGCCCACCTTCTGCTGGGCATGACCATCGGAGCCGTCCTCCTGGTCAAGGTTGTGGTGGTGCGGTTCTTCAAGCATCTGGAGGGAATGCTGGCGCCGGGGTTGGGTACTCTGCTGTTCGTATGCAGCGTGGTGCTCGTGGGGTTGGCGGCGCCGTTCTCCTTCCGCGAGCAGTTGCTCGGCCAGACAGCGCTCGCCGGGGGCATGCTCGATCCCGCGCGTGTCGAGCGCCTGCGAGCGCTGCTACCGGCCGCCGGAGTGGACGAGGCCGAGGTGGCGGATCTGACATCCTCTGAGAGCATCCTGGCGGGCCGATTGGTGCTCATCGGCAAGTGCGTCCAATGCCACGATCTCCGCACCGTCCTTGCGCGCCCTCGCACACCCGAGAGCTGGAGCCAGATCGTTCACCGAATGGCCGAGCGATCATCGGTGGTGGACCGGATCAGCGAGCTGGAGCAGCGACAGGTTCTGGCCTACCTCATCGCGGTCACGCCGACCCTTCAGAGCACGCGCGCCATGCAGCGCCAGCAGGACCTGCAGGTTACTGCGACCAGAGAAGCGATGCAGGAAGCGCAGGAGCAGGCCTGGGGAACCACGTACGACGCCGACGCCGCGCGCACGCTCTTCGAGTCGCGATGCTCGCAGTGCCACAGTTTGAGCCGCGTCACCGAGAACCCTCCCACCAGCGCGGAAGGCGCCGTACAGCTGGTCTCTCGCATGGTGGGAAACGGGCTCTCGGCATCGGCCGCTGAGCTGTCACAGATCATCCGATACCTCACCGAGACCTACTCGGGTGGTGACCCGACCGGGGGAAGACCATGACGAACGAGGGCGAGCGCACGACCATCTGGGAGAGGGTCCTGGAGCCCGAAGAGCTGGGTGAGGGCCGGGTCAAGCCCGTTACGTGTCACAACGCGACCGTGTGCATGACGCGCTTTGAGAATACCTACGCCGCTCTCGACAACCGGTGCCCCCATCAGGGCGGTCCACTCGGCGAAGGGTCCATCGAGAACGGGATGCTGCGGTGCCCTTGGCACGGGTGGGACTTCCATCCCACCACCGGAGAGCCCCCCGGCGGGTATGATGACGGTGTGGCCGTGTACCCAGTGGAGGTCCGTGCCGACGGCGTCTACGTGGGCTTCCCCGAGCCATCGCTGCGCCAGCGCACTGTCTCCGACCTGATCGCCGATTCGCTGGTGCGGTGGAACGTCCGCCACGTGTGGGGCATGGTGGGTCACTCCAATCTGGGGCTCGCCGACGCCTTCCGCCGTCAGGAGGAGGCGGGTCACCTGCGCTACTACGGAATCCGCCACGAGGGCGCGGCCTCCTTCGCCGCCAGCGCCTACGGGAAGCTCACGGGCCGGCCGGCGGCGTGCTTCGCCATCGCCGGGCCCGGTGCCACCAACCTTCTCACGGGCCTGTGGGACGCGAACGTGGACCGCGCCCCGGTCCTGGCCCTGACAGGCCAGGTGGACACACAGGTTCTCGGGCCCGGTGCCTTCCAGGAGGTGGACCTCATGGCGGCGTTCGGCAAGGTGGCCCAATGGAGTCAGGTGGTCCTGCACACCAGTCGCCACGCCGAGCTCGTGAACTTGGCGTGCAAGTCGGCGATCCTGAACCGGGGGGTCTCGCACCTCGTGTTACCCGACGAGGTCCAGCAGCTCCCCATCGATGACGGAATCGAAGCGGGGGGACCGGAGGGTCGCGTCGCACAGCAGGCCATCTCGCCACCCGAAGACGCCCTGGAACGGGCCCTGGCGCTGCTGCAAGGGGCGAAGCGCCCGGCCATCATCGTCGGTCACGGCGCCCGCTTCGCCATGGATGCCGTCATGGCGCTCGCCGAATCCCTGACCTGCCCCGTGATCACCACCTTCAAGGGCAAGGGTCTGGTATCCGACCGGCACCCCCTCGGGTGTGGCGTGTTGGGACGGAGCGGTACTCCCATCGCTTCCTGGTTCATGAACGAGGCCGACGTCCTCCTCGTCTTCGGCGCCTCCTTCTCCAACCACACGGGCATCACGCCCAAGAAGCCCACCATCCAGGTCGACTTCGATCGGATGATGCTGGGTAAGTTCCACGCGGTGGATGTCCCGGTGTGGGGCGAGATCGGCGTGACTGCTGGCCTCCTCCGCGATGCCCTGGCCGGTCGGGGCGCGGCTTCACTCGACCATACCGATGAGATCGCGGCCCGCTGGACCTTGTGGAGCGAGGAGAAGGCCCGCCGGGAGGAGGACAACCGAGGTCATTGCGTGGGCTCGGCCTCCATTTTCGCGACCCTCGCCCGGGTGATACCCGTGGACGCCATCTTGGCCGTGGACGTGGGAAACAACACCTACTCGTTCGGCCGCTACTTCGAATGTACCCACCAGTCCGTGCTGATGTCCGGCTACCTGGGCTCTATCGGCTTCGCCCTGCCGGCGGCCATGGGGGCATGGGCCGCCACGCAAGAGGACGATCCTCGCTTCGCCGGGCGCAAGGTCGTGTCCGTCTCGGGCGACGGGGGATTCGCGCAGTACATGGCCGAGTTGACGACGGCGGTGAAATACGGAATGGACATCACCCATGTACTCCTCAACAACAACGAGCTAGGCAAGATCTCGAAGGAACAGCGCTCCGGGGGCTTGGAGGTGTGGCAGACCAGCCTGATCAACCCGCACTACGCGGTGTACGCAGATCTATGCGGGGCGCTGGGTCTCCGCGTCACCTCCAAGACCGAGCTGGACGTCGCCCTCGATCAAGCCCTGGCCCACCGTGGTCCCGCCCTCGTGGAGATCATCGCGGACCCCGAATTGGTGTAGGGCGCGCATCCGCGCGCCCGACCTCACCAAGTGCGCGGCCAGGAAGGATCCGGGGCGGGAGCGGCCGAACCGCCCCCGCCCCGGGGTCCCGCCGACATCCAGTCCGACTACTGGACGACAATCGTCCCGGTCATGCCCAGCGCTCGGTGGGGCACGCAGAAATAGGGGAAGGTCCCGGCCTGATCGAAGCGCACCTCGAAGGTCTGATCCAACCCGGCGGTCTGCCACTCCGTCCACGCGCTGTGCCCGTCCGGCGTCACCGTGTGGAACGTCGACGTCTTGTTGATCCACCGCACCGTCGTCCCCGGCGCGATGGTCAACTCGGGCACGGAGAACTCGAAGTTGCGAATCTCGATCACTTCCACCGGTCCCTGTGTATCCCCCGGACCCATCAGGTCCTGGTGCTCGCTGCAGGCCCCCAGGAAGAGAGCGGTGCCCAGGAGCATGAGCGATCCCGCACGGACATTGCCCCGGCGTGTCATGGCGTATCCTCCATCATCTCCCGTACCACCACCCGAGCCATCATGAAGGGGTGAGGAGTGCAGTGATAGGCATAGGTTCCCGGTGTGTCGAAGGTCATGGCAAATGACTGCTGAGGGTCAATCAGCCCGGAATCGAAGCTGTCGTCATCGGCCGTGACCGTGTGCTGCAGCGGATCGCTGTTCTTCCACAGAACGGTGGTCCCCGCCTCGATGACCAATTCCTCCTCGGAGTACTTGAGGCTTTGGATTTCAATCACCACTGTGTCGCCGGCCATGTGGTCCATGGACATGTCCCCATCCATGGCCATCCCACCCTCCATGGCACTCATCTCGGTCGTCCTGGGCATCTCTCTGGCCATCATGTCGTCGCCCCTACTCCGCTGCGGCAAATAGCGGCGTACCGTGATGGGGATGGTGTATTCGAATCCCCACCGAGTCCGTGAGCCCCGGGATGCCCCTTCCAGTGAAGCGGTGCCCACATTGGCGGCGTGGATGGAGAAGCTGTGGGGAGTGTACGGCACACCCAGCTGCAGCCCCGCCCCCCAGGCGGCCCGCTCTTCGTCGGTCCTGTCCAGGAGAACGCCGTAGTCCGCAGCCAAGGAGACCGAGGGCGTGAGGCGCAGCGCCGCACCGGCCGTCACGGCGAAGCGGGCCGAAGATCGGAGCCGCCGCGGTGGACATGACGTCGAAGTTGTAGTAACGCACCACGCCGCCGTCGGGACCGAAGCCCTGGGTGATGAACGGGCCCGTGTCGAAGTCGATGGCCTCACCGGGAGCCGGCAGGTCGGCGTTGCCGCTCCGGCGGAACAGGTTGCCCGCATCGTCACTGAACCGGTCGATGACGGTCTTGGTGGCGCTGGCCGGGTTGCCCGGAGCCTCGCCCACGAAGACGACCGGGCAGTTCACGTCGGCCACGAGACCGAAGTTGTCCACGGCCATGGCGGTGGGCAGGTCGTAGACCGCCTCGAAGTCCTGGTTCGAAAACGGATGCACGCCCCAGAGCGGTGAGTAGTCGACGTCGCCGGGAACGGTGGCCACCACGTTGTGGGTTTGCACCGAGCTGCCCTGGGTCATGAAGCCCGACGCGGGGCCGCCGCCAGCCTGATCCGGATCGACGTTGAATGACACGAAGATAGGCGAGGTCGGCACCTCTCCGTTGGCGGTTGCGGCCAGCGGCGCCTCATCGAAGTCGAAGTAGAAGACCACCTGGTCCTTGTACCAGCCCAGGGTCAGGCCGTTGGCTCCGGGACCCTCCAGAGCCGTGGATCCCTCGGGCACGACCGGGCAGTTCACCACCATGTCGGTGACCTCCACGGGGTAGCCCGCGTCCAGAATGTCCTGGATGCTGGTGGCGGTGTTGGCCACATAGCCCGCCGGCACGGTGACCTTCATCACCTGCCAGAAATCGTTGTAGCCCGCTTCACCGGGAACCACGTCGATGATGTTGAGCTGGCCCGGGAGCGGCGTGCTGGCCCCCTCACGGAAGAGCACCCAGATGGGCGCCGGCGCCACGGACATGACGTCGAAGTTGTAGTAGCGGACCACCTGGCCAGCCGGGCCAAGACCCTGGGTGATAAACGGGGCCTGGTCGAAGTCGATGGCGGCGCCGGCGGCGGGAAGGTCGGGGTTCGCGCTCCGCTGGAACAGGTTGCCGGCCGCGTCGCTGAAGCGGTCGACCATCACACGGGGAGCGGTAGCTGGATCCAACGGGTCGTCGTCCATGGGTCCCGTACCATCGTCACCGCACGCCACAAGTGCAGTGAGCGTCATGAGCGCCCACAGAGGTCGTCGCACCCTTGTCCTCATCATCAGACCCCCGACTCGATATGCCACGTGATGGCTAGCGGGCCGTACGGAGTGATTGCACCGGGGTCCACGCCCCATTACCCTCCAAGCGGATGCGGGCAGCTGGACCTCATATCCCCTCACGATCCGATGGAGGTCGATATGAAGCCCGATTCACTCAGGCCCACCCCTCTCTGCTTCGTGGCGCTACTCCTTGCGTGCGGGGGAGAAGAGCGGATA
The DNA here is from genome assembly GCA_039589955.1 of Gemmatimonadota bacterium. Lineage (GTDB taxonomy): Bacteria > Gemmatimonadota > Gemmatimonadetes > Longimicrobiales > Gaopeijiaceae > SZUA-318. The sequence goes on along the minus strand of JBDHGI010000045.1, from coordinate 3,818 downwards.
GAGCCTGCCGATGCCCCAGGCAGCGGAGGCGCTGAAACTGCGCAGGCGGTCGCCCCGGCTCCCGACACCACAGGCGCGGCCATCTGGGCACACATCCAGGGTGAGGCCTATCGGGACAACTGGGAGCTCTGGCCCGACCTGGGAGAGTTCTACGAGGGAACGGAGCCCCACGGTATCCTGCTGACCACATACGTGAACGGGATCGCCCTCGAGGCGCTCAATTCGGGCGAGGTCGTCATGCCCGCGGGAGCCGTGATCGTCAAGGAGAACTACATGCCCGACCGTCAACTGGCAGCCATCACGGTCATGTACAAGCAGCCAGGGTACAACCCGGACTACGCCGACTGGTTCTTCACCAAACACCTCCCGGACGGGACGTTGGATGTCACGCCCAACGGCATGGCCATGGAGGGCAGGCTGCCCGGATGCCAGGCCTGCCACCTCGCCCGGCAGGACATGGATTTCCTGTACACCCCTAGACCGGGAATGGGTGAAGGCGGGAGCTGACGTGGGTTCACGTGCTCAGCCCGTACACGCTGGGCGAGGTCCTTGTACGGCGACCAGATAGACACGCGCGTCACCCTAGGGTCCGTAGCGGCGATGCGGGCTACCTAAGCCAGTCCATCGTCGGCCTCCAGCTCAACCATGAGCCAGATGGGGACCCCCATGGCGGTCACTGCCTCCTCCAGGGTATGGAACCACCGTAAGGGGCCGGGTCGATGCCGCCGCCCTCTTATACCCGGAAAGAGGTCGTTCCGGAATGACTCGATGGCGTGGTCGGTGGTGACGCCGATGTGGGTGGCACCGTCCTCCATCATCTCGAGAGTGGAGTGGAGCACGCCCGCCGCCGCGGCGGAGAGAGGCAGCTCGCCCTTGGCGAAGCGCAGGCGTCCGTGGTACTGGCGGAAGAACTCGTACGTGCAGTCGATGAGTGGATCAGCATGCCCTGGAGGGTATCGAGCGGCGCTCTTGGTGGTGAGCTCGGGCGCCGTCAAGATCGTGGTGGGTGGATCCCGTCCCCTCGCGGAGGCACCCGACGTGCACCGCGCCCTCGAGGCGCGCACCACCACAGGCAGCACCGGGCTGCTCGTGCAGGTCTTCCCGGCAGGGTCCCCGCGGAGGGAAGGCGGGGAAACGGGGCTGCTCCGGGCTCACACCCGGGCCATGGAACCGTACCCCCCTCCCCGGCATTCGACGAAGAGAGACGTCGGGAAGACGCGGTAGCGGCGGCGAGGCTAGCTGACGAACATGGACAAGCAAGGAGGGGTGCGGTGCGTCTGACGGGAGGAGACAAGGCTCCCCGTTTCACGGTGGAGGATCTGAATGGCGCGGTGCTGGATCTGGAGGAGTACCAAGGTCGATACGTTCTCCTGAACCTCCATCGGTTCTCCCGGTGTCCCTTCTGCAATCTGCGGGTTCGGGAGTTGGCCCTCGCTACGCCTCGACTCCGCGCCATCGGCGTCCATCCGGTGGCGGTGGTGCACTCCAGCGCCAAGAGTGTGCGACGGCACATGGTAGACGACGGTCTCCCCTTCCCCATTGTCCCGGATCCCTCCATGGCCGTGTATCGACTCTACGGGGTGGAGCGCTCCTGGTGGGGGCTCCTGCGGGGAATGCTAAGGATGGGGACGATCGTAAAGGCGGTTGCCCGGGGTCACGTGCCTCTGCCCAACGACTGGCGGATGAACGGCATGCCGGCGGATATCCTCATCGGCCCGGACGGCCGGATCGTGGAAGCGCACTATGGTCGAGACATGGGTGACCACCTGCCCCTGGAGCGTGTGGAAGCCCTCGTCTCCGCGAGCCCCGCCGCCTCCGGCTAACGCGAGGCGGAGGGGCCTTCACCGATATCCGGACCCACCCGAAGCGATGCCTTCGCCGGCACCCGCCCGGGGGTTCCGTGTCCGCTCCCGGATCCCTCCTGGCTACGATTGGAGCCTGAACGGGAGCGGTTGAAACTGAGTCCCTATCTCCATTTCTCCCATCCCGAAAGAACCTGAATCCAACTGGAAAGGGTCTCCCGCTATGGCCACAGAACGTGTCGAGTTCCCAGGAGCCGAGGGCTTCGGACTGTCGGCAAGACTGGAGCGCCCACAGGGATCTCCACCGCAAGCCTATGCCTTGTTCGCTCACTGCTTCACCTGCACCAAGAACCTCAGGGCTGCCGTAGATATCAGCCGAGCGCTGTGTGCGGAAGGACTCGCAGTCCTACGCTTCGACTTCACCGGCCTCGGTGAAAGCGAGGGCGATTTCGCCGACACCAACTTTTCCTCGAACGTCGCCGATTTGTCTGCGGCGGGTCGCTTCATGGAAGACCACTGGGAAGGGCCACATCTCCTGGTGGGACACTCCCTCGGGGGAGCCGCCGTCCTCCACGCAGCACACGACCTGGAGTCGGTCAAGGCCGTGGCCACTATTGGAGCCCCTGCCGATCCGGGACACGTCCTGGCCCACATGGAAGCGTCCCGAGATGAGATCCGGACGAAGGGGGAAGCCGAAGTGTCCCTGGGCGGGCGCCCCTTCACCATCAGGGAGCAATTCCTGGAAGACCTGGAGTCGGCTCGCATGGAGCCGGTACTGACTGACCTGGACCGGGCCCTTCTGATCCTCCACTCGCCCATTGACCAGATTGTGGGTCTCGAAAACGCCGCCAAGCTCTATCGGATGGCCCGGCACCCGAAGAGCTTCGTCTCTCTCTACGATGCAGACCACCTCCTGATGAATAAGGCGGACTCCCGCTACGCCGCCCGGCTCCTGGCAGCGTGGGTGAGTCGATACCTGAGCTGAGGAACAATGGACCCCTACGAATACCTGACTGTTTTCGTCTCCGTCGTTCTGGGCCTCACGCACTCCATCTGATCTCTCTCATGGTGTTCGGCTTGGGGTTCCTCTTAGCGATTCGCTGGAGCAATAGGACCTACCAGGGCGCATTGGCGTTTGCGTGGCTCATCGTGTGCCTGGCCTGGGGTGCAGGAGCGCTGGGACAGCCCATACTCGTCCGGTGATCGGGTATTCGGCGCCCCCGAATAGAGTGGGAGGGCATTGTCCTCACCTTCCAGCTCATGGAGCACCTCCAACACAGCACACCGTGCGAAAACGCCTCCCGGAGCAGGCCAGGGTCGGATAGACCCAAGGCGGCTCAAGACAGCATGGCGAATCCGGCGGCGACCCACACCAATGCCACCACGCCCAAGATCGTCAATTCCAGGGATGTGGTTCTCCGGGTCCGTTCCTCCTCACGAAACCAGGCCCGAACGCCGATGGCAACCACGCCGCAGAGCACCGTGCTCGAGGCGACGGGAAAGACCGCGTCGGGGAGGAAACCCGACCGGGAGAGTAGGCCGACGATGAGAAGGAGCCCTAGGCCGATGACGATTGCGAGCGAGACTGCCCTCCCGAGACGTCTGCGCGCGCGGGCCAGGAAGGGATGGCCTTCGGTCACCAGGGGTGGCCCGGCAGCGGCTTCCTCATCCGGACCCAACGCCTTGCTCAGGTATTCCGCGCTGGGTCTCCTTCCCGGCTCCTTGAACAGACATCGCCCGATCAGATCGGCGAACCCCGGATCGATGCCCTTGACGAGGGAGGTCAGGGGCCGGGGAGCCCATCCGAGGTGCGCCGCCGCCGCCTCGGGGACCGTCGTCGCCGGGAAAGGTCCCTCTCCCGTGAGGACCTCGTATGCGAGCAGGCCAAGGGTATAAACGTCGGTGCCCTCGGTGGCCTCTTCACCCCTCACCTGCTCCGGGCTCGAGAAGCCGGCCCTGCCCAAGACCTCCCCCGTCCTCGTCACCCTGGGCAGAGATCCGACTTTCTTCGGGAGA
>JBDHGI010000044.1:0-23801 GCA_039589955.1 Gemmatimonadota bacterium | reverse complement strand
AAGACGGGGATCCCCCGGTCCGCAACCTGCCGGAGGGGCTCGAACGCCTGGTACACCAGGCTCGGAGGCACCCGCGACCGGTGGAACACGTCCCCACCGTGCACCACCACGTCCACGGCACCTCCGAGGGCCGGCGCCAGCGCCCGCCGATAGGTGGCCAGGAAATCGTGGCCCCGGCGTCTCCGACGCACCCGCGGTCGAAGGGGCAGGTCAAACCCAAGGTGCGTGTCGGCCAGCAGGAGGATTCGTAGCTCCATGGGGCCAACGTATCATATTCGGCTTTTATTCGGTAGCCCGTGTGGGTGGAGCTTTCGACGAGGGTACAATCGTGTAGATTGCTGCGACCCTAACCGGCCATCCCATGACAGGATTCCGCTCGGGTGAGTGACCTCACACCCTCGGAGCAGCACCCCCGCGGGGGCCTGCTCCTCACGATCGGGCGCGTCCTCTATTTCCTGGCGCTCCTCTATCTGTTCTTCAGCAGCATCGAGCTCATGAGCACCGCCTTCAAGATGGGCGGCCGGGGATTCGCGGAGCAGCTGCTGAACACGGCTGCCGACCCGGTGGCGGGGCTCATCCTCGGCTTCCTCGCCACCAGCCTCATCCAGAGCTCGTCGACCACCACGACCATCGTGGTGGGACTCGTGGCCTCCGAAGCCCTCACCATACCACTCGCCGTGCCCATCATCATGGGGGCCAACATCGGGACCACGACGACGAACACCATCGTCTCCATCGGCCACGTAACCCGGCCGGCCGAGTTCGAGCGTGCCTTCGCCGCCTCCACCGTCCACGACTTCTTCAACGTCCTCGCGGCTTTGACCATCCTGCCCCTGGAGATCTTCTTCCATCCCGTCGAGAAGATGGCTACGCTGTTCCAGAGGGTCTTCGCCGGAGTGGGTGGAATGAGTCTCGCCAATCCCCTCAAAGCCGTCGTCGAGCCTCTGACGGATGCGGTGGCCGAGGCCCTCCCGTACGAGCTTCCGCTCATCGCCCTGGCTCTGCTCGTGCTCTTCGTCGCGCTCCATCAGCTCATGCGCCTGATGCGGGGGGTATTCCTGGATCGGATGGCGAGCCTGTTCGACCGTGTGCTCTTCCGGAACGACGCGACCAGCTTCGGGCTCGGCGTCGTTGCCACAGCGGCGGTTCAAAGCAGCTCGGCCACCACGTCGCTCATCGTACCGCTGGCAGGGACCGGCGTGCTTTCCCTGAGGCAGATCTTCCCGTATACCCTCGGAGCCAACATCGGCACGACGGTCACGGCGCTCCTGGCCTCCTTCGCCACGGGCTACGTTCCCGCGGTCATCGTGGCGTTCGCCCACCTGAGCTTCAACATCCTCGGCATCGCGATCTTCTACCCCCTTCGTGCCATCCCCATCTGGATGGCCGAGAAGGTCGGGGCCCTCGCGGCGAGGAGCAGGGCCAACTCGGCCTGGATCATCGGAACATATATCGCGTTGATCATTTTCCCTGTCCTCTACCTCGTGCTCTAGGCAGCGAGAAGGCATCGACCCATGTGGAAGGAAATCATCTCCCTGTTCCGGTCCGCGGGCCCCCTGCAGGAGGCCTTCGATGAGGCGCTCCTCATGCTCCGGACATCACACGAGATGTTCGACGACGCCGTGAGGGCGCTTCACGGCGAGGGAGCCATGGAGATGGACATCTACGAGCGCGACCGTCAGCTCAACAAGTACGAGCGCAGCGTGCGCCGGAAGATCGTCACCCACATGTCGGTCAACACGAAGCCCGACATCAATCTGGGCCTGGTGCTCACGGCCATCGTCATCGACATCGAGCGGATCGGGGATTACACGAAGAACATCGTCGAGCTGGCCTCCGGCGTCGAAGGACCGTTCGACGGACTCGAGCTCCACGACGACGTGGTCGGGATCGAGCGGACCCTCCAAGAGATGTTCGACGATATCGGACCGGCACTGGAGAAGTCCGATGTCACCCTCGCCCGCTCCATCATGGAGGCGCACGCCACGGTGGCCGAGACCGTGGAGCGGTGCGTGGGGCTGCTGAAGGCCGGCAAGGCCCTTTCCGGTAGGGCCGGGCACGCCGTGACGGTCGCCCTCTATCTCCGTTTCCTGAAGCGGGTGAGCGCCCACCTGAAGAACGTGGCCACCAGCGTCGTGAACCCGTACCACCGCATCGGGTTCCGGGAGAAGACCGACCCCGACGACTAGACGGGACGGGGCACCCCTACTTCCTTGCGGAGACGGGATCTGGCACATACTATGTGCCACATAGTATGTAAGCCGTGATATCCTCGGAGAACGGCATGACCCTCGAGCGAGAATGGATGCGGGGCGCGGCCCCCCTGGCCGTGCTCACCCTCCTGGAGCGCCGGGAGATGTACGGCTACGAGCTCGTGGAAGCATTGGAGCGAGACTCGGGTGGGCTCCTGATCATGGGGCAATCCACCGTCTATCCCCTCCTCTACAACCTGGAGGGAAGAGGACACATCGAGGGCGTCCAGCGTGAGGCGCCGTCGGGTCGGAGGAGGAAGTACTACCGGATCACCCCCGAAGGGCGAGCCTGGCTGGAGGGTCAAAGGTCGCAGTGGGCAACCCTCGTGTCGGCCATGGGCAGGCTGGGCGTAGCCGGTGGAGGAAGCCCGGAGGACCGATGAGGGACGGGAGGAGGCCTCCCGGGCTACCGGACGAAGTGGAGCGGCTCATCGCGCGCGTCCTGGACGAGGCGGGGCTGGACTTCGTGACGGGGCGGAGGGAGGTGGAGCGTGAGCTCAGGGCTCACTTCGAGGACGGGCTGGCCGCCGGTGCTTCACCCGAGGAGATGGTCCGGAGGTTCGGCGATCCCGTGGTGACGGGACGCCGGATCGCCCGGACCGGCCCACGGGCGGCAGCCAGGCGGCGGGGTCAACGAGGGAGGTGGTGGATGTCGGGAACGGAGTGGGGAGCCGAGGTGCGGAGGGCGGTCAGGCGGCTGGCTCGGGCGCCGGGCTTCGCGGCGGTCGTGGTAGCCACGCTCGCCCTGGGGGTGGGAGTGAACACTGCCATCTTCACGGTGCTCAACGCGGTCCTCCTGGAGGACCTCCCCTACCACGAGCCCCACCGTCTGGTACGGGTCTACGAAAGCCACGTCGAAGACCCGGGCATGCAGACCTTCCTGCGTGCTCCGGTGCTGGCGGAGTACCGCACGTGGGACGAGGTCTTCGACGCCGTGGGAGGCATCTACACCTACCGGGAGGTGGGCGCGGATCTCGGTGACGGCGACGCTCCACGCCGGGTGACCGTCGCCAGGGTTTCCGCCGGGTACTTCGAGACCCTGGGAGTGCGTCCGGAGCGGGGCAGGACGTTCCTAGATGCCGAGAGCTTCGGCCCCGGCGAAGCGGGTTCCACCACAGTGCCCATCGTCCACACGGCCGTCCTGTCCCACGACCTGTGGACCAGCCACTTCGGACGCGCTCCGGACATCGTGGGCGGCACGGTGCTTCTGGACGGGGTCCCCTGGGAGATCGTCGGCGTGATGCCCGCCGGGTTCCGGAGTCCCCTCGGCAGTCGGGCCGACGTCTGGGTGCCCCAGGACCTGAGGGCCGGAGGCTCCAACGGCTTCGGGAACTACTACATGTCCGCCGTGGCGCGACTGCGCGACGGCCTCACGGTGGAGGCCGCCCAGGAGCGCACCAGGACGCTGTCCGTGGCGTACGGTGAGCGCCAGCCCGACGTGGAGGGGTCCTTCCCTCGCCTCGTGCCGCTCCGGGACGACGTGGTCGGGGCCACCCGACGAAGCATGCTCTGGATCCTGACTACCGCCGCGGTGCTGGTCTTGCTCACCGCTTGCGTGAATGTCGCGAATCTCCTGTTCGCGCGGGGCCTCTCCCGTGACCGGGACCTGGCCCTCCGCTCCGCTCTCGGCTCGGGTCGAGCCCGGCTGGTGGTGGGTATCCTGACCGAGAACGGATTGCTGGCGGCAGGCGGTGGGCTGGCGGGCATGGGCCTCGCGTGGACGGGCGTGCGCGCCCTCGAAGCGACCGCCCCACAGGCGCTTCCCTCGATGATCGACCTCCACATGGGTGGGACGGTCTTCGCCTTTGGGCTGCTCGTGACCCTGGTCACGCTCCTGGTGTTCGGACTGACACCGGCATGGCGACTGTCGCGCACCGCACCCGCCGATGTGCTTCGCTCGGGAGACCGCGCCGCGACGGCGGGATTGCTGGTCCGGCGCATCCGGGGCGGCCTGGTGGTCCTGCAGGTGGCAGCGGCCGTCGTCCTGGTGGCCGGCGGGCTCCTTCTGGCCAGGAGCTTCGGCTCCCTTCTCGACGTCCCCCTCGGGATCGAGGCCGGGGGCGTGCTGACGTACGAAGTGCACCTCCCCACCGCGCGTTACCCGGACGGTGCCGCGCGTCAGGCGTTCTACGAGGAGCTGCACGACCGCGTGGCTCGGCTGCCCGGCGTTCGATCCGTCGGCGCCACGTCGTGGCTGCCGGCGAACGGCCGCTACCACACGTGGGGCTTCTACTGGGATCCCGAGGCCACGGACGGATCCAACGACGACGCGTGGTATCCCACGGACGTCAGGGTCATCGCCGGCGACTACTTCGGCTCCATGGGGATCGAGCTCCTTGCCGGCAGGGATCCTCGGGACACCGACCTCGAGTCGGAGCCCGTCGCCTGGGTCAACCAGAGGTTCGAGCAGGTCTTCGGGGATCTGGATCCCGTCGGTCAGCAGATCTGGCTGGCCGGTGCGGTCCGAAGGATCGCCGGCGTCGTGGAGTCGATCCCGTACTCGGTCCGAGGTGACCTGTCCCGCAAGGCGTACGTGCCCCACGTCCAGTACGCGGACAACCGGAACTGGGCCCTGGTCCAGACCGTTCGGGCGGAGGGGAGCGCCGCCGACCTCCACGAACGGATACGCCAGGAGCTGCACGCCATGGACGGTGCGCTCGTGATGTACCGGCCCCGCGCCTTCGACGATGTCCTGTCGGGCGCTCGGGCCCAGGATCGCTTCGCGACCCTCCTCATGGGCGCCTTCGCCGGTCTGGCCCTGCTTCTCTCTCTGGTGGGAACCTACGGTGTCCTCGCCGGAACCGTAGCGGGTCGCTTCCGTGAGATCGGCGTGCGCATGGCCCTCGGCGCCGACGCCGGTCGGGTGCGCCGGATGGTCCTACGCTACGCCGCCTCCCTCACCATTCCGGGCCTCGCCCTCGGGCTCGTCGGCGCCTGGGTGGCCGGGCGCTGGGTCGAGGCTCTGCTGTTCGGGGTGAGTGCCACCGATCCGATCACCTACGTGGCCGTAGTGGCCATTTTCGTGGTGGCGGGGCTCCTCTCGGGATGGCTCCCGGCGGAGCGGGCCACACGGGTGGACACCATCCGGACGCTCTCCGCCGACTAGCCTACCAACCGGGCCAGGTCGACTCCCGCGATCGCGGCCGCGGGGCATCCGCCCGCACGGTGTCCGGCCGGGTCGTGTCGGCGGGTATGGTGTCCCTTCGTAGCGTGTCTCCCGGGATGGTGTCCCGCCGTAGCGTATCCGCCGCAAGCGAATCCACCCGGAGGGTGTCGACCGGCGGTCGGACCGTGTCCCGACGCTGCAAGAACCCCCGGAGGAAGCCGGTGGCCTGCTCCTCCAACGCCTTTCTCTGGTCTTCGATACGCTGCTGGACCTCTCGCTCCGTCTCCTCGCGCGCCGCCTCGGCCAGGGTGCGGACGGGAGATCCCGCGTCGGCGCGAAGCGCCGGCTGGCGCACGGATCCGCCGATGCGGAGGACCGCCTGTACCACATCCTCCCGCTGGCGCATTCTGGCGGCCACGTCCCCTACAACCCCCAGTCGCTCCAGGGAGCTCGCGTCCATCCGCTCAGCCGGCAGAGCGAAGGCCGCCAGCAGGTCCAGGCCGCCATCCAGGGCGATGCCGCCGCCCACCTGCGGTGTGCCCGGGGCTCCCTCCACCGTGGCGTCGGCCAGGCGTAGCACTCCGTCCTCCAGGATGAACGAGGTCCCCCAATTCCGTATGGTCGGCTCCCGGAGCTCCTCGATGCCCAGGAACGAGGCGAGCTCGCGCGTGACCGGCGTAGCTGCCAGCCCTCCCCCGGACACCAGATACCGGCCGGCTCCCACCAGCGAGCGACCCGTGGGCAGCAGTAGCCGGTCGAGGCTTCCGCTGGCTTCCATCTCCAGGGTGATCTTTCCCCGCACCAGCGACCCGAGGGGCGTCGTGGCGCCCAGGAACTCCCCGGCATCCACCTCCGTGGCCGCGAGAGCCATCGTGAAGGGTTGCGTGTCATCGGCGCCCAGCGAGAGGTTGAACCGGCTGCTCAGCTCGCCGCCGTAGCGTCGGAACGACGATTCGGTGACCCGCAGGTATCGGGGACCGAACTCCACCTGCGCACGAACGTCCAGGCTGGATCCACGCCGGTCCACGAGGGTGTCGAGGAGAACCTCCATTCGCCCGGCCAACGGCAGCGAATCCGGACGGGCCAGACCCAGCTCGCGAGCAGCCTCATCGGGCGTTCTGCCACGCACCGTGAGCCCTCCGACCCGGGCGAAGGCCACCCTCCCGTAGGTGAGCGTAGTATCCGGCGGGGGCTCGGCCCGAAGGCGCAGGAGGGACAGATGGGGCCCCCGGACCCGACCCTCGAGCCACGGCGTGGCATCGGGATCGAGGAACGCCTGAAGGTTCCGGATCTCGCCGGACGTCACCAGCACGTCCTCACCCAGCGCCACCTGCAGGTCCCGGAAGGTGGCCCGGCTCCCCTCGAGCCGGATCCTGCCGGTCGGCACTCCCACGGGGACGCCGACCTCGGGGTGGGTGCCCCGGAGGTCTCCCACCTCCACGTCGCCGTGTACCTGGAGGCGGTCCGGCTCGAGAACCGCCCCCACCACGCGGACATCGGCCTGCAGGCGGCCCGCGAGGGTGACTCCCTCCGGCAACACGCCCAGAGGCCCCAGCCTGTCGAGTCGGGCGGCGGTCCGGATCCGGAGATCCGCGGTACCGTCCCTCACCCCCGTCAGCGATCCCTCGACCGACGCCGGTCCCCCGAGTAGCGCCCCGGCGAAGCTCGGCGTCACCGAGCCGTCGGCGGCAAGCGTCACCCTGCCGGACACGTCCTCGGCCAGAGCCCCTTCCGACAGCCTCAGCGAGCCCCCAACGACTGAGGCTTGCCCGGTAACGGTGGGCCGGGTATCCGGTCCCAGCCCACCTTCAACACGTAGCTCGGCGGAAAGGAATCCTCCCGCCGCCACGCGTCTTCCCCCGCGCACGCTGTCGGGAAGGAACGAGACCAGCCGGTCCAGGGGGAGGTCCCGGAGAGCCACGTCGAGGCCGACCTGGCGCACCGGGTCCTTCAGCCGGTCAACTTCACCGCTGACCCCGAGGATCACGCCTTCCACGCCCACCGTGCCCTGGCGCACGACCAGACCGTCGAGCTCGGCATCCGCCTCCACGTCGAACGTCGCCTCCACGGGCAGCCCCTCGAGGTCGACGCCTCTTGCCGACGTCACCGTGGCCACCGCCCCGGACGACCCCGCGAGCTCCCACGTCCCGTCCTCCCCGCGTCGGACCGAGCTCTCCATCGACACGTCCGTGACCTCCACGGACGAGGAGTCGACGCCGCTGGCGTACAGGATGGAGCCACGCTCCACCCGCAGGCTCCTCAGATCCAGCGAGAGGGGCGCCCGACCCTCCTCGGGCGGCGGCCGCGTCTCCGGTGAGAGGTCACCGAAGTTGGAGAGCCCGTCGGCGTCCACCTGCAACGTGAGACTGGGAGCCTCGAGGGTGATCCGGTCGATGCGCACCTCCCGCCGAAGGAGCGGGATGAGCCGGACCCGGAGTGCGAGGGCATCGACCCGGGCCAGAGAAGGCGCGAGACCCGTGGGATCCGAGACCTCCACCTCACCGAGGTTCAGCTCGAAGGGCAGGAGGCGGACCGACGCCGTTCCGATGGCAACGTCGCGATTGACGGCCGCGGCGATGCGCGGCTCCATCCAGTCCGCGAGACGAACGGGATCCAGGAAGCGGCTCAGGACGAAGACCGTTGCCAGATACAGCGCCGCCAGGGCGGCAAGCCCCACGAGGGCACGTCGGACCCACCGGCGTAGCTCACGGGAGGGAGCGGCGGGTTCGGCCGGCGAGGGATCCGCCGGTATGTCGTCAGCAGTCATGCCTCGTGTTACCCGGGACCATCTCGGGAGATCGCCGCCGGCCGTCGGGGGCGTCCCGGCCTCACTCCATGTCCGGGCAGGGCGATTCCTGAACGCCCCTATGACAAAGGGCTCCGCGGCGATCAACGTCGCGCGGAGCCCTCGGGCGGTTTAGCAGGTTGATCACCCGGATGCAATCGCCAGAAATCGCCGGGGCACGCCCGCTAATGCGTGCACACTGAATATCGCGGGTCGGGCCTCCCATGGGAAGCCCCGACGGCTCAGCCGGACGTCACAAGGATGCCCGAGTCCGACAGATCCCGCTCCACGAAGAAGAAGACGACCTCACCCTCCCGGAGCGTCACGTCGCCCGACCGGACGCCGTTCTCTGCGCCCAGGCCGTTCCAGGGCGCCGCCTCGGGATAGACCTTGATGCGGAGTCCGCCCTTGGCCGCGATCTCACCGTCGACGGCCATCCTCTTCGCCTTCGAGGGAAGCACGCGACCCAGATAGTGCAGCCGGCTGTCGGCGTCCTCGACGTACACGGCCACCGGGGCGCGGTAGGAGTTCACCACGTGGACCTCGTTGCCGGACGGGGAGGCTTCACTGGCTCCCGCTCCTGCGGCGGCGACGGTCAGGGCGAAAAGGCCAGCGCTCAGCGTGGCCGCGAGGTTTCTGCTCTTCATCATCATCATCCTCCCCACCTGTGGTCTCGGGCCAATCCCGGCCGAAAGGCAGCCGGAGCTCTCGACCTCCACCCCCCCGTGGGCTGGTGCCGTCGGCCCGACGTCGGCTGCCCAGTTCAATACGCGCCGCGCCGGGTCGGGTTTCCACGACCCGCGAGAGCTTGGCGGCTCACTGCCACGCCATCCCGGGATGCCCTACCTTTCGGGTACCCTCCCGGTCCTCACCCGGAGCGTCCTCATGGCCCCCGGTTCCGGCGGTCGCCACGCCCTCGGTCTGGACGTCGGGGCAGTATCCGTCTCCGCGGTGGAGCTCGGCTCCGGCGGCGAGGTGATTCGGTCCTGGTACGCCCTCCATCACGGTGACCCGGCCGAGACGCTGGGCCGTTTCCTCTCCGAGCTCGATACCGACCGTGTCGGCGCCACGGCTGCCACCATGTCGACCCCGGGGCGCTTCCGTGTCGACCATCGGTACGACACCCAGGTGTGCCTCATCACGGCGGCGAAGCGCTTCCACCCGGACGCCCGCTCGATCCTCGTCATCGGTGGCGAGCGCTTCGGACTGGTCCGCATGGACGGGGCGGGTCGATACCTCAGCTTCAAGGCCAACCCGCTGTGCGCCGCGGGCACCGGCGGGTTTCTGGACCAGCAGGCACGTCGACTGAACCTGGAGAGCGGGGCGGCCCTGGCGGCCCTGGCCATGACCAACGAGGCCCCACCACCGCGCATCGCTTCCCGATGCGCCGTGTTCGCCAAGACCGATCTGGTTCACGCCCAACAGGAGGGCCACAGCCTCGAGGCCATCTGCGACGGGCTGTGCCGCGGGGTGGCCAAGAACCTGGTGGACACGCTGTTCACCGGCGAAGTCGTCCGCGAGCCCGTTCTCGTCGTGGGCGGCGTGGCGCAGAACCCGGCCGTCATGCGCCATCTCCGGGCTCTGCTGGGCCTCCAGATCATGGTGGACGGGTCGCTTCCCCTCGGCGCGGCCGGAGCGGCCCTGATGAGCCATCGGGCGGCGGTGGGTGGTCGGCCCAGGCGGCGACGCAGCGCCAGCTCCGTCATCGGACCACCGTGGGGCACCCGCGCCCACGAGCATCCGCCCCTGGAGCTCGAGCTGTCCGACTACCCCGACTTCGAGAGCCTGGAGAAGTCGCTCTTCGAAGGGCCGGTGGTACGTCACTCCCACCCCGTCGAGGTCGATATCTACGGGGAGCTTCCCCCGGGGAAGACCCAGGCGGTCTACCTGGGCATCGACGTGGGATCCACCAGCACCAAGGCGGTGGTGACCACCCGCTCCCGCGAGGTGGTCGCCGGATTCTACACGGCCACCGCCGGACGGCCGCTGGACGCAGTGCGTGTCATCTTCGAGGCCATCCACCATTGGGAGCGAGGAAGGTCGCTGGACCTGAGCTTCGTCGGCGTCGGCACGACCGGAGCGGGCAGAAAGCTCATCGGCAAGATCGTCGGAGCGGACGTCGTTCTGGACGAGATCACAGCCCACGCTCGCGCCGCCGTCGAGCTCCACCCCGGCGTGGACACCATCCTCGAGATCGGGGGACAGGACTCGAAGTTCACCACGCTGCGGGACGGCAGGGTGACCCTGTCGGTGATGAACAACGTGTGCGCCGCCGGCACGGGGAGCTTCATCGAGGAACAGGCGAAGCGCCTGGAGGTGCCCCTCCCGGAGTACGCTCGCCGTGCCCAGGGCGCCCGCTCCCCCCTGGCGAGCCAGCGGTGTACGGTCTTCATGGAGCGGGATCTGAACCACTACCTCAGCGAGGGCTACGCCACCGGCGAGCTGTTGGCTTCGGTCCTCCACTCCGTGCGGGAGAACTACCTCGGCAGCGTCGCCGTGGAGTCGGCAATCGGCGACCAGATCGTCTTCCAAGGAGCGACGGCCCGGAACCGCATGCTGGTCGCGTCCTTCGAGCAGAAGCTCCAGAAGCCCATACTGGTGTCACCGTTCTGCCATCTGGCCGGGGCCCTGGGTGCCGCCCTCACCTTGGCGGACGAGGGCCTTGCCGCGTCCAGGTTCCGCGGCCTCGGGCTCCACGAAGCTCCCATCCCCATACGGTCGGAGACCTGCGATCTCTGCACCAACCACTGCCGGCTGAGCGTCGCCGATGTAGCGGGGGAGGTCGTGGCCTACGGCTTCCTGTGCGGACGGGACTATGGGACGAAGAGGCACGTGCGCAACAACGTGTCCGGGTTCGACCTGCTCAGGGAGCGCCGCCGCGCGTTCCCGATCCGGCCCCCGGGGGAGCGTAGGACCAGTGTGACCGTCGGGATTCCAGCGGCGCTCCACCTGTTCGACGATCTGCCCCTCTGGCGGCACTTCTTCCACCGCATGGGTGTGCGCACCGTGACCAGCGAGCGGTTCGCGGACGCGGTGAAGGAGGGGCGATCCCTGGCCGGGGCGGAATTCTGCGCGCCGCTCACGGCGCTCCACGCCCACGTGCGGCACCTCCTCGACCGAGCCGACGTGGTGTTCCTCCCCTTCTATCTGGAGCGCAAGCCGCAGGAGATGAACGGCCGTCGTCAGTACTGCTACTACACCCAGTACGCCCCAAGCCTGGGAGCCGGCATCGGCAGCGTCGAAGAGCGGGACAGGGTGCACACACCCCTGGTCCATTCGCTTTACAGCAGCCTGGTCACCAAGACCGCGCTCCATCGGATGATGCGGTCCCTCGTTCCCGGGGGGATCTCCTGGTTCGAGGTGTCGGCTGCCTACGACGAGGCGCTGGCCGCCCAGGAAGATGGACGCCTCCGGCTCAGAGAGATCTACCTACGTGAGACCGCAGCGGGCGACGACCTGCACGTCATGCTGCTGGGGAGACCCTACTCGGCCCTGTCCAGGTGGATGAACAAGCAGATCCCGGACCTGTTCGCGTCGCTGGGGATCAAGGTGTTCTATCAGGACATGCTCGCGTACTCGGCCGAGGACGTGACTTCCCTGCGCCCGTTGCTCTCAGAGGTGCACTGGCATCACGCCGCCAGGATTCTCGAAGCCGCCGAGGTGACCGCGCGCACGGACGGCGCCTATCCAGTGTTCATCACCTCCTTCAAGTGCTCGCCGGACTCCTTCCTCCTGGACTATTTCCGTCAGATCCTCGAGTCCCACGGCAAGCCCTACCTCGTTCTCCAACTGGACGAGCACGACTCCCGCCTGGGGTACGAGACCCGTATAGAGGCGGCGGTGCGGGCCTTCCGGAACCACCACCAGGTGACGAGGGCGGACGTCGGACGGGAGGCGCACCGACCGCCGCAGCCTCGAGAAACCGCGGCGGCCCTGCCCGTCCGAGCTCCAGACCTGGCCCACAAGACCATCCTCTTCCCCAACTGGGACCCACTGAGCCTTCCGCTCATCGTGGCCTCCCTGCGCAAGCGGGGGATGGACGCCCGCCTCCTGGAGGCCTCGGAGGCGTCCATCAGGAGGGCGACCCGACACAACACGGGGCAGTGCACGCCGCTCAACATCATCGCACAGGACTTCATGGAGTTCGTGGAGCGCCACGACCTCGACCCCGGCCGGTCGGTCCTGTGGACGCCCGCCTCGAGCATCGCGTGTAACATCCGCTTGTATCCTCACCATATTCGCACGATCCTCGAGACTCATGGTCGTGGATTCGAGGAATCCGAGGTCTACACGGGCGCGATCTCGCTGCAGGACATCTCCGCCACTCTGCCCTTCGACGTCTACCTGGCGTACATGTTCGGTGGATTCATTCGGCGGATCGGCTGCAGGACGCGACCCCACGAGGTCGTGTCGGGAGAGACGGACCGGGCCATCTCGCTGGGAATTGCGGAGCTGGCTTCGGCATTCGAGAAGGGAGCGTCCAAGGAGGAGGCTCTGGCGAAGGTCGTGTCCCGCTTCGAGGGCATCCGGTGCGCGGCGGGGGTCGGCCGGCCGGAGGTGGCCATCTTCGGGGACATGTACGCCCGGGACAACGATGTCCTGAACCAGGATCTGGTCCACTTCATCGAGGCGCACGGCGGGGAGGTCATCACCACGCCGTATACCTCCTACGTGAAGATGGTCGTACGACCGTACTACTGGAAGTGGTTCCTCGAGGGCAAGTACATGAACGTGCTCTCCACCCGCGCGCTCATGGCAGCGGTCACTCCGCTCGAGAGGAAGTACTTCCCCTACTTCGAGCACGTGCTGGGAGAGGCGGAGCCCGCGTATGATGCCTCCCCACAGGCCATCCTGGGCGAGTACGGCGTCCGCATGGAGCACACGGGCGAGTCCATGGACAACCTGCTGAAGATCTTCTACACGACCCACCACCACCCAGAGGTGGCTCTCCTGGTGCAGGCGAGCCCCGCTTTCTGCTGCCCTTCCCTCGTCACCGAGGCGATGGCCCGAAGGATCGAGGAGACCACGGGCGTGCCCATCGTGTCCGTCACGTACGACGGCAGCGGCGGATGCAAGAACGACGTCGTTCTCCCCTACCTGCAGTATCCCCGGGGGCGTGGAGGACGACCGCGGCAGGTCCAGACCACCTGAGCGCCCGGAGTCCCCCTCCTGGAGGCGCCTCCAGGGCTTCTCGGTGGCTTGTCCAGCACGGCCCGCAGAACGGCCTACATGATGGGCTTCCCCTTCTCGTACTGCTGGAACCACTTCATCAGGTACAGCTGCGTCCGCATGAAGTTGGAGGGCTTGCTCCCGGTTCCGTGGTACTCCTCCTGGAAGCGGAGTAGCTTGGTGGGCACCCCCACCTGCTTGAGGGCCTGATAGTACTCCTCGGTCTGACCCATGGGCGTGCGCAGGTCGAGCTCACCGGTCATGAGTATCGTCGGCGTGGTGACATTCTCCACGTACATCAGGGGCGAGTGCTCCAGGTACTTGTCGGGGTTCGTCCACGGGAAGCCCTCGTAGCGGTAGTAACCCCACACGGTGATGTCCGCGGTTCCCGCGAAGCTCATCCAATTGATGACGGGGCAGCGCACCCCGGCGCCGGCAAACCGGTCGGTGTGTCCGATGACCCAGCTCGAGAGCACCCCGCCACCCGAGCAGCCCGTGACGTACATCCGGTTCTCGTCGACCCATCCGCGGTCGATGACGGCGTCGACGCCCGCCATGAGGTCATCATAGTCCACGCTGGGATAGCCGTTGTCGATGGCGTTGCCGAACTCCGTGCCGTAGCCGGTGCTGCCCCGGGGGTTGGTGTACAGCAGGAGGTAGCCGTTGGCCGCGAAGTTCTGGAACGCGTAGTTGAAGCCCACGTTGTACATGGAGTGCGGCCCCCCGTGGACGTGCAGAATGAGGGGATACCGCTCGTCGGGATCGAAGTCGGGCGGCTTCACGACCCACCCCTGAACCTGGGCACCCCCGGAGGACGGGTACCAGATCTCCTCCACCTCGCCGAGACGCTTGTTCTCCAGTACGTCGTCGTTGACCCGCGTCAGACGCGTGGGCTCGCCGCCACCCGAAAGGGAGTAGCGGACCACGTCCGGAGGGTCGTGGGGCGCGGACCGAATGCCAACGGCCGTGCGTCCTCCGGCGACCGAGCTGAGGCCCAGCATGTGGGGGCCATCGGTCACCTGGCGGTGGTCCCCGTCCAGGGAGACGTGATGGACGTTCATGGTTCCACGATCACCGGCGGTGAAGTAGATCCCGTCGGAGTCGGCGCCCCATCGCAGGGAGCCCACGTCCCGGTCGAGCGCTCCGGACAGCAGTCGCATCCCCGAGCCATCCAAGCCGATGACATACACGTCCGTGGACTTGTAGGACTGGGACGTCCACTCGTAGCCGGTGAAGGCGATGCTCCGTCCGTCGGGTGAGATCACCGGGCCGGACCAGGGCCCGCGCCGCTGGGTGAGCTGCCGCACCGCCCCGGACTCCAGGTCTTTGGCCCAGATGTGGGATTCCCGATAGGTGCCGTCCGCGTCTTCCATGAGGCCGTCGAATACGAGCGTTCCTCCGTCCGGCGAGATGTCGTAGCCGGCGCCGCCGACGCCCGCCACGAAGCCACCCCCCACGTGCCAGTCACCCTCGGTGAGCTGCTGGGGCGTGCCGCCGTCCGAGGGAACCCGGAACAGGTGGTTGTAGCCATCGGGCAGGAAGCCGATGCGGTCGAAGCGATAGTGGATGCGATCGACGATCCTCGGCGGCGCCGTCCACTCCGCTCCCTGCGGCGGAGCCGGGAGGTCGATGGTGAACTCCTGACGACTCGGCACCGTACGCTGGAAGTAGATGAACCGGCCGTCGGGCGCCCACTTGTGGTTGGAGGGCGTCTCCGGCTCGTGCGTCACCTGCGTCACCGCGCCCTCGGCGTCCATCCAGCGGACGTGGATCTGTGAGCCACCTGGCTCGCCTTCGGCCAGATAGGCGATGCGCGTTCCGTCGGGAGACCACCGGGGGGCCGACCCGTCGACCAGGAAACGGTTCTTCGATCCGTCCGAGCTCATGATCCAGATGGCCGACTCGTAGCGGTCCTTCATCTTGTCCACGTACGCCCGGGTGTAGACCACCTGGCTCCCGTCGGGGGAGATGCGGGGGTCGCTGACGCGCTCGATGTCCAGGTAGTGACCCACGGTGAGGAGCACGTCCGAGGGCGTCTCCTGGGCACGAACGGGCGCCTGGCCGAGGGTCACGACCAGGAGGGCCAGGGGCAGGATTCGCATGGTGACCTCCGGAAAGGGTGCGTCGGGGAATCCCAGTGTACAGCGCGACGCCTCGGTGCACGAGTACGGACACGGGGCGCCGCCGCGCCCAGCTGGTCCAGCACGCCGACGGCCGGGCATCCCGCCCGCCCCGGGAAACCCCCGAGCTTAGCGGCCCGTAGGGTCACTCACCCCTGACCGCTCTTTGAAAGCGAGGAACCCATGCGCCTGTGGGCGCCGGAGGCGCGACGGCTTCAGCTGTCGTTCTGGTCGGGGATCGTCCTGGTGTCGGTGGCCCTCGCGTACCTGGCGAAGGCCAGGGCGAGCTGGCCCTGGTTCTCCCTCTGGCTGTTCACCCTCCTCGCCTGGCTGGCCGCCCTCCAGCTTCCTTCGGTTCGCAGGGCCCTGAGCTTCTCCTGGTTCAAGCTCACCTTCTTCACCCTCACGGGCGTAGCTCTCTTCAACGTATTCCTCTTCCACGTCGAGACCCATCGACAGCGGAGTGAGAGACTGGAGATCCGGGGGGTCTACTTCGACGCCGCGCGGGATCGGATCCGCGTCGGAGCAGGGTGGCCGGGATTGGATGCCCGCCTCGAGGGCTCA
Organism: Gemmatimonadota bacterium; assembly: GCA_039589955.1. GTDB lineage: Bacteria > Gemmatimonadota > Gemmatimonadetes > Longimicrobiales > Gaopeijiaceae > SZUA-318. The sequence continues at coordinate 7,805 of JBDHGI010000044.1, read as the reverse complement.
CTCTACGACTTCGATCGGTGGTCCGTGGATCTCGAGCGCGTGGAAGGCAACCGGTTCCGAATCGACAGCGTGCGGCACGTGGACATGCTGCGCGTGCGGGACCCGGGATGGGGCCGTCACCTGGGCGCTCGCACCATCCCGGCCCTGGGTGCGGAGCTCGACGGGCGCCGTTCCGTCGTCGCGGGGCGGGGCACCGGACCAGACAGCGTGCGTGTCTCCCTCGACCGGACCGGGCGCCGAGGGACCCTCCGGTGGGGTGATGCGTCCGCGCCCCTGGCGCTGGACCGGGAGGTCCTGGACCGGAGGCTCTCCACGCGGATGGCCCGGGGCATCCCCCTGGCCGAGCTGCCGTGGGATTCCTTGCCCGACCGTGCCGTCGCCGAAGATCTCGTGCTCACGCGCGTGAGCCCCGGGCGGGCCCTCGGCCGGCTGAGGCTGTCTCTTCCCCGTTACCGGATCGTGTCTCGGTCCGACGGCGGCGGCTGGGGCGAGGCTCCGCCCCCCACCCTCGCGGCCGGAGATACCGTCTGGGTGACGTCCCGAGGCAAGACGTGGGCCTTCGCCGTGGGACTCGTGACCGGCCTCTCGCGGGTGGCCCCTCCCGCGTCCGTGACTTTCGTCCGCCGACCCAGGCCGACCGGCTGGGCGCTACCCTCGCCCGAAGCGTGCGGGAGGGAGGCCCATCGGTGCGCGGTTCTGTCCAGCCGACCGCTCCCACCCCCACAGGCCCACTTCGACCTGAGCGGCTCCGGTCTGGACACGGCCCGGTATTCGATCCTGGCTCGGCTCGAGACGACCGCCGACGGCGCCCGCCTGGTGGGCGCGCGCGAGGTCACCCAGCTGCCCTACGGAGAAGTCCGACCCGTGCCCGCGCTGGCCCTGGGCGACGACCCTCAGGACACTGGTATCCTCGTCCGGGTCAGCCGCTCCTCACGAGGCCGGCAAAGCGACGTGCTCCTGACGGTAGCGGGGCTGTATCTCCTCGTCCTGGCCGGGCTGTTCGTGGTCTCCGGCGACAGGCGTCTCTGGCGGGTGCGCCACGGCACTTCCCCGCACGTGGTGGCCGCCTGGGGACTGCTCAACGTCTTTCTGGTGTTTCTCGGGGTTCGCCTGGCCCTCGGTCTGCGGGTGGCGTTCACCCCTCCGTTCTACGACCGGGCGGCCTCGACTGCGGTGGGGCTCTGGATCGCCTTCGCGGTGCTCCTGGTGACGTTGGGGAGGTGGTCCTCCTGGTCCCCCCGGTTCTGGAAGCTGATCCGACGCCTGGAGCGTCCCCTGTCTCGCCTCTTCATCCCCGGCCGAAACGGAAACGGAGGCAGCCAAGCGCCTTCCACCAAGTTCACGCTCCTCCCCGCCGACTCCGAAGCACCGGAGGAGGTCATTCGCGGAAAGAAGGCCAGGCGGCGCACCGCCTACGGCCTGATCCTCTTCGTCCCGACCCTGGCCGGCCTCCTCTGGCAGCGGCCCGAGGCCGCTCTGGGCCTCCCTGCCGCACTGGCCGTCCTCGCGGCCTGGCTGGCCATGGGGATGGCCAGACGCCGAAGCGCCCACTGGCCCCTGAGCTCGTATCCCCTGCGCGTGGTCACGGCCGACGCCGAGGTGGAGAAGCCGGCCCTCGCTTTCGCCCTCGCCGCCGGCGCGTCGGTGGTTCTGGCCCTGGCCATGCACGCCCCGCTCCTGGCCCTCGTCCCGGTTCTGGGGCTGCTCTTTCTCTTCGGCGTGAATCATGCCTCGGGCCGAGGTGCCTGGGCCGCCGCGCCGGAGAGGCGCGGATGGCTCCTCCTGGCCATCGTGTACCTCGCGCTCCTCCTGGGCGTCGTGGCCTTTGCCGCGCACCCGGTCTCCCTGGGAGTCGGACTGACCGCGATGTTCGCCGCCGCCGGGCTGTGGGTCCGGCGCCCCCGGGTCGGCGACGGGTCGACGGCGACGCGGCTGGAGAGCCTCCACGGAGCCTTCTCCGACCTGAGCCGTGCGGTGCTCTCCGGCCTCGGATGGGTGGGCGTCCTGGTGGTTCTGGGGACACTGATCTTCCTGAGCACCCAGGAGATCCCTCCCTTCGCCCGCTTCGCCCTCGTCTTCGTGCTCTTCCTTCTGGCCATCCGGGCAGGTCTCGCCTGTCACCGCGTGCTGATGCAGGGCCATCGCCGGGGATACCTGGAGGGGCTGGGCCTCCTGGTCATTCCACTGGGCGTGCTCCTGGTCTTCATGCTCTTCGACTTCGGCCTGGGGCTGGTGTTCTTCGTGCCCATGTTCGTCACCGTGCTGCTGTCCGCCCGGATCGACCGGCTGCCCGTGCCGGTGGTCCTCGGTTCCGTAGGGGTGGCGGGAGTGCTGGTGCTGGTGGCGTGGTCCGTTCTCCGGCCATCCCTGCGGGACCTGCGGACCGCGCCCGACGTCCTGACGTTCGCCGCCGAGTACGAGGAGGTGGGGAACGCCCTGGTCGATGGGCTTCGCGCCGCGGGTCTGGCCGGGCCCATAACCCGCGCCACCGTGCGTAGCATCGCCGCCTCCGAGCCCGGACTCCTGGAGGAGGCCCTCGCCTTCGCCGGACCCTCGGACGCCCTCTTCGCCGCGGCGCCATCCCTGGAGCAGGTCTGGGGAGGCAGGGCCTACGCCGCCAGCGATTGGACGGGAACGGGATTCGCGGGCACCACCGTCCTGGGGCGCGGCATCCCCACGGCCGTTTCCTATGCCGAGAACACCTTTTCGGTATACGTCCTCTCGGAGCACGGCGCGCTCGGAGGCCTGGCGGTGCTCCTGGCCTACCTGGCGCTCCTGGCGGTGGTGGGCCTCTGGATCGTCCGGGTTCACGGCGACATCCAGGAGTCACCCCTCGGCCTGGCCGTCCTCGCCATGACCGTCGGCGGCGTGCTCTGGCTGACCCTGCCCGCCGTGTACGTGGCGGCGTCCAACCTGGCCCTGGTCCCCCTCACCGGCCAGAACATGCCCTTCCTGGGGCTGAACTCCTGGGCCGACGTCGTCCTGGTCGCCGGGCTGTCCACCGGGATGCTGTTCGCCCTGACGTCCCTCGACGCAACCGACGAGGAGGCGCTCTCATGAGATCGACCCGATTGATGCTCCTCTCGCTGGTCCTCGGGCTCCTCGGCACCACGGCCCTGTTCATCGGTCTGGTGGCGGCGCGCGTCGTCGAGGCCAGCGGAGACCTCGGTGTTCGCCAGGGTCTCGACTACGAGCGCTTCCTCGCGGCCGTCGACGAGCTTCTCGAGGACGCGGGGACCGAGGCCCTGGTTCGCTTCGAGCCCGTGGAGCAAGTGTTGGCCCCAGGTCGCGAGGTGCGGTTCGACACCCTCGTCATCGAGGCGGATCCCTCGGAGTATCCGAGCTTCGCCCGGGCCGGCTTCCTCTTCGATCAGGTTCAGGCATACAACCGCTTCCAGCGGGAGCGGCTCTCCCTCGGTCGCGAGTCTCCCGAGTGGTTCCAGCGGCTCGAGGCCTTCAACCCATCGGTGTTCCGGCCTTACAGGCGAAGCGACGGATCCAGGGGTCTGACCCGCGCCGCGGCGGCGTGGACCCTCCGGGTTCGCTCGCCTCTCGAGGGTGGGTGGGACGGCGAGATCCGGGCCCGCAGTGTGCACCGGGGGTCCGGGCTGCTGGGTCCCAGGGTCACGGTTTCCCTACACCGGCCCACGCGGCTGCTTCGCACCGTCGACGGTCGAAGGCAGACGTGCGAGTTCGTCCCGGAGTCCCTCGAGATCAGGGCCTACTGTCTGTCGGAGCAGCGGATCCCACAAGCCGTCCTCCGCATGGCGTCCCGCGAAGTGACGCCGCATACGGCCGTGGCGGGCTGGACGGACATCTGGGTGGATGGCCAGCGCGTCTCCGCCGGCGACTCGATGTCCGTCGAACGCGGCTCCCTCCTCCAGATCGCTCCTTTGGAGCCCGTCGTGCTGGCCGAGCACTGGGAGGGGATCCTCTCGAGCAAGCAGTGGGTGAACGGACGCACGCGACGGGTCGGGATGTTCGAGCCACCTCTCGACATGTTCGCCACCCTGGGCGAGCGCCCTGACCTGGCGAGCGAGGCTGGAAGCAGCGCCGTCCCAGTCACCCTCGGGGTGGACGCGGATGCGAGCACGGAGCTCACCCGGACCCTGAGGGAGTTCGCCGAGTCCGAGGTGGACACCCCCGTGGACTTCGCCATGGTGGTCATCGGACGGGTGCCGGACGGGCAGATCCTGGCCGTGGCCGAGATCGGCGACCGGCGGAGCCGGGGGAGGAGCAACCTGTTGGAGCCCTTCCCGCCGGGATCCGCCGTGAAGCCGCTGCTTGCCGCGGCGATTCTGTCCACCCGACCGGAGCTGGCCACGCTGCGCCTCCCGGCGCGCGCGGGAGCGGTGGAGAGCGTCCTCGGCCTGCCGCCGGTACCGGAGGGCCGTGTCTTCCGGTCGACCCTCAACTGCGAGTATCCCTCGAACGGCTGGATCGGACTCCGCTTCTTCCTCCGTTGCTCCAACAACGAGTACGCAGCAGCCCTCGTCGCGGCGGGCCTGTGGAGCGGCGACGGCTCGGCACTGGAGCCTGCCCGTGGGGCGGCGCAGACGACCTTCTCTCTGGAGGGGCGGTCCTACGCACGCATTCGTCCGAGCAGCGGCCTTCAGGGCCGCACCGTCGGCCGGTCGACCCTCCTGCTCAGCCCCCTCTCCGAGGGATTGAGCCACCTGTTCGACGTTCCCACGGATCCGGTCATCACCGACGCCACCCGTCGGACCCGGCGGGTGTGGGAAGGGCTGTCGTTCTCCGACGGCCAACCGGTGCGTGTACCCTACGAGCTGCTTCCCACCGAGTCTCGCCCGGCGCTCCTCGCGTCGGCATCGTCCGAGGGGACCGAGCTGAGTCTCCTCTACCGGTACTCCTATGGCGCGTGGGAGAACCGGTGGACGCTCCTGGACCTGACCAACGCCTTCGGGCGCGTCGCTACGGACCGCCGGATCCAGCTGACCTTCGTGCCGAGGCGGGCCACCGGCGCAGGGGCATCCGAAGTGGAGCCCCTGGGTCTCGGAGATCATCCCTGGTACCCCGACTTCCTGTCCGGGTTAAGGGCCGTGGCCCGGGACGGGACCGGACGAGGCTTGGCTCCTGCCTGGCGACGCGCTGGCCTTCCCTCCGGGCTCCTGGCCAAGACCGGGACCCTCACCGAGGACGGCCGGCCGGGCTTCGACGACGACCTCTTCATCAAGTCCCTGGTCTTCGCCGTCGGCGACGAGTCGGGCCGCCCAGGGGATCCCCTGGCCTGCGGACTGGTGGGTGGGGTGGTCTTCCGGTTCTCCAAAGGGCCGGCCTCAGGCGATCTTCCCAGCCACCAGCTCGTCTTCGCTCGCCGACAATTGGGAGCGTTCCTGGCTCGACACTGGGAGGATTTCGGTGCCTGTGCCGGGGACGGGGGCTGAGGGCGGCCCCCGTCCCCTGCCGGAAGTCCGCTCTGGCACCTCGATCGGTGCACGGAACCCCACCGCCGGCTGCCCAAGCCTACCGCAGGTTCCCCGGTGCGTCACGCACGACTTCGCCCAGGTCCAGCTTCCAGATGGAGCCTCCCCGCCGTACCTCCGGGGACACCGCCACGTAGCGACCGTCGGGGGAGAGGGCGTACGTCCACGCGGGCCCCGGGTCGGCGGCGGTGAGGTTCACGGGCGGCTCGCCTGGTTCCAGGGGTACCAGCCACACGTCACCGGTGACGATCAGAAAGCCGCTACCGTCGGGCAGCCAGGACAGGTTCCACCAGCTTCCCGGAATGTCGTCGATGACCCGTGGCTCACCGACGAGCCCGTCGGACTCGTCCACCTCGACCACAAGCGCGTCCAGCTCGTTGGTCTCCGGGCGCCAGTACCCGATAGCCAGGCGCCGCCCGTCGGGTGACCAGGTGGGCGGATTGGAGCCCCGCTGGCCCACGTCGCCGGGGAACGTGAGCACGGCTTTCGCCCGGGTGTCGCCGGCCCGGGCCAGGTACAGGGTGGACTCACCGTTCCCTTTGACCCAGTACGCGATGCGGTCGCCGCGCACTCCGACGATGGGCGGGAACACGCTGTCCGGGAACGACCGCAGCAGCACCGGTTCCTCGCCGGGGGCCACGGAGCGGTACTCGAAGCGGCCGTCGCGCTGATCCGCGTACAGGAAGCGCTGCCCGTCCCGGGATGCGTGGTACAGCGTGTAGCTCGTCCACGGCGTGCGTGTGATCTCTTGCTCCTCCCCTGTCTTCAGGTCCAGGAGGTTCAGCACCACACCGCCGTCGGCATCGGTCGCCTTGCCGTACAGAGCGTACCGGTCGGCGATCAACGATGGTCCGTAGATCCACTCTTCGTCCCCGGGAAGGCGGAAGACCTGCCGGGCGATGCCACCTCCGAGGGGCTCCGCCATCAGGACCTTCGTCCCGTCGAGCTCCGCCTGGTAGAGAACTTCCCGCCCGTCGGGCGTCCACCCGGCGGGCCAGTCGTACCCGCGGGTTTCCGTGATCTGCCGGACCGGACCGCCCCGGATTGGGATCACCTTCAGGGGCGCGGCCAGGTCTTCCGCAGTGGCCAGACACTCCATGCTCCCGCCCAGGAAGCAGTGCTCGAGCTTCATGTTGTTCGGAACGGTGAAGGCCGCGAGGCGTTGGCCGTGCACCGAGCCGATCTCATACGCCGCTGTCTCGGAGCTCATCGGAGTGGTACGGTAGAGGAAGTACCGGGCATCCGGGGACAGCTGACCTCGGATGACGTCGGGCCAGACCGATAGTGTCTCGGGCTCTCCACCCCCCACGGGCACACGGCGGATCGCCGTGCCGGGACGCGCAGCGTCGTCGTCGGGAGGGGCGAGGTAACTCAAGAAGTAGAGGTATCCGTCCCCCGGCCATGCGGGGTCCTTGAGAAACTCCGGCTGCTGCCAAACGGTACGAGCGAGACCACCGCGGGCCGGCAGCACCTTGAGAGGGAAGATCGCGTCGTCGTGCTCCATCGGGCGCGCGACGTACGCCACCTGCCTCCCATCCGGCGAGATCCGGTAGGCGAGGGTGAAGGGTACCGGCTCGAGGGACAGCTGCCTGACCACGGATGCGGCGCGCCCCGTGGAGGCGTCGACATCGAGCGTCGCCAGGTACTGGAAGTTGCCCTCGGGGTCGAATCGCGTGGTCCGGAACGCAATCTGCCGCCCGGAGGGGAACCAGAGAGGGTCCGCGTCCCCATACATACCGCTCGTGAGCCGTTGTGCCGGTTCAGAGCCGTCGAGGGGTACGATCCACAGGTTCATGCGGATCTCATCCGTCGAGAAGCCGGCGGCGGAGTCGGCCTCGATCCGACTGTACACGAGCCAGCGCCCGTCGGGCGACACGGCTCCGCTAACGAAGATCCCGCCGAAATCCAGGTCGTCGGCGCCGTAGAGGCGACTCAGGGGGGGCTCGATGACGGGGATGTCCTGGGCGGCCAGGTGCATCGGGGGCACGGTGCCGAAGGCAGCGAAAAGGACGGCGATCGGGGTCAGAGGGTGCATCGCGGCACGACGTACAGGAGTCATCGGGCTCTCCCATGGGTCATCGGGTCCCGGGCAGGATGTCGCCTGCCAATGGGCAAGGGGAGTGCCGATACTGGCTCCCGGCGGCGCCCCGGGAGCCAAGTACATGGGGCGGGGCTGCTTCGGCCCGTCACCACGCTCTGTGCCGGCCACGCGACGGCCGAACGGTCCGCCGCCGACGTGTCACGGATCGATGCCGTGTGGCCCGGATTCGGGCCAGAGACAGTGCTTCTTCAGCATCCGGTCCAGACGCTGGCGGGAGATCCCCAGCAGGCGGGCAGCCTGGCGCTTGTTGCCGCCCGTCC
>JBDHGI010000043.1:0-26412 GCA_039589955.1 Gemmatimonadota bacterium | reverse complement strand
AGCTCGGACCGGAAGATGTTGCTCTCCCCGAATCCGCCATCACCCGCATCATCCAGGCTGTTGAAGGCGACGACGTTCTTCCGGTGGTCCCGGGACCAGTCCCGACCGACCCGACCCATGGCCGTGATCCAGTCGTTGACCTGGTAGGTGGCCGCCACGTGGCCCAGCAGGCGGTCGCGCTGGTCCTCGTTGGTGTTGACCAGCTGCTCCCAGAAGGGGTTGTTGTGGTAGTTGTAGTTCCAGTTGTACTGGCCGTTGTTCGGGTCGCAGGCGTGGCCCTCGGAGGCCGCTCCGGTGCAGCGGTAGTCCCGCAGGGCCTCCATGTCCACCTGGCGACCGAACCAGATGAAGCTCTGCATGGGGTTGTCCTCATCGTACCCGGTGCCCATGCGATTCTCGCCCCGCTGGTTGGAGTAGTTCAGCGAGGCCTCGGTGTTGAACCGGTCCGTGACGGACGTCGCACCCTTGAGGGCCACGCCGATGCGGTTGATCTGCTCGCCCGGCGCCATGCCCTCCTGCAGCAGGTTCGTCAGGGAGAGGCGTACGTTGCCCCGGTTGCTGGACTGCTCGAACGAGATGTTCGTGTTCGAGGTCAGGCCCGAGCGGAAGAAGTTGCGCACGTTGTCGGGGTGGGCCACCCAGGGCTGCTGCGGTCCGGTGAACTGGTCGATGAGCCGACCATCCAGCCGCGGCCCCCAGCTCTCGTCCACGAAGTCCCAGGTTCCGCCGCCCTCGCCGTCCACGAAGCGGAAGTCCCCGCCGATGCCCTGACCGTAGAGGTTCTGGTAGTCGGGCAGCTTCAGCGGTGTCTCGGTGGTGAAGCTCGACGAGAACGAGAAACCGCGCGATGTACGTCCGGACTTGGTGGTGATGACCACGGCGCCGTTGGATGCCCGCGAGCCGTAGAGGGCCGCCGCGTTGGGGCCCTTCAACACGCTGATGGACTCGATGTTGGCCGGGTCGATGTCCTGGACCAGGTTTCCGTAGTCGATGCCGCCATAGCCGGAGTTGGAGTTGGAGGCATTGCTCACGGGGACGCCGTCCACGATGAACAGCGGCTGGTTGCTACCGGAGATGGAGCTGTTGCCGCGGATGACGATCCGCGCAGTGCCGCCGGTGGGTCCGGCATTGGTGATGTGCACACCCGCCACCTGGCCCTGAAGCGCGTTGACCAGGTTTACCTCGGGCACCTTGGTGATCTCGAGCCCCGAGACGTCCTGAACCGAATAGCCGAGGGATCGCTTCTCCCTCTGCACCCCGAGGGCGGTCACAACGATGCCCTCCAGGCCGATGGCCTGCTGGTCCATCATGATGTTCAGGTCGCCGCCGATCTCGGCCTCGACCGTCTGGTAGCCCAGGTAGGTGAACACCAGCGTGGTGGCTTCGCTCGGGACCCGGAACGTGAAGGTGCCTTCGCCGTCCGTCAGGGTCCCTATCATCATGCCCTTCACGGACACTTGGACGCCCGGCAGGAGCCGGAGGTTCACGGCGTCCGTCACCCGCCCCGAAACGGTCCGCATCTCCTGGGCTCCCAGGAGCGCGGGTAGGGCGAGGAAGGCGGCCACCATGAACAGTCTCAGACGATTCGGACTCTTCATAGGTCCTCCTCCGCAGTTGGAGTGGTTTTGTTGGGAGGGTCTGGGTTTTGATTCCGGAGATTCGCGACGGCCGGGAGGGAGTGCCGCCGTGGGTCCTACGCCTACACTCGCGGAGCGCGATGACGTGCGCTCGACGCAGCCTCAGGAGGGAACACCCCCACCACACACCCGGCGCCACATGATCGGATGGGGCCCAGACTCCCCTGGCGCCTAACCCCGGCCCTGGCTCTCACCCAGGATGCGCCCAGGGAATATGACGGCAGGGAAGGGAAATAGCAACAAAGAATGCCGGTCGTGGAAAAACCGCCATAAGTGCCCGCCCAACGGGGGGGGAGGGCTCCTCCGTCGCCATTCCAGATCTAGGCCTCGGCAGACCTCCAACGGCCTTTCCGGAACACCAGGGCGCTGACCACCGCGAGGGTGGAGAAGGCCAGCGTGATCGCCGCGAACACACCGCTCGGTCCCCACCCCGCCGGGTAGGCCAGGACCCAGGCCAGGGGGATCTCCCAAAGCCAAAAACAGAAGAAATTGAGGATCGTGGGTGTCCACACCGCCCCGGCACCGTTGAAGGCGTTGGTGAGCACCATGCCGTAGGCGTAGAAGAAGTACCCGGCGCTCACGATGCGCAGACAGTCGACGGCATGCCCGCTCGTCTCGGCGTCGCCTCCGAACAGCCCCACGATCCAGGGAGCGAAGACCATGAAGAGGATGCCGACGGTGCCCAGGAAGACCAGGTTCATCTTGCAGGCGAGCCACACGGCGGCCTCGGCCCGGTCGGGATCCCCGGCCCCGAGCCCCTGGCCCACCATGGTGGCCGCGGCGTTCGCCAACCCCCAGGCAGGCAGGAGGGCGAAGAGGATGATCCGCACGGCGATGGTGTAGCCGGCGACGGCCTCGCTGCCGAACTCCGCCACGATGCGCACGAGGGCGATCCAGCTCGCGGTACCGATGAAGGTCTGGAGGGTGCCCGTGGCCGATAGCCTGATCAGGCGGGCCATCACCGCTCCGCTCAGACGCAGGTGGAATGCCCGCACCCGCAGCCGTCCTCCCAGGCGCAGCAGCGTATACAGCTGCAGGATCACCGCCGTGCCCCGGCCGAGGGTGGTGGCCACCGCCGCGCCCTGCACCCCGAGCTCCGGGAAGGGACCCAAGCCGAAGATGAGCAGGGGATCCAGCACGATGTTCAGGCCGTTGGCCAGCCACAGGACCCGCATGGCGATGGCCGCGTCTCCCGCTCCCCGGAAGGCCGCGTTCTGGAGGAACAGAAGGAGGATCACGACGTTCGCACCCAGCATGACGCGAGTGTAGCCGCCTCCCACGCGCACTACCTCGTCCTCTGCCCCCATGAGGCGGAGGAGGTCTTCGGCGAACGTGACGCCGACCACGGCCACCACGGCGGCCACGCCCAGGCCGAGGAGCACCGCCTGCACGGTGGCCCGGGCCGCACCGTCGGCGTCGCCCCCTCCGGTACGGCGGGCCACCATGGCCGTGACGCCGATGCTGAGCCCCACCGCGATGGTGTAGAGGATGGCGAGCATGGACTCGGTGAGCCCCACCGCGGTGACGGACTCGGCCCCCAAGCGGGAGACGAAGAAGATGTCCACCACGGCGAACACCGATTCCATGACCATTTCCAGGACCATGGGCACCGCGAGAAGGACGATGGCTCGGGGGAGCGGGCCCTCGGTGGGATCACCACCGGTCCCCCGGACCGCATGGACGAGCACGTCCCAGCGGGATTCCGGGACGGTCGACCCGGCCGGCCGTCGGTGGGTGTTCTCGGGGGTGGCGGTCATGGAGATGCCTGGCGGTCTGGACCGTGCAACGGACCGGTCCCGACCCCGGGACGCAACCCTGCACGTCCGCCGATCGTCTCATCTGCAGGAGCAGGAAACACCCGACGGGCTCGGGACGTAGTGAGAAGTTACGGGCCGGTGGACTCGCGACGGGGAGGCAAGGATGAGGGAGCCTGGATGGAGAGAGGACGCGAAGAACCTCTCGGTAATCACGGCGTCGGGGCTCGTGGCGGCGGTTCTCACGATGAGCCTCCTCGTGGCCAGCGCGGTCCCCCACCGGACCTCGCATCATGTCCGCAGCGTGAGGGTCGAGCCGCTCGTGGACCTCGGTCCCGTGTCGGGCAACCCGCGTCTCTACGGGACGGTTCTGACCCGCAACGGACGGACGCATCAGGGCTTCATCCGATGGGATCGCAACGAGGGCAGCTGGAGCGATCTCCTGGACGCCAACAAGCTCCGGCGACGAGGGACGACGGCCCAGTCGGGCATCCGGTTCGGCCATGTCCGGCGCATCGACGTGCTGAATCGCCAGTCGGCGCTCTTCACCCTGAAGTCCGGCGAGCGCGTGGAGATGGGTGCGCGAGCGACGGATCTGGGAAGCGGCCTGCGGGCCCTTCTTGTCGACGATCCGGCCGCTGAAGGCGCGGTGGAGCTCCGCTGGGGAGAGCTCGAGTCGGTCGTGTTCGAGCCCGCCCCCGAGGAGGTGACGCCGCGGGAGGCCCGGTTATACGGCACCCTCGTGACCCGCTCGGGGCTCGAGTTCGAGGGCTACATCGCCTGGGACGTGGACGAGATCTACACCACCGACGTCCTGGACGGAGACGACCGGCGCGGCCACCGTCGCGAGATCCCCTTCGGCTCCATCGCCGCCATCGAGCGGTACGACTCGCGGGCCGCCCGCGTGGTTCTGGCGACCGGCGAGGAGGCGGTGCTTCGCGGCACCAACGATGTGGACGCCTCCAACAGCGGCATCACGGTCTCCGATCCCGGCCTCGGGCAGGCGAAGGTCGACTGGGACGAGCTGGAGTCGGTGCGCTTCCACCGTCCCGGATCCCAGCCGGGCTACGGAGCCTTCGACGGAGGAAGCGTCCTGCGCGGCGTCGTCGTGACGGAGATGGGCGAGGAGCTGTCGGGCGAGATCGCCTGGGACAACGACGAGGAATCGTCGTGGGAGATGCTCAACGGAGACGTGGACGGCGTCGAGCTCCACGTGGAGTTCGGCCGGATCGCTCGCATCGAGAAGTCCCGGCACGGGGCGCTGGTGGAGCTCAGGGACGGCCGCACCTTCCTTCTGTCCGGGTCCAACGACGTGGACGGAGGCAACCGGGGGATCACCATCCGCTCCGGGGGTGGGGCCCACGAGGTGGAGTGGAAGGCATTCCGTGAGCTGCGCCTGACCCGGTAAAGGGCGCGTCCCTCGACCCCGCTCAAGCCCCATCCGGCCCCGGCGCCGGATGGGGCTTTCCGCCGTGTGCCCATCCAGAAGGCATTCCTCCAGCACGTCGCCTTGCCTAGCTTGCCCTGATGACCGAGCCAGCCGACAAGAAGCAGAAGAAGAGGAAGGTCGACTTCGCCAACGTCCGGGCGGAGGCGGCGCACCTCGTCCGCGAGCACCGCGGCACGCTGGCCGTGGGCCTGGGGCTGATGGTCATCAACCGGCTGGCGGGGCTGGTGCTTCCTGCCATGCCGAAGTTCCTCCTGGACGATGTCCTCGGCTCTCCCCCTCGGCCCGAGCTTCTCCTCCCGCTGGTTCTGGTGGCGGGCACAGCCGCCCTGGTCCAGGCGGGTACGTCCTTTACCCTCGCACGGGTGGTGAGCGTGGCGGCCCAGGGGGCCATCGCCCAGATGCGGAAGGACGTACAGGCCCACGTCCTCCGGCTCCCCGTGAGCTACTTCGACTCCACGAAGACGGGCGTCCTCATCTCCCGGATCATGACGGACCCCGAGGGGATCCGGAACCTGGTCGGCACCGGCATCGTGCAGCTCATCGGCGGCCTGCTCACGGCCGTTCTCGCCTTCGGCATCCTGGTGACGCTGAACTTCAAGCTCACGCTCAGCACCGTGGGACTGCTCCTTGCCTTCGCCGCGGCCATGTCCATCGCCTTCAAGAAGCTCCGGCCCATCTTCCGCAAGCGCGGGGAGATCACGGCGGAGGTCACGGGGCGCCTGGCGGAGGCCCTCGGAGGCGTCCGTCTGGTGAAGACCTACGTCGCCGAGGGCCGGGAGGAGGCCGTATTCGGCGAGGGTGTCGATCGTCTGTTCCGCAACATCGCATCCACCATCACGGGCACGTCGGCCTTGACGGCCGTCTCCACGGTGATCGTGGGGGCCATCGGGGTCATGATCCTCCTCGTGGGTGGCCGGTCCATCCTGGCGGGGGAGATGACCACGGGAGAGCTGTTCAGCTACGTGATGTACGTCGGCGTCATGGTGGCTCCGCTGGTGCAGATCTCCTCCATCGGCACGCAGATCACCGAGGCCTTCGCGGGGCTGGACCGGATCCACGAGCTCCGTGCGGTACGGACCGAGGATGAGAACGACGCGGAGAGGGATCCCATCGACGACGTGGCTGGCGAGGTGGCATTCGAGGACGTGTGGTTCGAATACAAGCCCGACACGCCGGTGCTCGAGGGGATCTCCTTCCGGGCGCGGGCTGGCACGACCACGGCCCTCGTGGGACCCTCGGGATCGGGAAAGAGCACGCTCATCGGCCTGGCCATGGCGTTCTACCGTCCGAAGCACGGCTCGGTCTTCGTGGACGGGCGCGACCTGTCCGAGCTTCGTCTGAGGGACTACCGCCAGCTGCTGGGCGTGGTGATGCAGGAGAATTTCCTCTTCGACGGCACCATCCAGGAGAACATCACCTTCGCGAAGCCCGACGCCAGCGAGGAAGAGATCCGGGCGGCCAGCCGCATCGCCCACTGCGACGAGTTCATCGAGCGCTTCGACGACCAATACGACACCGTCGTCGGGGAGCGTGGCGTCAAGCTGTCCGGTGGGCAGCGGCAGCGGGTGGGTATCGCCCGGGCCATCCTCGCCAACCCCCGCATCCTCATCCTGGACGAGGCGACGTCCAGCCTGGACAGCGAGGCCGAGGCCCTCATCCAGGACGGCCTGAGGGCTCTCAGGCGGGGGCGGACCACGTTCGTCATCGCCCACCGGCTGTCGACCATCCGGAGCGCCGATCAGATCCTCGTCCTCGAGGACGGCAGGATCGTGGAGCGGGGCACCCACGTCGAGCTCATGGCGCTCGACGGCCTCTACAGGAAGCTCTACGAGAGGCAGCACGGGCTGGTCGAGGACCTCTTCATCAACCCCGGCGAGGAGCCTCCCCAGCAGATGTCGTCGTCGGTGGAGGAGTTGGACCGTATCGTCTCCCGGACGGGCAGGCGGCTGTGAGCGCGGGCGCTCCCTCCGGCGACCTCAAGGCCCGCCTTAGGGCCGTGGCGGACCGGCTGGGTGCCTCCGTGGAGACCGCCCTGACCCCCGAGGGCGTGCTGGAGGTGGACGGCATCCCCGTACCTCCGACGGCCGACGGCTATCCCGATTGGCTCCTGGAGGCCGTCGTGCTTGGCACGCTCGACCCGGAGCACGTGCTCTTCCTGTGCGTGGCCAACTCCGCCCGAAGCCAGATGGCCGAGGGCCTGGCCCGGGCCCTCGCGCCCCCCGGGGTGAAGATCTCGTCCGCCGGCTCCCAACCCTCGTCCGTGCGGCCCCAGGCAGTGGAGGCGCTCCGAGAAGTAGGGATCGATATCTCCGGTCAGGTGTCGAAGGGCGTGGACGAGCTGTCCGGCGACGTGGACACCGTCGTGACCCTGTGCGCCGAGGAGGTGTGCCCAGCGTGGCTGGGAAGCGCCCGACGCCTGCACTGGGGCTTGCCGGACCCCGCCGGCGCGGGCACGTCGCCCGAAGAGGAGATGCAGGCGTTCCGGCGGGTGCGGGACGAGCTGCACGCCCGGCTGGCTGTCCTGTTCGGCGAGTGAGGGGCGGCGGGCTACCCCTGGGGGGCGGGCGCCGGGTTGGGTAGGTTAGCGCCATGAATCACGCAGCGCGCGGAGCGAAACGGATCCTCTGGGTCGACGACGAGATCGACCTGCTCAAGCCCCACCTGCTCTTCCTCCAGGCCCGGGGCTATCACGTCGACGCCATCTCCAACGGCGACGACGCCCTCACGCTCCTGCGCAGCCACCCGTACGACCTCGTCCTCCTGGACGAGCAGATGCCTGGACGCAGGGGCCTCGAGGTGCTGGAGATCCTCAGACGGCACGATCCCCATACTCGAGTCGTGATGGTCACCAAGTCGGAGGAGGACCACACCTTGACCGAGGCCATCGGGCGTCGGGTCGACGACTATCTCGTGAAGCCCACGAGCCCTCGGCAGGTGCTCTCGGTGGTGACCCGCATCCTAGAGGGGTCGAGCATCCGACAGCAGCAGGTAGCCCAGGATTTCGCGGCACGGTTCCCCCGCCTCTCCAATCGGCTTCAGGAGGCCTCGACGCCCGAGCGGTACGCCGCGGTGTTCACCGAGCTCACCGACTGGCACGTCCACTTCGCGGGCGCCGGCGAAGAGGGGCTGCTCGACACGGTGCGCTCTCTCATGCAGGATCTGCGCAGGGACTTCGGGGCGTGGATCGTGCGGGAGTACCCGCGATGGATGAGGGATGCCGACGATCGCCCCCGCCTGTCCGTGGATCTCGTGCGCGAGTTCCTGGTCCCATGGGTGGGTCCGGACCCCGTTTATTTCGTCGTGCTCGACTGCATGCGCCTGGATCAGTGGCGCACCATGGCACCCCTGCTCGCCGAGTACTTCGACATCGAGGAGTCGTACCACTACTCCATCCTGCCCACGGCGACCCCCTATGCCCGGAACGCCATCTTCAGCGGGCACTTCCCCGACGAGATCGCCCGCGACAACCCGGGCTGGTGGAACGCGTCCGACGACGAGGGGAGCCTGAACACCTTCGAGGACAGGCTCCTCCAGGACCAGCTCCGCCGACTCCTCGCGCGGGACGTCCCGGTCCACTACGAGAAGATCTTCTCGGACCGTGACGCGGATCAGGTCCGGGCTCGGGTGAGGTCGGCGCTGCGGGCGGACGGAGGGGTCATCGCCATGGTCTTCAACTTCGTGGACCTGATGACGCACGGCCGCTCGGAATCACCGATCCTGATGGAGGTGGCCAAGGACGAGGCGGCGCTCCGGGACCTCACCCGGTCGTGGTTCGAGCGATCCACGGCCTTCCAGGTGCTCCGGGAAGCGGCGCGCTCCGGCCACCGGGTCGTCCTCACCACGGACCACGGCTCCATCCTCTGCCAACGGCCGTCCACGGTGTACGCCCGCCGGGACGCCACCAGCAATCTCCGCTACAAGTTCGGCCAGGATCTGCGCGTCGACGAAGCATCCACCGCGTTCCGCACGAAGGATGAGGGCGACCTGAGGCTGCCGGCGGGGCGTCTGGGCATGACGTACGTGATCGCCCTCGAGGACCACTTCTTCGTCTATCCCACGAAGCTGCGCGAATACCAGTCCCGGTACCGGAACTCGTTCCTGCACGGAGGCATCAGCCCCGAGGAGATGATCGTGCCGGTGGCTCGCCTCACGCCGCGACCCCGATAGCCCGTCGGGACCCTGTGAGACTGTACCTGCGCATCCTGTCGTACCTGGGACCGCACGCCGTAGTGGTCATGGCGGCGGTCCTGGCGACCCTGGTGTTCGCCGTCCTGGACGCCTCGGTCTACCTGCTGCTCATCCCCTTCGTCGAGACCCTCTTCGTGCGCTCCGCCCCCCCGTCGGGCAGCGCGGCCGACAACGGCATCCAGAGGCTCCTCGACGCCACCGTGTACCGATGGGTGGATCTCACCGGAGATCCCCTCGAGGCCATCAGCCGTATCGCCGTCCTCATCCTGGCGATGTTCGCTGCGAAGAACGTGTTCCTCTTCGCGCGCGCCTATCTCGTTGCCAGGGCCGAACAGGCCGTCAACCGGGACCTGCGGAACCAGGTGTACGACCACCTGGTCGCCCTGGATCTCGCCTTCTTCGGCCGCGTTCGCATGGGCCAGATCGTGAGCCGGCTCACCACGGAGGTGGAACAGCTCCGCACCCTGGTCACCGCCGAATTCTCCAGGATGCTGTCGGCGGTCTTCGAGTTCGGCGTAGCGGTGTTGGCCATGCTCCTGATCTCCTGGAGGCTCACCCTGGCCGCCTTCGTCGTGATCCCCGGGGCCATGATCATCTGGGGCCCCCTGGTCAAGGTCCTGCGACGCCGGGACCGGAAGGTCCTCCACCTGGGAGCCGAGGTGAACGCCCACGTCCAGGAGACGCTGTCCGGCATTCGCCTGGTGAAGTCATCCTCGGCGGAGGCGCGAGAGCGGGGGCGCTTCCACCATCTCACGGACAGCCACTTCCGGAGCTTCCTGCGGGCCGCCCTGGCGCGGGCCCTGGCGGCGCCCATCACGGAGATGCTGGCGGCGGCCGGCACCGTCATCCTCCTGTGGTACGGCGCCCGCCTCGTGGTTCAGGGGGACCTGACGGGAGCCCAGTTCGTCGGCTTCCTGGGCCTCTCCATGAAGCTGTACGCACCGGTGAAGAACGTTGCGAAGTTCCCCGCCACGGCCCAGCCCGGGCTCGTGGCCGCCGAGCGCGTCTTCGAGTTCCTGGATGCTCCCGTGGAGATCCGGGACCGCCCCGGCGTCCGCCCGTTCCCGGGCTTTCGCCAGGAGCTCGCCTTCGACGGCGTCTCGTTCGCCTATCGGGAGGGAGAGAACGTCCTCCACGAGCTGTCGTTCCGCGTGCCCCGCGGCACGGTCACGGCGGTGGTGGGGCCCTCGGGTGCCGGGAAGAGCACCGTGGCGGACCTCATCGGGCGGTTCTTCGAGGTGACGGACGGGCGCATTCTCATCGACGGCATCGACATCCGGGACATCCGGATCTCCGATCTGCGGTCCCAGCTGGGCATCGTCTCCCAGGAGACCGTGCTCTTCCACGACACGGTCCGGGCCAACATCGCCTATGGCCGGCCAGGCGCCTCCGAGAAGGAGATCGAGGCAGCGGCCCGCGCCGCCAACGCCCACGACTTCATCGACCAGCTCCCGCAGGGGTACGATACCGTCGTGGGAGAGCGGGGGACGGAGCTCTCGGGAGGGCAGCGCCAGAGGCTCGCCATCGCCCGGGCCCTCCTGATGGACCCGCCCATCCTCATCTTCGACGAGGCCACCAGCGCGCTGGACACCGAGTCGGAGCGGGTCGTGCAGGCCGCCATCGCGCGCCTGCTCACCGGTCGGACCGTCCTGGTCATCGCCCATCGCCTGTCCACGATCCAGCGCGCCGACCAGATCCTGGTCCTCGAGGAAGGGCGTCTGGTGCAGCAGGGAGATCACCAGTCGCTCCTGACCACCGAGGGGCCCTACCGGCGCCTGTACCGGCTCCAGTTCGAGGACGCGCCCTCGCCGGCGGCATCGTGAGCCGAAAGCCTGTCGTCCACGCCCTGGAGTATGGCTTGTTCCGGTTCTTGGACGGGGGCCTGAGGCTGCTCCCCGACCGGGTCGGGGACGCCCTCGGCACGTTCCTGGGTTGGCTCGGGGGCGTCGTCCTGCGCGTGCGCAGGAGGGACGTGGACGCGAACCTGCGCATGGCCTTCCCAAACGCGTCGCCTGCGTGGGTGGCACGCGTGGCACGAGAGTGTTACCGCCACCTGGGGCGTGAGGCCGTGGCGACGTTCCGCCTCTCCGCACTCGACTGGCAGGCGATCCGGGAATCCACGGAGGTGATCGGATTGGACGCCTTTCGGGAGGCGGCGGAAGCCGGAAACGGGGTGGTGCTGGTGACCGGGCACCTGGGGAACTGGGAGATCGGCGGCGCCGCCTTTGCCGTTCGTGGCTTCCCCATGGACGTCGTCGCGAAGGGCATGGCCAATCGTCGCTTCGAGGAGGCCCTGAACGCCAACCGGCAGAGGCTCGGCATGAGGGTGGTGGACATGAGCCGGGCGCATCGGGTAGGGCCGCGCTCGCTCCGGGCCGGACGTGTCCTGGGGTTCGTCGCCGATCAGGACGCCCGAAGCGGAGGGATCTTCGTGCCCTTCTTCGGACGACTCGCCTCCACGGCGCGGGGACCAGCCCTGTTCTCCCTGCGGTCAGGCGCTCCCCTCTTCGTCGGCGCCTGCCTGCGCATCCCCGGGCCGCAGCGGCGATACCGTATCACCGTCGAGGGCGTGGCCACGCCGCAGACGGGTAGCGTACAGGGAGACGTGCTGGAGCTCACCCGGGCCCACGTCGAGGTGCTGGAGCGGGCCGCAGCGGCCAACCCCGCACAGTACTTCTGGCACCACAAGCGATGGAAGACGCGACCACCCGAGGAACCGCCCCCCGGGGCTCCGGTATAACCCTGCAGCCGGTGGCGTCGCGGTCGCGCAAGGCCCGCGGTGGGCGCCGGCGCTCGTCTATCGATACCCAGCCACGCTGCGAACCGTGATCTACGTCTGCATTCCCTCCCACAACGAGGCCGGCACGGTCGGGGTCCTCCTGTGGAAGATCCGGAAGATCCTCGGTGAGTTCGATCGCCCGTACCGGGCGGTCGTGCACGACGACGGCTCGACGGACACCACCTCAGAGGTGCTCGCGCGGTACGGCCGCAGCCTGCCCCTCACCGTGCTCCGCTCCGACGAGAGGATCGGCTACGCAGCGTCCGTGGAGCGGCTCCTCCGATGGGTCGTGGACGACGCCCCCTATCCCAAGCGCGATTGCGCCGTGGTGCTCCAGGGGGACTTCACCGAGGACCCCCAGGATATGGTCGGACTCGTGAAGGTGCTGGAGGGTGGCGCCGACATCGTCGCGGGTCGCGACGCCGACGCCGGCGCCTCCGCACCGCGCTCCGTACGGTTGACCCGCAGGTTCTCCCGGCTGGTTCTGGGCAAGGCGCTCAAGGGCTCTCCGGTGTCCGATCCGCTGAGCGGATTCCGTGCCTACCGGGTGATCGTCCTGAAGAAGGCGTTCAGGGATCGACCCGAGAGCGAGCCCCTGGCTTCCTCGGATGGCTGGGCGGCGAACCTGGAGCTGCTCGGTGCGCTGGCACCCCACGCCCGTCGGATCGCCGAGGCCCCCCTGGACCGGCGCTACCACCTTCAGATCAGGCCCTCCCGGCTCCGACCCTTGCGGACGCTGAGAGCGCTGACCCGCCTGCGCGGAGGATCGTGGTGGCGTGAGCTTGACGCGGGAGCGGCCTGATGCGTGCCTTCACGATTCTCGCAGCGCTTCTCGTGGCGGCCCTGCTCCCGGAGCCAACCACGGTGCAGGCCCAGAACGGGCCGGACGAGACACGCCTCGACTCCCTGGCAGCCCGGTACCCCACCGTCCCAGGCGCCGCCCGAGTACCCTTCGGCCCGGGCGAGCGCCTCGTCTACAAGGTCAAGGTGGGCATCTTCGGGGTCGGCGAAGGTCAGATGGCCCTGGAAGCGATCGATACCGTCCGAACGCATCCGGTCTACAGGGCCAACCTGGCCATCAAGGGCGGCTTGGGTCCGGCCAAGGTCGACGACAGCTCCACCTCGTGGTTCGACCTCCGGAGCCTGGTGAGTCGACGCTTCATCCAGGACATCCACGAGGTGGGCTACCAATCGTATCGTCACTACGAGATCTATCCGTCCGAGAGGCGCTGGGAGCGAGAGGACAACGACGAGTTCGGACCACTGGCGTCCACGCTTCCCCTGGATGACGTAGCGTTCATCTACTACCTGAGGGCCATGCCCCTCGAGGTGGGGAAGACGTACACCCTGAGCCGGTACTTCAAGGAGGACGGGAACCCCGTGGTCATCAAGGTGCTGCGGCGGGACCGGCGGGAGACCGGCGCCGGCACCTTCAACACCATCGTGGTGAAGCCCCTGATCCGGACGAAGGGCCTCTTCAGCCAAGGCGGTGACGCCGAGCTGCATCTCACGGATGACGATCGGCGCATCCTCGTGTATCTGAAGTCGAACATCCCCAAGTTCCCGGGATCGTTGACGCTTCATCTCGAGGAGATCCACGAGGGACTGCCCTTGAACGCCCAGGCCCGGGAGGCCGCCCTGGAGCGCTGGAGCAGCCGCGGCACCCCCGCGGGATCATCGCATCCGTGAACATCCGGCGCCTCCGCCTGCGGGCGGTCTGGCTCCTCGTGGTTCCCTTCCTGTGGCTGGCCCGGCCCAGCCCCGCGCTCCTCGTCCTCGGAGGCGCGCTGGCTGCGACGGGCCTTGGCGTGCGGGCGTGGGCCGCTGGCACGATCCACAAGGAGCGCGAGCTCACCGTCACGGGCCCCTACGCCTTCACGCGCAACCCGCTGTACGTCGGGTCGCTCCTTCTGGGGCTGGGGATCACGGTCGCCGGGGGCCACTGGGGCTGGCCCGCCCTGTTCCTCCTCTTCTACGTCCTCGTGTACGGCCGGACCATGTCCGAGGAGAAGGCGCTGCTCACCGATCTGTTCGGCGATCGCTACCGGGACTACGCGACCCGCGTGCCCGCCATGATCCCGAGGCTCACCCCCTATCGGCCGGAGGGAACCGCGGAGAAGGGATTCACCGTGGCCCAGTACCGGCGCAACCGGGAGTGGGAGGCGGCGCTCGGGGCGCTGGTGGGCTTCGCTTTCCTCGTGGGGAAGTGGTGGTGGTCTACCGGATGACGTCCATGAGCACGTCGTGGATGATCCCCGTGGCGAGCTCTACCAGAAGGACGTCCACGCCTGCCCTGATCACCTCGTAGCCCGTGCGTGGAGAGAGACCCAGCTCACCCGGCAGGACCTGCTTCGCGATCCCCGGCGGAAGCGGCTTGCCTCTCGCCAGGTTCTTCCGGATACCCGGCGGCAGGGCCTTCGCGCCACTCGCGGGATGATCATGGAACCACCCGAAGATCAGCTCCCGCTCTCCAGCCGAGAACACGGCGCTGACCGACACCACAACGGAGGGGTCCTTGGCTTTCGCCTTCCTTCCGCTCTGAGCGTGGAGGGATTGGGTCGTGGCGAGCAACAGGGGAATCGCCACGAGGGGCAGCAGGGACCTGGGCTCGAGGCGGGACATGGAGCGACTCCTGCAGGAGTGATACGGCCGGCCCACTGGCGACTCCGCGGGCCACTCTTCAATTTACCGGGCCCTGGAGCAGCCCTCCAAAGCTTTTCTCGAGGGAGAGGCGTGGTGAAGCCGGGGGGTTGGCAACTACGTCCGGAGCCGCCGATGACTGACCTGAGGACCATTCCGGGCGTCGGCCCCAGCATCGAGGCCGATCTCGTGGCGCTGGGCGTGGAGAGCGTCCAGGCCCTCCGGGGGAGGGATCCCGAGGAGCTCTACGCCCGCCTGTGCGCCCACCAGGGCATCAAGGTGGACCGATGCGTGCTGTACGTCTTCCGCTGCGCCGTGTACTTCGCCGAGCACGATGAGCACGATCCCGAGCTGCTCAAGTGGTGGAATTGGAAGGGGCGGACCCAGGCGTGAGGCCGGCCCGAAGCCGGCTGGCTGCGTGAACGCGGCCGGCTCCGGGACCCCGGTAGGAATGGCCCCCGTTCTACGGCCCCAGAGGGGCCGATTGCCGCTCCCTAGGGGTGCGGCGCCGACGCTCCCGAATCGACCAGGTTGTTGAACACCAGCTTGAACGTGCCGTGTGTCTGGGCCCGATGCTGGGCACGGAAGCCCAGCATGACCACCCGACCCTCCCCGTGCTTCACGGACACCGCGGCGGCCTTGTTCGCGATCCGGTCCTCGCCCAGGAGCCATCCGCTCTGGAGGATGTCCCGGTCCAGGTAGGTCACGACGCGCTCGACGTCTCCGCTCCGGGCGCCGGCCACGGTCTCGTACACCTGACCGCCCTGCAGGAAGGTGGCAAGCGCCTCTTCGGGCATGCCCCACGCCAGGGGATGGCTGTTGTCGACCTCCACCCGGAGCGTTGCCCCCGGGGCCCAGAAGTCGTCGCCGGTTAGGCCCGCCACCGCATTGCGGACGGGCAGGCGGAAGCGATCCATGGGCAGATCGCCGGCCCGACCGAAGGTCACCAGCACTCCCCCCTCACGCACGAAAGCCTCCAGGGCCGCGACGCCCGCCGAGCCGAAGCCGCTCCGGAACTCCGGCGGCACGGAGCTGGGATCGGCGCCCCGGAAGCCACCACCTCCACCTTCAGGAAACTCCCCCGTCATCATGGCCACGGCGTCATCGGGAAGGATGATGACTTCGAAGTCATCCCGCAGGCCTCCGTCCCTCACCCGCTCGCTCATGATGCTCTCGTAGGGAAAGCCGAAGTCCTCGAGGAGCCACCTGGTCCATCCCTCGTCCATGTTCCCGCCGTAGTAGCGCTGGAACATGCCCACGCGCAGCTGCTCGATGGGGAAGGCCGCCTCGGGCCGGGCAGCGAGGGCCTCGAACGAAACGCCCGTCTCCCGTGCCACCCGCTCGAGCACGTCTGTGTCGGCGCCCACCGGGACGACGAAGTCCCCCGCCCGCACGTCACCGTCATCGTGGGCCACCCGGCTCAGGTCGACCCCGGCCGCGAACAGGCGGTTCATGGCCTTGAAGGAGTCGTTGAGGCGGCCGTCTATCCGGTAGCCTGCGGGGCCCGATGCCACCACGCCGGAAACGCCGACGGAGTCTGCGACCACGCTCAGGCCCCCGGTGAGCGGCGTTTCCAACGCGTCCACGCGCACACCCATGAACTCGGAGATGTTGTCGGTGGTCATGTCGTACGGGCGGATCGGGTTCCCGTCGTCGTCCCGGGTGTAGGAGTTGTCGGGATAGAACGTCCGGCCCAGAAGCCACCGGATCACCCCCCGCTTGGGCTGTGCCATGGAGACCACGTAGCTGCCCGCATCGAATACCCGGCCCTCGTGGACCAGCTCGCGCTCGGCCTCCATGACCTCGATGCCCTGGGCCAGGAGCTTGTTCACCATCTTCACGGCGGTGAGGGGATCGTGCTGCCGCGCCGGGATGACGAAGGCCACGGTCTCGTCGGAGGCGCCGCGCTCCATCTGGCGGCTCGCCTTGAGGTAGGCGTTCCTCAGGACGGTTCGGCGGTTCTTGGCCGCGATCTCCAGGGGAGCGAACGAGGCCACCTTCTGGCGCACCACGATGTCCCGGACCCGCCACCATCCACCCGGCCAGGGATTCGGGAAGGTCGTCTGGGCCTCGTATTCCGGGAACTGGCGAGACCCACCCAGCTGATCCGGATGCACGTAGAGTGGCGTGGCGAGCCGGGCGCTGGCCGACTCCGTGAGCATCCCGGCGATGTTGTGGAACGGCGTGATCCAGTGGAAGCCGAAGTGGCCCCACCCGGAGTAGATGGCGGCGGTGATGGCACCGGGGAGGTCGGCCTCGTCCATCTTGTAGGCCATATGCGCTCCGTACCAAGCCATCTCCCGCCACACCAGGGGGTCGCCGTCGGGCCGGATGGGCTCGGCGTAGGGAGGCAGGTAGATGCGGGCCGTGTACGGTCCCATCTGGTGGTGATCGATGTAGCCCTGGGGCACCCACTCACGGAACATGATCTCGGCACCGTACCGGGACTCCACGGTGTTCTGCATGAACGCGTCCCGGTTGTTGTCGTGCCCGATGTAGTGGTGATAGAGCGTCGGCGGTCCGGCGCCCTCGTACGCGGTGCCGACCCAGCGGTTGTACCAGTCGGTCACCATCATATTCCCGTCGGGATTGAAGTTGGGGATCATGATGGCGATGGTGTTGTCGAGGATCTCCAGAACCTCCTCGTCATCCCGGGTCGCGAGCTCGTACATCACCTCCGCGGCGGTCTGGCTCGCCGCCACCTCCGTGGAATGCAGTCCGTAGGACTGCACGAACACCACCTTGCCGTTCTCGACGGCGTTCTCGATCTCGGCCTCGGAGTGCCCGCGTGGATCGGAGAGGATGGCGTTCATCCGCCTGTACTCGTCCAGACGCGCGAGATTCTCGGGTGCCGACACGAAGACGGACAGGAAGGGATTGCCCAGGGTGCTCGGTCCCATGTGGACCACGTGGATTCGGTCGCTGGATTGTCCGAGCAGGTCGTAGTACTCCACCAGCCTGTCCCAGCGCGCGAGCTGCCGATCCACCCCCATCTGGTGTCCGAAGAACTCCTCGGGGGAGGGAATCTGCTGGGTCCCGGCGGGGGACGAAGTCCCCGCGAGCAGCAGCGCGAGCAGGAGTTGCAGGGGTGCGAGGCGACGGGATCGCATGGGGCCTCCTGACGGTGGTGCGCGTGACGGACACACCCTGGGCCCGCGAGGCTTCGTGGGCAAGTCACGGGCCACGGTGCGCGGCGGGTCCCGGCGCCGTCACCGGCAGAGGAGCCGGCAAGGTCTCGCCGGTCCCTCGAGGAGGGGCTGCCGCTAGCGGCGGACGTAGCGCTCCAGGGCCAGATCCACTTTCTCCAGCACGCCCTCCACCGTGACCCGGTGCATTCCGTCCCGATAGGCGTGCTCGAGGGGATAGTCTTCCCCCGGATGCCTGGCGTATCCGTCGACGACCAGGTCCTGATAGGCACGGTAGGGGCCGGTGCGCTTGGGGTTCGTATACCCGAACAACCCCACGACCGGCGTCCCAACGGCCCTGCTGATGTGGAGCGGCCCGGTGTCCGGGCTGATGGTCAGCGCGCTTCCTTCAACGAGCCACACCAGCTTGCGGAGGTCGTCGCCCATCGCGTCGACCACGTGGACGGACGTGCGATGGACGATCTCGTCCGCCAGCTGCCGCTCGATGGCGGAGGGGCCGCCCACGAGCACCGGTGTGAGCCCGTGCCGGCCTCGGACCTCCTCGAGCACCCGGGCGTACCGCTCGGGCATCCAATTCTTCTCGGGCTTGCTCGTGCCCACGACCACGGCCAACCCGGGCCCGCCCAGCCCGTCGAAGAACTCGGCCTGCCGCTCCCGCTCGGCGTCGGACAGGCGGATACCCCAGCTCACGGGCTCGGGGGGGATGCCCAGATGGCGCAGGAACTCGAAGTACTGGTCCTGAACATGCTGCGGCTTCCGCTCGGGAATCCTGCGGTTGGTGAACAGCCACTGCATGTCGCGGGCGCGGCTCCGGTCGAATCCCAGCTTGACCTTCGACGGAGCCAGGGCCGTGAGGATCCCGGCCTTGAGGTAGACCTGCAGGCCGAGGAGCAGGTCGAACCGTCGATCACGGACATCGCGGGCGAAGTCCGCGAACCCCATCCAGCCCTGGAGTCCACGTCTCCTCCTGAAGAGAATGAACTCGTCGACGGACGGATGCCCATCCACCAGAAGGTGCGGGATCGGCTGGATGACCCAGGTCACCCTCGTGTCGGGCCAGGCCCGCTTCAAGGCGTTGACCACCGGAAGGACATGCACGGCGTCGCCGATGGCCGACAACATCACGACGCAGACCTCTCCGGGAGGCGGCCCCTCCCAGCCGGGGGTATCCCGGAGACCGTTCGGGGACACGATGTGGTGCCGCATCAGGCTTCCTCCACGAAGCCCTGGGAGAAGGCGTCCCACAGCTCAGCGCCCAGCAGCCGGCCCGACAGCCCCTCGAGCTTCCGGAGGGATCGCGCCAGGCGGCGCCTCATGGGAAGGCTGGGCGCCGGCACCCCGGTGGCGCGCACCCGACACCGGTCGAGGTCCACCAGATGGGCGACGTCGGACCCGCTCCCCCCGGAGATGACGATGTTCTTCGCGTTCAGGTCCGGATGATAGATCCCCCTCCTCTCGAGAAGGCGGATCAGCCGGGTGGCGGCCCGGAGGGCGCGGGCCATGTCTTCCGTGAGGGAGTCTTCGCCGAAGAGGATCCTGGCGAGATCGACGGCATCGGGGATCTCCTCGGTGGCCAGGTCCGCGCGGTAGAAGACGCCCGCGGGGTAGACGACCCCAGCGACCACCGCGGGAGTCGGCACTCCCCTCCGCCGGATCTCCACCGACGCCCTCACCTCGGACACGGGACGGGGCGGGCCGACGGCCAGGTACCGGTCGTGCAGCACACGCGCCACGGCGCCGCCGCGAAGGTAGTGCCGCACCACCCAACGGGCGCGTGCCTCTGGACCAGGCACCGGCGCCTCCACGGAGAAGACCCGGCCCCGGCCCCGGAGGACTCGCGCCGAAGATCGGGTCTCGGCCCAGCGGTGGAGGTCCGGTCCCGCCTCGAGGGTGTGGCGGAGCCAGGGCAGGGCAGCCGCCGGGGCGAACCCCCAGGCCGTCCCCGCCCATATCGCCTCGTATCCCTCGGGCAGGCTCACAGGTATCGCCACCGCGCCAGCTCCACTTTCTCCAGGACGTCCTGGACGGTAATCCCCTCCATCCGTCCGTTCTTGGGAAGATAGCCCGCCGGGTCGGGGGCCGCGCCCGGTTCGGTATACCGATCGATGACGAGATCCCGGAAGCGCTGGAACGGACCCACCCTCCACGGATTCGTGTGGCCGAAGAGGCCAATGACCGGGACCCCCATGGCGTGGGCGATGTGCAGGGGACCCGTATCCGGCGCGATGACGAGGGAGGAGACGGCGATGCGGGTCATCAACCGGCGGACCGAGTCTCCTGTGGCGTCCACCGGCGGCGTTCCGGCCCTTCGGCGGATGTCGGACGCCACGGCTCGCTCCCGGCTGGACGGACCGCCCAGGAGGACGACCTGGAATCCGAAGTCCTCGGCGAGGGCATCGGCCACGTCCGCCAGCAGGGTGGAGGGGCAGTCCTTCGCCGCGTTGGCGGACGCGAGGACGAGAGACACCACGGGCTTGCCGGACAGGGTCGCCAAGAAGACCCGTCCTTCCTCCTCCTCATCCCGCGAAAGGCACAGATCCCAGCTCACCGGCGCGTCGCGGGGCACTCCGAGCGCTCCGCGGAAGTCGAGGAAGATGTCCTGCGTGTGCTTCCAGGGACCGTCCTGGAGCATGTGGGTGAGGAAGAACCTCACTCCGTCCCTGGTCTTGGACCGGGGCAGCCCCACCCGACAGGGGGCGCCGGAGAAGAGCGTTGGCCACACTCCCTTGAAGTACCGCTGGATGTTCAGGGTGAGGTCGGCCCGGTAACCGTCCATCTCGCGCCGCAGGTCCAGCACCCCGCGGACCCCTTCACGGGGCCGGAACACCAGAAGGCGGTCGAGGTGGGGGTGATGCGCCAGGACCTGGGCGGGAGCGGCCTCCGCGATCCAGGTGACCTCGGCCCGGGGCACGGCACGTCCGATGTCCTCGAGGAGGGGGAGGCCGTGGACCACGTCTCCGATCCCCGAGAGGAGCACGATGCAGATGCTCCGCACCTTCTCCAGGTCGCACACGGGAGGCCCGTGGGGTGAGACCGTGCGGGGCGCGTTGACCACTTCGTGCGCGCTACCCGGACCCGGGCGCCTCGTCGGCCTCGACCAGGTAGAGGTCCGGCCCGCGAAGCGCTCGCCCTTTGATCCGGATGCGGAAGGTATAGGCTCCCGGCCGCGGAAACACCACATCCTCGAGGGGCATGACGAGGCGGGTCCTCGGGGGTGGACGGTGCGGCGGACGCCGATCGACGTCGGAGTAACCGTCGACGGAGAGGGTGGGCTTGCCGGCGTCATCCTCGAGGTCCACGCGGAAGCGGTAGCGCCCCTCGTCCTCGCGATCCCACTCCACCACCACCACCAGGACCATGCGATCCTGCTTGGCGGGAAAGCCAGGCGCGTACAGGTCGTTGAACACGCCGTGTACGTCGAGCTTCCCCTCTGGATTCAGACCGGCGTCGTCGCATACCAGGGCGAGCAGGAGCTGCATCGGCTCAATCCCCCGGGATGTGCTTCCGGCGAAGACCATCCGGGGCTCCCCACCCTCCTCCGCCTGGCGACCGGATGCTCACGGTGTCCCCGGGCTCCACCGAGAAGGTCACCTTGGAGGGCAGGCGCGGCGCTCGGCCCTCTCGGATCACCACGTTCTCTCCCGGCGTGCCGTCGTGGCCGCCGCGCAATCCCGCCGGCCCCACGCTGCGCCGCTCGCACAGCAGGGTCACCCGCGCCGGCGTGAGGATCTTCAGGTCCCGCCGAAGTCCGTCCCCGCCACGGTGTTTCCCCGCCCCACCGCTCCCCCTCCGAATCCCGTAGTGGGTCACTCGAAGCGGATAGGCATGCTCCAGAGCCTCCACGGGCGTGTTGAGGGAATTGGACATGTGCACGTGGACTCCCGACAGCCCGTCGTGTCCGGGACCGGCTCCCATTCCGCCTCCCACCGTCTCGTAGTACGCGAACACGTCTCCGGTGTCCGGGTCGATACCCCCGACGGTGGTGTTGTTCATGGTCCCCTGGGACAACGCCGGCATCAGGTCGGGTAGGGCCAGGGCGAACCCCCGCATCAGGACGTCCGTGATCCGCTGGCTGGTCTCCACGTTGCCCGCGGCCACCGAAGCAGGCAGGCGTGCGTTGACGACGCTTCCCTCAGGGAGAACGAGATCGACGGCAGACATGGAGCCTCCTCCTGCCGGAAGTGGCTCTCCCAGCAGAGCCTCGACGACGCACCGCACGACGTAGCGGCAGGCCGACGCGGTGATGGCCGCTACGGCATTGACCCCTCCCGGGACCTGAGGGGACGTGCCGGAGAAGTCTATGGTCAACGACGGGCCCTCCACCCTGAGGGAGGCCCGCACCAGGATGGGTCCGCTGCCGAAGCCGTCGTCCTCCAGCGCGTCTTCGGCTTGGTACGTCCCGTCCGGGACCCGCTGGAGGCCAACCTGGACGAGGCGGTCCGCGTACGCGACGAGTCCGTCCATGGCAGCAAGAGTCTGGGCGGTGCCCCGCCGAGCGGCGATCTCCAGCAGTCGCATCCGGCCGGCGTGAAGAGCTGCCAGCTGCGCATCCAAGTCACCGGCCCGCTCCACAGGGGTGCGGACGTTGGCCAGGAGGGTCCTCCAGAGATCCTCGTTCCGGACCCCGGCGGCAAGGAGACGCACGGGAGGGATACGAAGGCCCTCCTCGTAGATCTCCCGTGCCAGGGGCATGGACCCGGGCGTGGAGCCGCCCACGTCGCTGTGGTGGGCGCGAGAGGCCACGTAGCCGAGAAGCAACCCGCCTTCGGCGTGCACGGGCGCGATGGTCGTGATGTCCGGGAGATGCGTTCCGCCTCTGTACGGATCATTGAGGCAGACGACGTCGCCCGGCACCAGTGGGCCCAGCTCCTCGAGGGCGGCGGTGACGCTCATGGGCATGGCCCCGAGGTGGACCGGCATGTGGTCACCCATGGAGACCCCACGCCCCTCCGGAGAGAACAGGGCGCAGGAGTAGTCCCTTCGCTCTTTGATGTTGGGCGAGAAGGAGGCCCTCTTGAGGGCCGCACCCATTTCCTCGGCGAGGGCGGTGAAGAGGTGCCGGAAGACCTCTAGGGCTACGGCGTCGGGTGTGCTGGGCTGGGTCACGGGCGGCGGTTTCCCCGATGGAGAATCTCCGTTAGCTTACGCGGCTGAGGCAACTAGGACTTCGTCAGCGCGCGAGTGCGCGTCAGAAAGGATAAAGGGAGGAAGGCTTGAGTAAAGAGAAGCTGATGGATCGGGCTCGAGACGAGCTCTTCAGTCACATCAACCGGTGCGGTGTCTTGCAGGCGGAAGAGGACGACCAGCGGCACTGGATGGACGAGACCATTGAGTACCTGGGCGAGCGGTATCCCGATTTGGCCGATGGAGATCTCGGCCAGCTCCACGAGATCGGAATGCGCTTCTGCAAGCCGGCCATTGCCCACGGCACCCACACGGCGCAACCCATGGAGGACGCCGGCGTGGCCTGAGGGCCGTCTGGCACCCATCCGAAGGGACGGACTCGAGGGACGAGGGGCCTCCGGGGCTCCTCGTCCTTCTGTGTTTCTTCGGGGCTCTTGCCCCTTCCGGCGCGCGTTGTGGCTTGGCGGAGGGTCGGTCGCTCCCTATACTTGGGCCCGTTTCGAGCCCTCTCGGAGGGCAGTCGCCAGCCTGAGAGGAGCCCGGATGGCCACCAAGAAGGCGAAAGGGCCGAAGAAATCGGCCAAGAAGGCCGCTCCGAAGAAGACCGTGGCCAAGAAGGCCGCCCCGAAGAAATCGGCCAAGAAGGCCGCTCCGAAGAAGACCGTGGCCAAGAAGGCCGCCCCCAAGAAACCGGCCAAGAAGGCGGCTCCGAAGAAGACCGCGGCCAAGAAGGCCGCCCCCAAGAAGACCGCGGCCAAGAAGGCCGCCCCCAAGAAACCGGCCAAGAAGGCGGCTCCGAAGAAGACCGCGGCCAAGGAGACCGCCCCCAAGAAGACCGCAGCCAGGAAGGCCGCTCGCGACAAGCCGGTCAGAGAAGCCGCTGCCAAGAAGGCCCCAGCCACCAAGAAGGGCGAGGGGAAGCGGAAGGGCGCCCCGAAGGCCGGGACCAAGGAATACCGGCCCACGGCCCGGATGGGGCCGGACGGAATCCTCATTCTGTCGGACGACAAGGTCCTCCACCGAGCATACTACGGGGGGCAGCAGATTCCCTCTCCCATGCCCGAGGGATTCCTCATGCTCCTCGGGGTCCGGCGCTCTTCGGACGGGAAGGGCGCCGCCCTCTTCGAGTGCAGCGCCTCGTCTCTCCGCTGTCAACTGTCCATCCCCAAAGCCACCTCCAGGGAGCGGAGCGCGGTGAAGAGAGCCGGCAACGACCTCACGTGCAGGCTGTGCGGCATCTCGTACGGCAAGGTCTGAGCCCGATCAT
Source organism: Gemmatimonadota bacterium (assembly GCA_039589955.1). Lineage (GTDB taxonomy): Bacteria > Gemmatimonadota > Gemmatimonadetes > Longimicrobiales > Gaopeijiaceae > SZUA-318. The sequence goes on along the minus strand of JBDHGI010000043.1, from coordinate 2,427 downwards.
CGACCGACCCGTACAAGGGTGGTACCGCCCAATGGGCCACATTACATTGCTGGCCATCATCGTACGCTCGACCCCCCAGACCGGCGCAAAGCCGGTCTAAGGAGCATCGTACATGCCCGATGGATTCCTCAGCTCAGAGGAATACGACGAGCAGGCGCACAAGCTTTACAACGAAGGTGACTACGACGGGGCTCTCGAGATGCTCAAGGAGGGCCTCTCCCTCTATCCCCACGCCGTCGAGCTGTGCGTCGGCCTGGGATACGCCCGCCTGGCCAGGGAAGAGTATGCGTGGGCCCGGAGGGCGTTCGAGCGCGCCGTCGTGCTCGATCCGGCCCACGAAGATGCCCTCGTGGGCCTGGGCGAGACTCTCCTGCGGTTCGGCGAGCGCGAGCGAGCCCTGCACCTCTTCGGCCGAGTGGCCGAGATGGGGTTCGACGACGACATCGAGCTGATGTTGACGATGGGGAGGGCCCTGTACCGGGAGGCGATGTACAGCCAGTGCCGAGACGTGTTCGCCAAGGCTGCGGCGGCACGGCCCGACAGCGCCGAGGCGGCCGCTTCCCTCGGGTACGCCCTGCATCGCCTGGGAGACGACGTGGGAGCGGGACGTCAGATCCGACGGGCGCTGAGGCTCGACGCCGACCTGCATGAGGCCCGGATCTACCTGGGCCACCTCCTCTACGACAGGGGAGATTGGGAAGGGGCGCTCAGGGAACTCGAACGGGTCGCTCCGCAGGACCACTGGGATCCGCTGGCGGTGTGGCGTCTCATGGAGCTCAAGCGTGCGCTGTGGCACGTGGAATCCGGGGACGCGCGGCTGGCACCGTGGGAGCAGCGCCTTCGGGAGCTGGAGCAGGCGGAGGATCCCATCGACCGGCTGTTGGGCGAGGTGGAGCGGGCGATGGGCCCGGGCGGGCCCGCCCAGGCTCCGGACCCGAGCCAGCTCGAGCTGTTCGAGCGGGATCAGGCCCGTGGGGAGGACGGCCCCGGAGCGTTGCGCCTCTCCGACGGCCATCTTCTCAGGGGCAGCTGGCAGGACATCGTGCGGCAGATGCGTGACCGAGCGGGCTTCTCCCATGAGACGCTGAGCGACTACATGCGCCGGCTCGCCGAGCGGTGGCATGAGGAGCACGGAGTGGAGATCCCGTTTACCGACCCCGAGACATTCCTCCGGACCGCCATCGCGATTGGGCTCGCGAGGCTGGAGGTCGATGGCGAGCCCGGTGGAGGAGAGCCAAGAGGATGAGTGGAATCGCCAGCGTGCTGGCACGCTTTCACGGAACGCTCGTGGAGGAGATCGTCCATCACCACCCGGAGTACCTGAACACGCCGTTCACCGTGGCGGAGATCTACCAGAACCTGGTCCCGTACCGGACCCATCGCGACCGCATCGGTATCGAGATGAACGGTGACTACGAGCACGCCCTGCTCCGCCTCCTCGCCGGCGAAGGGGACTACCTCGTCATCGAATCCGAGCCGGCGCTCCGCGCCCTCCGGGACGAGATGAAGGCATCGAATCCGAATACGGGGATCTACAGGGAGTTCGCCGCCGTCGACGTCCGACTGAACCCTGCGCGGCTGTCTCCGGGTGGCCCGACGGTAGGGGGCCCGCCCGCGGCCCTCGGGGAGGAAGGGGCCCCGATGGACATGTCCGACGCGGCCCCGGACGAAGCTCCGACTGCGCACCACGACGCTCCCACCACACACGAGGGCGCGGAGGCGACCACGGGGCTGTCGACGTGTCAGTGGTGCCGAGCCGACCTGCCGGCGCGACCTCGACTGAACTACTGTCCGTTCTGTGGGATGGACGTGCACGTGCGTCCGTGCCCAGGCTGCGGCGAAGAGCTCGAGCCCGGGTGGCGCTTCTGCGTCTCCTGCGGCCTGGAGGTCGGTGATTGAGGCTTCCCAGAGCGCGGGCCGCTCGCCGAGGCCGGCCCCGTGCAGCGGGGCCGGTTCTTCGTGTCGTGAGCCTGTCCGCCCTCCTGGCGGCCGGATGCGCTCCGGAGGTGCCGCCGGAGCTTCAGCCGGATGACGTGCTTCGCAGCGAGCTCGGTCTCACCGACTCGGACGAGGTCCATCGGGTCACCCTGAGGGGATCCGAGCGCGAGGAAGTGGATCCCCCGGAGACCACGGTCGCTCCCACGGCCTGGGTGGAGTTCGTGTCCTCCGACTGGCGGGTGCACGAGGTCCGCTTCGAGGCGGACAGCCTCTCCGCCGAGGCGCTCCGCTTCCTGGTGGGCACGAGCCAGATGGAATCGCCACCGCTTCTGCATCGGGACGCCCGTTTCGTGGTCTCCTTTCGAGGGGCTCCCGAAGGTCGGTATCCGTTCCGGGTCGAGGGGAACAGGGCTCGAGGGCGTGGGGTGGTGGTCGTCCTGGCCAGACACTAATCTGAGACACTCACCTGCCCGCCCTCTTTCTCACCGC
>JBDHGI010000042.1:0-24119 GCA_039589955.1 Gemmatimonadota bacterium | reverse complement strand
TTTCCCTTCCGCCAGAACGCCTGGACGGTGCGTGCCGTGCAGCCCTCCGGGGAAGGAGTGGTGGAAGCGGTGGGTCGCTTGGCGGACGGCGTGAACCTTGAGGGGGCCCAGGCGGAGCTCGCCCTGCGCTGGGGAAGGGAAGACGCCCGTCGTGCTGAGGCGCGGAGGGGCGGCGTGGTCCGGGTCCGGGGGTTCACCGACGGGCGCGGCGAGGGAGGAGAGGCCGTGGCCTTCGTCGGGCTCGTGCTCGTGGCCCTCTGCCTGCTGGTCATCGCCTGCGCCAACGTGGCGAACCTCCTCCTGGTACGGGCCACCGAGCGAGTGCGGGCGCTGGCCGTCCAGGCGGCGCTCGGCGCAGGACGCGCGCAGATCTCCGCCCAGCTCCTCGCGGAGGCCCTCGTGTTGGCGGTGCTGGGGGGAGGAGTGGGCCTGTTGCTGGCCCACGGGGCGGTAGGCGCCGTCCAGCGGGCGCTGGCGGCGGAGCACTTCGGATACTACTGGATGCGCCTCGCCGTGGACGGCCCCGTGGTGGCGTTCACCGGAGCTCTCGTGCTGGGGACTGGGCTGCTGGCCGGGATCCTCCCGGCGGTTCGGGTGTTGCGCGTGGACGTTCAGCGCGTCCTCAAGGAGGAGTCGGGAGGTCGCGCCGTGGGAGGGGACGGGCCCTGGGGACGGGCCTTCGTCACCGGGCAGCTGGCCCTGTCCTGCGCTGCGCTGGTGGCGGCGGGGCTCACGGGTGTGTCTCTCCTGGGCTCCTGGAGCTTCGGCGAGGGGATCCCGGCGGAAGAGGTCCTCGTCGCGTCGGTGGGCCTGGACGTGGCGGGGGACGGCGGTGCGTCAGCCCGGCAGGTCGACGCGAGGGCGCTTGGTGAGGCCCTGGAGGCTCGACCCGGTGTCCGCCGTGCCGCGGTGGCATCGGGGGCGCCGGGCTACGCGGAGGGGATCTCGTCTCTGTGGCTGGACGGCGGCGAAGCCGAGTCCGGGAGCCCGGAGAGGATCCACTGGAACGCCGTGACGCCGGAGTTCTTCGACGTTCTGGACCTCGAGCTTCGTGCCGGGCGGAGCCTCGAATGGACGGACGACGCGGTGTCCCTCCAGGTGGCGGTGGTGAACGAGAGCTTCGTCCGCCGCTTCGCCGGAAGGGCGCCGATGCTGGGCAGGCGCCTCCGTCTGGCGGCGGCGGACACCGCGGGGTGGTTCACGGTGGTGGGCGTCGTGGAGGACGTCGGCCTTGGTGGCGGTGAGCGGGCCCGGGAGGACCGGGTCTACGTGCCCCTCGCTCAGGCGAACCCGCCGGGGCTCCTGGCCCTGGTCCGGGCCTCGGGAGACGCCGGTGTCCTCGCCCCGGACCTCCGGGCCGCGATGGCGGCGACGGATCGCACCCTGGCGGTATGGGGGGTGCGCACCCTGGCCGACGCGCATGCCTACATGATCCGTGTGCCCAGGGCCATCGCCCTCATGGCCCTGGGGGGTGGAGGGGCAGGCTTCCTGGTGGCGGCGGTGGGACTCTACGGCCTCCTGGCCTTCCGCGTCCGGCAGCGACGCGGCGAACTGGGGGTGCGCCTCGCCGTGGGCGCCGACGGAGGTCGGTTGGCCCGCGAGGTCCTCGGGTGGGCGCTGGCCGTGCTGGTGCCCGCCGCGGCCCTGGGGTTGGCCCTGGCGTGGGCGGCGAGTCCGTTCCTGGTGGCGGCGCTCCTGGGGATGGACCCCCGAGCGCCCGGAGTCTACGCCGGCGTGGCGGCTGCCTTCCTGGCCGTGGGTGTGGCGGCGGCCCTCGGTCCGGCCCTGCGGGCCGCGGCCGTGGATCCGGCCAGCGCGCTGCGGGGGCAGTGAGGAGACCCGTCCCCGGGGCTGAGGGGGCGGCCCCGGGGCACGACGCTCAGGCTTCGGCAGCTGGAACGGCGACTCCAGGCGCTACCGTCATCCCCCTCCCCGTCGGGGGGCGCACCTGCCCCCTCCGTCGGTGCAGCCCGGCTCGCGGAGCGTACCCTCGAACAGCTCCCAGATGCGACGGTACTCGTCCGTCCACGAGCTGGGCTCCACGAAGCCGTGGTTCTCCACCGGGTAGACCGCGAGCTCCCAGTTCTCCTTGCCAAGCTCGATGAGTCGCTGGGAAAGCCTCACCACGTCGGAGAAATGGACGTTGGTGTCCACCATCCCGTGGAGCATCACCAGGTGCTGATCCGGCCGGAAGCTCTCGGCGAGGTAGATGGGCGAGGACTTCTCGTACGCCTCGCCGTCCTCGTGAGGGAGGTTCAGGATGCGGCTGGTGTAGCCGTGGTTGTAGTGGGCCCAGTCGGTAACGGACCGGAGGGCCGCGCCGGACTTGAAGGTGTCGCCGGCGGTGAACAGGCCCATGAGCGTGATGAACCCCCCGTAGGACCCTCCGTAGAGCCCGACCCGGGCCGCGTCGACGCCTTCGTGCTCCACCAGATAGCGGGCACCGTCCACCTGGTCGCTCAGGTCCTTGCCGCCCATCCACCGGTAGATGGCCGTGCGCCAATCCCGTCCGTATCCGGCCGAACCCCGGTAGTCGATATCGAGCACGGTGTAGCCGCTCGCCGCGAGGAAGTGGTTGAACATGTACTCGCGGTAGTAGGACGAGAAGTAGTTGTGGACATTGTGCAGGTAGCCTGCGCCGTGCACGAAGATGACTCCTGCCCCGTTGGATGCGGCGCCCAGGTCGTCGGGTCGGTAGATGCGGGCGGGCACCCGGGTGCCGTCCTCGGCCTCGAAGTGCACGATTGCGGGCTTGATCCATCCGAAGGCCAACCACTCCTCGGTCGGTGAGGTCGTCACCTGGCGCATCTCCCCCGGCCGCCTCGTTTCGGCCAGGAACAGCTCCTGGGGCCGATCGGCCACGTCGTGCACCAGGGCGATCCTCCGACCGTCGGGTGAAAGTGTGGCACCGTACCGGCCCTCCCCTTCCGTGAGGGGGCGCCGGTCCGAGCCGTCGAAGTCCATCCACCAGACGTGCTGGTTGAAGGGAGATCCCTCGTTGGTCGTGATCAGGAACCGGGATCGGTCCTCGGGCATGGTCACGCCCAGGACTTCCCACGGACCGTCGGTGAGGGCCTGGCGGTCGGAGCCGTCGGCGTCCACGGCATAGAGGTGGGCGAAGCCGGACCCCTCGCTGACGAAGTAGATCCGGCTCGAGCTCGGTAGGAACCCCACGCACGATGCGAAACAGGGCCCGGCCACCCAGGCCGCGTCGTGGAGGTGGTCAAGCAGGGTCCGCTCTCCGGTCGCCGCCTCTACGGACCAAAGCCAGCGGTCTTTGTCGTCGTAACTGACCGCGAAGACAAAGGCGGTGGTGCCGTCGTCATTCCAGCCCGCATTGAAGACGCGGGCCGACCCCTCCCCCTCGTAGCCGTCCGGGGTCACGTCGAGCCAGGTGATCGCACCGGTCTCCGCGGTCAAGATCCCGATGCGGGAGTCGCCCTGCTGGACTCCCACCTTGGTGCGTACCGTGAGATCCCGGGTATAGCCGTCCGAGGTGACCCAGTCGGGGACGATGGTCCGCTTGGCGTTCTGGGCCGGCTTCGAGGCGCGGAGGAGGACGTGCGCGCCGTCGGCCGTGGGCTGGACGGCTTGGATCCGCTCGTCTCGGTCGAGGTGGACGGCCTCGGGCTCGGTGGCTTCGCGGGCCTCTTGTCGCGCCTCGGCTTCCTCCCGCCTTTGTTCCCCCAGCCGAATGTGCTCGAAGAGCTCCAGCTGCTGGGCTTCGAGGAAGGCCTGCTGGCCCTCGGCCTCCTCGGCCTGCCGTGGTGCCGGCCCGGACACGATGCGGGTCAGCTGCTCGAGCATTCCCGTCCGGATCTGGAGCCGGAAGAGGTCGTTGCCCCGCCGGAAGAGAACGGTCTCGCCGTCGGCGCCGAACCGGGGAGATCCCTCGGCGTCCTGGGTGTGCGTGAGCCTGCGGACCTCCATGGACCGCCGGTCCACGAGGTAGAGGTCGCCGGACACGGAGGACACACGCCAGCGACGATCCGAGGATAGGTCCCCGGGGGCGATGAGGGGCGCCACGGCCGCGGCTTCCTCGTCGCCGAGCTTCTCCGGATCGCCCCCTTGGGCGGGAACGCGGTAGAGGGATCGGTCTTCGTGCCAGGCAGTTCCGCCCGGACGCCACCGGAAGTATACCCAGCGGGAGTCGTCGGTCCACCGGACGGCGGAAGGGGCCTCGCCCACGTGCTCGGGGCCGCGCATGAGGTTCCGGATGCTCAGCTCGAAGGGGCCGTCCCGGGCGACCTCGGGCACGTAGGCCGCCGTACTCTGGCCGCGGGCCGGCAGCGGCGCCGACGCGAGGACGAGGGTCACGGCAATCAGGATCCCGGCCGCGATCTTTCGAAAGGGCATGTTGTTCCTCCCGGTGGGGCGCAGACGAAGGGTCAGTCGCCCAGACAGATCCCCAGGCTGTGCGCGGTGCTGATGATGTCGGAGTCGAGGGGGACGGTCTTGATTCGGGAGATGGCCTGACTGAGGGGTACCGCCAGGACGTTGGGCGGATCGAGCGCGACCATGCACCCGAAGGCACCGTCCCGCACGAGGTTCACGGCGGCGGTCCCGAAGCGGAGGGACAGCAGCCGGTCGTAGGGGTTGGGGCTCCCCCCGCGCTGAAGGTGCCCGAGAACCAGGGACCGGGTCTCCCTGCCCGTGCGTCTCTGGATCTCGTCGGCCACCCAATCCCCGACGCCGCCCAGGCGCACCTGTCCCTGCCCCTTCTCCTGGAAGTGGCGCTCCCCGCCCTTCGGGCGGGCGCCCTCGGCGACCACTACGATGGCGAAGCCTCGGCGGCCGTGCCGGTACCGCTCTTCGATCTTCTCACAGACGCGATCGAGGTCGAAGGGGATCTCGGGGATCAGGATCACGTCGGCGGTGCCGGCGACGCCGGAGTAGAGCGCGATCCATCCGGAGTCCCGACCCATGAGCTCGATGACCATGACCCGCCGATGGGATTGGGCGGTGGAGTGGAGCTTGTCGATGGCGTCCGTGGCCGTGTCCACCGCCGTGTGGAAGCCGAACGTGATGGTCGTGGCCGCCAGGTCGTTGTCGATGGTCTTGGGCACGCCCACGACCTTCAGTCCCTCCTGAAAGAGGTGGTGGGCGATGGTGAGCGATCCGTCACCTCCGATGGCCACCAGGGCGTCGATGCCGTGGTCGCTCAGCGCCCGGAGGACGTCGGCAGATCGATCCTCGAACTCGGTGGTGCCGTCGGGCTGCTTCACCGGCCATCGGAGGGGGCTGCCGCGGTTGGTGGTACCGAGGATGGTGCCGCCCAGATGGGTGATGCCCCTCACGGTGTTCTGATCCAGACGGTAGACTCCACCCTCCTCGAAGAGGCCGTCGAAGCTTCCCTCGATCCCGTAGACTTCCCAGCCCTTCTCCTCCCCGGCCAGGACCACGGCGCGGATGACGGCGTTCAGCCCCGGGGCGTCGCCCCCCCCGGTGTTCACGGCGATGCGGCGGATCTTGAAGGTCATGTCTAGAAGCCTGGGCGCCTCCCCGGGAGGCGGTAGAGGGAGCGGGTGGGTGTTCGGTGCCCGGAGGGAATGAACCGTAGACTGCCCCGCGGCACGGGGTCAAGCTCTCGGTTCCCCCTCGGTAAGCCGCGGCATACCTTGGAGCTCGCGGGTGGCTCCCGGTGGGCGGTTCCCGACCGGGTCCACAGCTACTTCCTCCCGCCGGGAGTCTCGTCAGGCGTGTCCGACGTCAACGCAGTCAGCCGCATGATGCGGGACGCCATCCTGCCCCGGGAGGCGCCTCGGATCGAGGGGTACCACATCGCCGCGGGTACGGCGCGCGAAGAGGAAGGGCGCGGAGGGTCCGTGTGGGATTGGTGCTCGATGCGCGACGGACGCACGGCCCTCCTGACCCTCGACGTGCGTCAGGACGGCCTTCCCGCGGCACACCTTTTGGGCTTGGCCCGCGCCGTCCTGCGGGCGTTGGCGGCGACGGGCCCCTCGATCCCGGACCTGCTGGCCAGGGCCAACGAGACCCTGGCCTCCTCCCCCGCCGGAGGCGTGGACCAGTTCGTGGAGGTGGGTCTTCTGGTCGTTGGCCCCGAAGAGGTGGAGTGGGCCAGCGCCGGCCGGGTGCCCGGCGGCATCATCCGCCGAAACGGGATGTTCGCCGAGCTCGGGGCTCACGGCCCCCCGCTGGGCATGATGGGCGGATTCCGCTACACGGTGCAGCACGTTCCCATGGGCGCCGGCGACACCGCGCTCGTCCTTTCCCATGGAAGCCACGGTCTCTTCCTCGGCGCGGCGGATCTGGTGGCGCAGCTCCACGGCAAGCCGGCGGGGGAGATCGTCTCAACCCTGCACCGTGGAATCCGCAAGGCCGTGGGCGACGAGAGGGCCGAGTGCTCGGTTCTGTACGCCACACGTCTCTAGTCCCGACGCGCGCCCGACGTCGTGCACGATCCACTGATCGGAAGGGGCGTCACCCCCGGGTTGGCGACTGGGGGGGGATTGGGTACCTGAACCCGTCGGGCCCTTCCGGGTACCCATCGGGTCGTGCGCCGGTATATCAGGCTGCCCGGTGGCCAGACACAGGACCGAGAGGAGAGAGGTCAATCCATGGCCGTAACGGAAAAGGACGTGCGTGACGCGCTGAAGACGGTGAAGGACCCGGAGCTCGGGTTGGACCTGGTGGTTCTCGGGCTCGTGTATGATATCGAGGTGAGTGACGCCGACGTGAAGGTGGTCATCTCTCTCACATCGCCCCTCTGTCCTGTGGCCGGGCAGATCGTAGAGGATGCGAAGCAGGCGACGCTGGGCGTGGAAGGTGTGGAGACTGCGGAGGTCGAGCTGACGTTCGAGCCGCCGTGGACACCCGAGCGCATCAGCCCGCTCATCCGCTCGTCCCTGGGTCTGTAGCGGGGAACAGGATCCCGACCGCTGTCGGGCGCAGCGGTACCTGATACGTGAACCGAGGAGTGTGATGACGCTGTACACCGAGGAAGAGCTCAAGGCGAAGGTCCAGGAGGGGTACATCGTCGAATCCCCCGAGGAGATGACCGAGGGGTACCGCAAGGCGCTCCGTGTGCAGCTCACCGTGCAGGCCGACACGGAGCTCATGAGCGCGCCCGCGTACTGGATGGCGGCCCGCTACGCGCCTTCCACCAACACGCAGGTGAGCGCCCACGCCATCATCCAGGACGAGCTCGCCCACGCCAACATCGCCTACCGACTGCTGGAGGATCTCGGGGAGTCGAAGGAGCAACTGGTCTACGGCCGGCAACCCCACGAGTTCAAGCACCCCTACGGCTTCGACCAGCCCCTGGACAACTGGGCGGAGCTGGTGGTGGCTACGGGGTTCTTCGATCGGGCGGGGATCACCCTCCTCACCGACGTCCACGAGAATACCTCCTACGGCCCTCTCAAGCGTGCGCTCGTGAAGATCGGGATGGAGGAGACCTTCCACCTGAGGCACGGCGAGGTGTGGATGCGGCGACTGGCCAAGGCGGGTGGGGAGGCGCGGGACATGGTCCAGCGGGCGGTGGACTGGATGTTCCCCATGACCATCGAATGGTTCGGGCTCCCCGACGATCTCAAGCGTCACAGCGGGCAGCTCGAATACCGCCTCAAGGGCCTGACCAACGACCAGCTCAGGCAGGTGTGGATGTCGTCCACGGTGCCTCTGTGCGAGCAGCTGGGCCTCGACGCTCCCGCCCATTGGGATCCGGACGTCGAGCAGTACGTCCTCGAGTACCCCTTCCCGAGCCAGTACGACGCCGAGGAGAAGCGGTGGCTCTTCGACGACGGCCAGATATCCTGGGATACGGTGTTCGAGCGCTGGAAGGCGAGGGGACCCATGAACGAGACGTACGTCGAGGCCATCCAGCGGTCCCGGGCCGAGGTGGGCCGGTGGCTCGACGGAATGGCGGCGGCCTGAGTCACGGAAGCATGGGCTCTTCCTCTTCCACCGTCGGCGGTGGACCGGGCCTGAACGCCGGCCTTCCGGCTCAGGTCACGTCCCACATGAGCGGTGGACGGGATCTGTGGTCTCCTCCCCTCGAGGCGGAGCCCGAGGATCCGCTGGCAGCCGCCTGGGAGGCGCTGCACGAAGTGCTGGATCCCGAGCTGCCCGTGAGCCTGGTGGACCTGGGGCTCGTCTACGGCCTGGACTTCGGCGACGGCGTGGCGGAGGTGAAGCTGACGTTCACCGCGACGGCGTGTCCATGCATGGAGTTCATCCGGGAGGACGTCACCGATCGACTTTCCCGGGAATCGTGGGTTCGTGAGGTGCACATCGTGGAGGTGTGGGATCCCCCCTGGACCACCGATCTGATCACCGAAGCGGGGCGGGCAAAGCTCCGCGACCTGGGCGTGGGCGCGTGAAGGCCGACGCTCCGGTGCGACGTTCCCACGAGGACTGAATCAGATGCACGAGCACGTGTACGACGTATTCGCCCGCAAGGACCGAGGCGACCAGCTGGCCCACATCGGCTACATCGATGCCCTCGACGACCAGACGGCGAGGGTCTACGCATGGAAGACCTACGACGAGCAGAACTGGTTCGAGATGTGCATCGTCCGGCGCTCGGCCATCATCCCCGTGAACCGTACGGACGGGCCCTTCGCCCGTGGTCGGGAGGGAAGGACATGAGTGACTTCCTGGAGCTGGAAGGTCTGGCCGACGAGGAGCGCGAGGCCCTGCGGCGGTTCGTTCTGACCCTGGCCGACAGCAAGCGGATCATGGGGATTCGCTACTCGGATTGGCTTCTCGGGGCCCCCTCCATCGAAACGGGCATCGCGGCTTCCTCCATGTCCCAGGACGAGTGGGGACACGCCCGGCTTCTCTACGCCATGCTGAAGGACCTCGGCGATGACCCCATCGTCGTGGAGCACGAGCGGCCCGATGAGGCTTACGCGTCCCTAGACGCCCTGGACCAGCCCTTTCCGGATTGGGCGGCGGTGGTGGCCGGCATGGTCGTCGTGGACGGGGCCCTCACCGTGTCGCTCGAGGCCTTCTCCCGGGGCTCTTTCGAGCCCGCCACGACCCGGGTCCCGAAGATGCTGGGCGAGGAGGACTTCCACGCGAGCCTGGGAAGAGCCTGGTATCGGCGTCTGGCCACCTCCGCCTCCGAGGAGGCGAAGGGGCTTCTGCGCAAGGCCACCGAGGACCTGCTGCCCTCCACCCTCGCATGGTTGGGCGCCGACGACGCGGCGGCCCGGGCGCTGGCGGACCTCGGGGTCACGGTCCCGGGGGAGCAGCTGGTGGAGACCTTCAGGGACCGCGTCCGCGAAGACGTCGGGGAGGCAGGCGTCGACGTGGATGCCGTGGGGGCAGCGACGGCCTGGGACGAAGGACGCGGCCGGGGTCCCGGCCACCCCGATGCCGACGCCGTGGAGCGGGCCCGCGGGGATCGCAACCGCATGCTCTTCGTCGAGTGACGCGCTCGGGCACCCCCTCCGGCAAGTCGGGCCTTCCGGGGTCGGATACGCGGTACTCCTTCGACGCCAGCGCGCGCCTGGACGAGGCCCCCGGGTCCATGCCCTCGTCTCCCCCCTGCACCTTCTGCCGAGGGCGGGAGACGGAGATCATGAGCGCCTTCGGGTCCCACGCATCGGTGAGCACCTACTGGTGTCGGACCTGCCGCAGCCCTTTCGAGATGATGAAATGGAGGGCGCCCTGACCTGGCGGTCAGTCCAGCAGCTCGACCTCTTCCAGGAAGTCACGGAGGGGGTGCGCCACCGCGATCGCCCGCTCTGTGAGCGCGTGGGCGAGCTGCCGGCAGTACTCGGGCGTTCCTCCCGCCAGGTGCCGGCAGACCACCTTGCCGAGGCGCTCGTCGGACTCGGCGGAGGCCAGATGGTATTCGTGATACCGCGTGCCGATCCGGGCCTCGAAGAGCGGCAGCTGGGACAACGGGGTCCCGTGCGCCACCATGTCCTCGAACACGGCCTGGTGGAGGGCGTTGAGGCCTCTTCGGATCCGGTCGTCGGGGCTCCGACCAAGGAACGCTTGCTGCGCTCCCCGAGTATGGGCCCACATGAAGAAGATCAACGCCTCTTCGGCGTCGCCATCGACCGGTGTTCCGTCCTCGCCTGCCAGCTCCTCGGGCGTGGGGATGGAGGTGTCCACATCCTCGCGGGCCACGAAGTCGCTGAAGGTCTCCCAGACCAGTCGGGCGAGGTTGTCCCCGAGCTCCTCGGTGGTCATGCTGTGGGGAGCCCGGAACTCGCGGATGTCGCTCGTGAGAGTAGAAGGCACGTGTCGATCCAGGGTTAGCGGTTCCGTGCCACCAATTCCCATCCGAAGAGGCAGGGTGTCAAGGGTTTTCGTTCACCAGGGACAAGAATCATGACCAGTCAATCATCCGCCCGCAAGCACCCCCGGCCACGGGCCGCTCTCCTGGTCGCCTGGGGAGCCGCAACGGTCGCTGGCGCGTGCGCCTCGGCGGGGCCGGCCCTGCCCGATCCTCGCCCCATCATCATCTACTCGGGGGCCCGAATCCGGGCGGACACCGAGCGTCTCGATTCCATCCACGAGTGGGTCACCCGGGAGCAGACCAACATCGTCGAAGATCCCGGCTTCTGGGTCATCACCCAGCCGGCTGTGGAGGAGGTCTACCCCTGGGTCGGGCTGACCATCAGACTGGATTCGGTGTGGGTCAGCCTCGACCCCAGGGCGATCGACACCAGGCTCGTGCAGGAGATATACGGCCACCTCCACCTCATGGCCGTCATGGGACGCCAGGAGGAGTGGCTGCCGGAGGCTCCCACTGCCACCGGCTACGACCTGGAGCGAGCCATCCTCGCCCGGGTGTCCGATGCGTGGCTCCTGGGACGCACCGTCTGGGGAACCTCGCCCTACGGTCCCCTCGACGAGCTGCTCTACGCCAACGAAGCCGGGTTCCTCGACGCCTTCATCTTCACGGCGCGTCCCGACGAGTTCGCGGAAGCCAGGGCGGACTGGGCACGCGAGAACCCCGACGAAGCAGAGCGGTATCGCAGCTGGTTCCTCGAGACCTTCAATCGGGAGCCCCCCGGTCTCCGGCCCCGGTAGCGCCGCTAGGGAGTCGCTCGAGCACCGACGTCCCGCTCAGCCGTCGAGGGTGACCTCCCATCGGAGGGAGATGGGGCCGTCGCCGTCTTCGTCGACGATGTGCACGTCCACCCGCCCGGTCCGTTGGAATCGCTCGTTGCTGGGCTTTCCGCCGAAGAGGGTGAAGCCCGTCACTGTGGCGCTGGCCGCGCGGCCTTCCGGGGACCGGCCCTTGATTCGGGAACCCTTCAAGGCTCGGATCGGAGGCGCGTCGCCGGCCTGGAGCCGGAGGCGTAGAATACGTCCTTCGTGCGGGGCGTCCATCGCGTCGAGAACACGGAAGAGGACACCTCGACCGGTAGTGGTTTCTGTGGCCATGGCAACAAGCTTATCGGGATGAAAGGCTCAGCGGAAGTCGGTGGCGGAACCGCTCCTCCGGACGTGGGTTCTGAGCTCGACCTGACTCCGGAGGCCATGCTCCAGCTGGCGGAGCAGGCCGCACGGCTCCTGGTTCAACGCCTCACCACCCTCCGGGACGAGGCGCCCTGGGTCGGCGCGTCTCGTCGGGAGCTGGAGCCGCTGCTCCAGGGTCCCCCGCCCGAAGAGGGACAGGACCCGTCCGCGGTCCTCGAGCGCGTGGTTGCGGACGTCCTTCCGGTGGCCGCCCGCGTCGATCATCCGCGCTTCTTCGCGTTCGTGCCGTCGACGCCTACGTGGCCGGGAATCCTGGCTGACTTCCTCAGCGCCGGATTCAACACCTTCCAGGGGACCTGGCTCGGCTCGGGGGGACCCAGCCAGGTGGAGCTCGTCGTCACCGACTGGTTCCGGCAGTGGCTCGGTTATCCAGAGGGTGCCGGCGGACTCTTCACCAGCGGCGGGTCCGCGGCCAGCCTCGACGCTCTGGTGGTCGCCCGGGAGCGGATTGGAGCACCGTCCCGCCCGGCGGTCTTCATGAGCGACCAGAGCCACACGGCGCTCCTTCGAGCGGCGAGAATCGTCGGCGTGCGCCCCGAGGGCGTGCGGTTGGTCTCGTCCGACGACCGCTTCCGCATCCGCATGGACGCGTTGGAACGCTCCGTCTCCGAGGCCCGCTCCGAGGGCTTCACGCCCATCGCCGTCTGCGCCAACGCCGGGGCAACGAACACGGGGGCGGTGGATCCCCTCGACGACGTGGCGGACTTCTGTGCCCGGGAGGGCGTGTGGCTGCACGTGGATGCGGCGTACGGGGGCTTCGCCGTCCTGACCGAGCGGGGGCGTAGGGCCTTCCGCGGGATGGAGCGGGCGGACTCCGTCACCCTCGATGCCCACAAGTGGCTCTTTCAGCCCTTCGAAGCGGGATGCCTGATGGTGCGGGATGTCCGGGAGCTCGAGCGGGTCTTCAGCGTCCGTCCGGAGTATCTGCAGGACGCAGACCTGGGGCTGGAGCACGTGAACTTCGCGGATCGAGGCCTGCAGCTCACCCGATCGTTCCGAGCGCTCAAGGTGTGGATGTCCGTCCAGACCTTCGGCCTGGAGGCTTTCAGGACCGCAGTGGGTCGCGGCATCGAGCTGGCCGACCGCGCGGGAGTCCGCATCCGTGACTCGGAGGTCCTCGAGCTTCTCAGCCCTCCCTCTCTCGGCGTGGTTTGCTTCAGGGCGAATCCCGGGGGAGAGGACCTGGACGACGAAGCCCTGGAGGAGCTCAACGAGGCGGTTCAGGGACGGATCATCGAGAGCCATACCGCCATGATGTCGTCCACCCGGCTCAAGGGAACGTACTCCCTCAGGTTGTGCATCATGAGCCATCAGACCACCTGGCGGGACGTGGTGGAGACTCTGGAGGCCATCGAGCGGTTCGCGGCGGAGGCACTCCGATCGTGAGCGAGGCTTCTCCCCGCCACTCGGAGCTTCCCCGCCGCTTTCCGCTCCAGGCCGGCGCGGCCACGGCGACGGCGGCCCTGTTGCTGGGAGGTCTGGGCCTCCCGTGGATCGACGCCATCACCCTCGGCCTGGTCCTCGTGCTCTTCCCCATCCTCGGAGTGGCACAGGCCCGGCTCCTCGGCCACCTGGAGATCCAACGCCTTCCCATTTACCTGAGCTCGTTCGTCACCCTGGTGGTGCTCGGCGGACTGTGCGGGGTGGTAGGCTGGCGGCGAGTGGGCCCCGACGGACTGGGCTTCTCCGCCCTGGCCTGGCCGACGTTCGCGACCTGGACGGCCGGGCTGACCCTGGTGGGCCTCGCCATCCTCTTCGCGGCTCGCAGGGCGATGGTCGTCCTGGGGCTCCGGGAGGCGGAGGTCGTCGAGGCCCTGATCCCGCGCACGAGTGGGGAGCGGTGGGCCTTCGTCGCGCTGTCCGTCATGGCCGGCCTGGGCGAGGAGATCGCCTATCGGGGGTACGCCATCGCCGCGCTAGCGCCCCTGACGGGCACAGGAGGCGCCGCAGTCATCTCCGCCGTCGTCTTCGGCCTGCTTCACGCGTACCAGGGTCCCCAGGGCATGGTCCGGGCCGGCCTGCTGGGAGGCGTGCTGGCCTGGGGGTTCTTGGCCAGCGGGAGCCTCTGGCCGGCCATCGTCGCCCATGCCCTCCTGGATATCCTCGCGGGGATCGTTCTCGCGGACCGCCTGGTGGTACGCGGGAACCCGGGCGGGGTAGAAGCAGGAGCCTGACGCTTCGATTCGCGCCTCGCTCGAAAGGACCTCCCATGGACGTGGACCTGGCCCTCCTCGCCGACGCGGCCACCATCGACACATCCGGCAAGCTGAACATCCTCGGCGTGTTCGACCGCCTCACGGCGGCCAGCTTTCCCATCGCCCACCCACGCATGGCGCTGGTGCTCAGGTTCGTCGCGTCGGTCCAGGAGGTCGGTCGACACCGGGTGGAGATCGCCCTGCTGGAGCCGGAGGGAGGGGAAGTGGTGCACATCGACGGGGAGATGCAGCTGGGGCCGGGGCCTGCGAGCATGGCAGGGGGCGTCCGCGTGCCCCACGTCCTCCACCTGGACAGGCTCGTCTTCCCCAAGCCCGGCCGATACGCCTTCGACGTGCGTGTCGACGGTCAGCACCACGTGTCGGTGCCTCTGACGGTTCTTGGCGCTCGGGGTGCCGAAGCGTGAGCCGATGTGTGGTGAGAAACCGTGAAACGCTCCGGAAGGTATTGTATACATAGATAAGAGGGTGTGATCCCAACGCCACCGGGGTGGCAGGACGAGTGAGACCGTGATTCTGCAGCTCAACTTCGAAGAGATCCGAGCCCTGCGCTCAGGGGGCAGGTCCTTCCTTGAGGGAGTGGCGGAGCCGTTGTCTCCGGTGATCGCCCCCCCTGAGAGTCGCGCCCGCGTCGAAGCGCTCCTGCCGCGGCTGGAAGGGGATCTCTCGGTCTCCACGTTGGCCGAGGTTCAGTCGGTGGCGGGCGCGGTGGACGCCATCGTCGAGTACCTGCTGGTGGAGATGGAGACCATGGTGTTGGCGACCCATGCCGCCGACGAGGACGCCGTCGCTGCCTACTTCGACTTCGCCCACGCTCTCACGGTCTCCCGACGGCTCGCCGAGATGGCGCAGGAGATGGTGGCGCTCATCGAGCTCGTGACTGGCCAGCCGGTCTCCGAGGAGTCCCGGCGCTCCTTCCTCTTCCCCGACTGACTCCCCGGCCGTTGACCGACCGAATCTCGGCTCTGGAGGGGATGCTCGAGCGTCGTCCCGAGGAAGCCCGTCTTCGATTCGGGCTGGCTCTCGAGTACCTCAACGCCGGACGCCCGGAGGCGGCTGTCCGGGAACTCCGGGCCTACCTCGCCGCTTCCGAAGACGAGGGGAACGCCTGGGGACGCCTCGGTGCGGCCCTGCGGGAGCTGGGGCGGGAGGAAGAGGCTCGGGATGCCTACCGAAAGGGCGTCGACGCCGCCTATCGTCACGGTCATCCCACCATGGCGGAGGAGTTCGAGGAGATTCTCGAGGGGTGGGAGCTTTGACCGAGGAGCCGATGCAGCCCAGGGCCAGCTTCGAAGAGGAGGCGTTGCCCCACCTGGATGCGGTGTACCGGTTCGCCTTGCGGTTGGCCGGCGCGCCCGATCGGGCCGAGGACCTCACCCAGGAGACGTTCCTGCGTGCCTTCCGCTCCTGGGATCAATACACGCCTGGAACCAGGTGCAAGAGCTGGCTGTTCACGATCTGCCGCAACGTGTTCCTCCGACAGCGGGAACGGCGCCAGAGGCACGACGAGATCGTGCAGGAAACCACCGTACGGGACGCTCCGGGGGTGGAGCCAGTGAACCCTTTGTGGGCCTCGGTCACCGGATCGGACCCCGAGGGTGAGTTCTTCGGGTCGCTGGTGGACGAGACCATCCTGGACGCCGTCGACGGGCTTCAGGAGGAGTATCGGTCGGCGGTGGTGCTCTCGGATGTGGAGGGACTCTCCTACGCGGAGATCGCGGAGCTGATGGACGTGCCCGTGGGGACGGTGAAGAGCCGGCTCTTCAGGGGTCGGCGGCAGCTCCAAAAGGCGTTATACGACTATGCCGTGGAGATGGGCTATCTCCCGGCTGACACAGCAACCGGCACATGAGGGGCTCGGAACCGAGACCCCGGAGCGGCAGTCATGTCATTCTTTGAGCGGCTCAAGGGAATCTTCGGAAGAGGGGCGAACGGGGCAGGGGCTCCCGTCCGCCCCGAGATGATCTCGTGCCGCGAGGCTCTGAGCGTGGTCTACGAGTTCCTCGACGGGGAGCTCGAGGATGCGGCGCATGAGCGGGTCAAGGCCCATTTCGACGTGTGCGGGCGCTGCTACCCCCACCTGAAGCTGGAGGAGAGCTTCCGGGCCGCCCTGCGGAACGCGGCGGTGGGAGCGAGCGCACCCCCGGAGCTCAAGGCCCGCATCGGCGAGCTCCTGTCCAGGACCGACCGGCCCTGACCCCGAGGACCCTTCCCCCGACCCCCTGAGGAGTCCCCGCGGGTCGCCTTGCCCTGCCCGGCGCAAACTGAGAACCTTGGGGCCGCGGAGCGGCCCACGCCCCATTCTCGCCCTTCCTCGCGAGCCTGCGTCGACCGTCGCCCGCGCTGGTGATGCCCCCTAACAGAATGCCGGGAGAAGGAATGTCGACGGCCCGAAAGCGGGAGCGGATCCTGCCTCGACTCATCGAAGAGGAGATGCGGGAGTCGTTCCTCGACTACTCCATGTCGGTCATCGTGCAGCGCGCCCTCCCCGACGTGCGGGACGGGCTCAAGCCCGTGCATCGGCGGATCCTCTACGCCATGAGCGGGCTGGGGCTGGCTCCCGATCGGCCCCACAAGAAGAGCGCCACCGTCGTGGGTGACGTCTTGGGCAAGTACCACCCACACGGTGACTCGGCGGTGTACGACGCCCTGGTCCGCATGGTCCAGGAGTTCTCCCTGCGTTATCCCCTCATCGACGGGCAGGGCAACTTCGGGTCCATCGACGGGGACAACGCCGCGGCATACCGCTACACCGAGGCCCGGCTGCAGGCCCTGGCCGTGGAGCTGTTGGACGACCTCCAGAAGGAGACCGTCGACTTCCAGCCCAATTTCGACGGCCGCCTGCAGGAGCCCAAGGTGCTCCCCAGCCGGTTCCCGAACCTCCTTGTGAACGGTTCCTCCGGCATCGCCGTGGGGATGAGCACCAACGTGCCTCCCCACAACCTGCGGGAGGTTGCCGCCGCCGTGAAGCAGCTGGTCATCGACCCCGACTGCACCGTGGCGGACCTCATGCGGCATCTCCCGGGCCCCGACTTCCCCACCGGGGGCTTCATCGTCGGGAGGGAGGGAATCGAGAAGATGTACGAAGAGGGCCGGGGCCGCGTGGTGATGCGGGCCCGGGTGGTCAAGGAGGCCCTTCGGGGAGGGAAGGAGCAGCTGGTGGTGACCGAGCTGCCCTACACCGTCTCCAAGTCCAAGGTCATCGAGCAGATCGCCACCCTGGCGAGGAAGGGCCGGGCCGACGACATCTCCGACATCCGGGACGAGACCGACCGGGACGGCATCCGTTTCGTCATCGAGCTGAAGCGCGGGGCCAAGGCGGGGCGGGTGCTCAAGCAGCTCTTCAAGCGGACCAGCCTGCAGTACACCTTCGGCGCCATCATGCTGGCGCTGGACGGGGGCCAGCCCCGGGAATTCGATCTCAAGGCCCTCCTGGAGCGGTTTCGGGACCACCGGCTGGAGGTCATCCGGCGTCGGAGCCGGTACGAGCTCGAGCGCGCCGAGGCGGAGCGCCACGTCATCGAGGGCCTCCTGGTCGCCCTGGACCACATCGACCAGGTGGTGAAGATCATCCGGGGGTCCAAGGACCGTGAGCAGGCCTCGGAGCGTCTCCAGGACCGGTTCGGCCTGAGCGAGGCCCAGGCCGAGGCCATCCTCAACATGCGGCTCGCCAAGCTGACGGCCCTGGAGCGATCGCAGCTGCAGGCCCGGCTCCGCGAGCTCCAGGGGCGCATCAAGGAGCTCAAGGAGATCCTCGGATCCGAGGAACGTCAGCTCGAGGTGATGCTGGAGGAGCTCACCGAGGTGGTGCGGCGTCACGGAGACGCCCGCCGAACGGTGATCCTCGAGGAGGGGGAGACCGAGAAGGAGAGCGAGGCCAAGGTGGAGGAGGGGATAGCCGACGAGGACGTCGTGGTCACCCTCAGCCACGAGGGCTTCGTCAAGCGGATCCCCATGCACCTTTATCGGCGCAGGACGTCGTCGGGGAAATCGCTGGCCGGCATGGAGCGATACGAGGACGACTACCTCGAGCGGATCTTCGTGGCCCGCACGCGTGGGTGGATCCTCTCGTTCACCGAGCAGGGCCACTGCCATTTCCTTCCGGTGTTGGACGTGCCGGAGAGCGCCCGCTCCTCACGGGGACAGTCCGTGTACGCGCTGCTGGGCTCCGCGGACCGTCGGGATCGCATCGTCGCCATGATCGCCGTGGACGATCTGCTGGCGCCCGACCGTTACCTCTTCTTCCTTTCGGCGAAGGGCGTGGTGAAGCGCACGGCCCTCGAGGAGTTCTCCAATCCACGGGCCGGAGGCGTGAAAGCAGCAGGCGTGAAGAAAGGGGATCGGATCACCAACGTGGCCATGTCCGACGGGCGCGCCGAGGTCATGCTCCTCTCGAGTGGGGGGCGGGCCATCCGCTTCACCGAGGGCGAGGTGCCCTCCGTCGGCCGGACCGCCCAGGGTGTCAGGGGCATGTCCCTCAAGGGAGAGGACGAGGTGGTGGGAATGCTCCTCATACGCCGGGAGGCCAACGTCCTCACCGTGACCGAGGACGCCATGGCCAAGCGCATCCCCGTGGGCGAGTTCCCGCTGCAGAAGCGGGGTGGCATGGGGAACCTGGTCACCACCGCGGCGGGGGCCTCGGCCAAGGTGGTTGCCGCGCTGGAGGTGTTGGAGGCCGATGAGATCATGATCATCTCCGCCGCGGGGCACGTGAGCCGCGTAGCGGCGGACACGGTGCCCGCTCAGGGGCGTCGCACCCAGGGCCGCCGGGTGGTGAAGCTCGCGACCGGAGACCGGGTGGTGGAGGTCACCCGTACCCAGGGCGGAGGTGGGGCGCCGGCGTCCCCGGCCCTGGGGTCCGGGGACAGCCAGCTGGATCTCCTGGGAGGCTGACGGGAAGGAGTGGGAGCCTACCGCCGCGCGGCCAGCACCGCGGTCAGGCGGACCCGCTCGCCGTCCCGCTCAACCACCACCACCACCTCGTCCCCGGGAGCCTTCTCCCGGAGGGCGTAGGTGTAGGCGTAGATGTCGGCGATCTCCTTGCCGTCGAACTCGACGATGACGTCGCCGCTCTTCAGCCCGGCGAGCTCTGCGGGGCTCCCCTCGCGGACCCCGGTGATGCGCAGGCCGAAGTCCCTGGGTGTCATGTCCGGGATGGTCCCGAAGTAGGGTCCGTACCCGCTCCGGGAGGAGGACTCCGAGGAGGTGGCCGGCGCCTGGCGCTCCTGCTGGACGGGGGTGAGGGAAAGGGCCTCGGTGGTGGATGTCCCCGCCAGGCGTCGCGCGATGCGGGCGGACAGCTCCGCGATGCTCTGGATGCCCTCGCCGTCGATCTTGTCCCAGTCGTCTCCGGGGCGGTGGTAGTCGGCGTGCGTGTTGGTGAAGAAGTGCAGCACCGGAACTCCCGCACCGTAGAAGGAGGCGTGATCCGAGGGCCCGTAGCCGTCGGGGGAGAAGCCCAGGGTGAGGGGGCGGTCCATGCCGTCGTTGACCCCGTTGAGGATGTCCTCCCACTCCTGGGCGGTGCCGGTCCCGAAGACGCTGACGCCGCCGTCCCGCAGGCGGCCCACCATGTCCAGGTTGATCATGGCCACCGCCCGCTCCAGGTCGACGGTCGGGTTGGCCACGTAGTGGCCCGACCCCCAGAGGCCCTTCTCCTCTCCGGTGAAGCCCACGAAGACCACGGTGCGGGCCGGGGGCGGACCCTGGGTGAGGCGTGCGGCGATGTCCAGGAGGGCGGCGGTTCCGCTGGCGTTGTCATCTGCGCCGTTGTGTACCTCCCGCGCGTCGGGATCCAAGGAGCCGTCGCCGCCCATGCCCAGATGATCGAAGTGGGCGCCTACAACGACGAACTCGTCGCGGAGCCCCGGATCGGATCCGGGAAGTACCGCCACAACATTGCGGGCGTCGGCGGTGGTCGGCCGGACGTCGGTCTCGAGGGAAGCCGGCGCTCCCTCCTCTGCGGCGGCTCGGACGGCGGCTGCCGCGGCGCCAGCCACGGCCACCACCGGGATGGCGAGGGCGTTGCGGATCTCCTCGTCCAGGCTGGGCAGGCTCGTCCCCTCCGGGAGGAGGACCAGGAGCGCCGCGGCGTTCCGACCGGCCGCCACCGTGGCCTTGAAGTGCGGCTCCGCCTGGAGACCCTGCCCGTGGGGGTCGCCGGAGGGTGCGCCCCACTCCACCACCATGGCTTTACCGCTCACCTCGGGGTGGGCGGGCTCGGCGCCCTCGCCACCGGGGCCCGTCACGCCGTAGCCGGCGTATACCAGGGGCACCTCCGCGGCGGTGCTGGCGGAGAAGCCGAATGGCGTCCAGTCCTTGCCCAGGACGTATGCCTTTGTCGAGATTGCGAGGCGATTTCGGGAGCCGAGCTCGGCTCCCTTTCGCACCTCGAAGGGCTGGAAGTAAGAGCCTCCGGGCACACCCGGCTCCAGGCCGAGCGCGCGGAATTGCTCGGCGACGTAACGTCCCGCGCAGTGGGCGCCGTCGGAGCCGACCTCTCGGCCTTCGAGGGCGTCGTCTGCCAGGTAGCGTACGTGGGTGAGGGGGCCGCTCAGACCCCGGGTCAATGTTACCGGATCCGGGCACGTCTGGCCCCACGCGGCCAGGGGGACGGCGAGCACGGCGAGGAGGGAGGCGGAGACGGCTCCCGAAGCGTATCGAAGCAACATCGTTGATTCTTCCGAAGGGTGACGTTCGTGATTCATCGAATTGGAATTCTAACCGTTGTGGTGGCGATTGGGGTCACCGCCTGTGCGCCGCAGGGCGACCAGGAGGCCACCGGGGGCCAGGAGCCGGCAGGGGCACAGCAGGCCGAGGGTGCCGATCTGGTCATGCCCGGCGAGGTCCATCTCACCAACATCCGGCAGCTCACCTTCGGGGGTGACAACGCCGAGGCGTACTGGGCCTTCGACGGCTCGAAGCTCATCTACCAGCACCGGTCCACCACCGAGGAGTGCGACCAGATCTACGTCCTGGATCCGCAGACAGCGGAGCGGACCCTGGTCAGCACCGGTGACGGGAAGACCACGTGCTCGTACTTCTATCCCTCCGGGGACGAGATCATCTACTCGTCCACGCATCACCACGACCCCGCGTGCCCGCCCAATCCCGACATGTCCATGGGATACGTGTGGCCGGTGAACAACACCTACGACGTCTTCATCGCCAACGACGACGGATCCGACCTCCGTCAGCTCACGACGGAGATGGGCTACGACGCCGAGGCTACGGTCTCGCCGGTAGGAGATCGTGTCGTGTTCACCTCGATGCGGAACGGGGACCTGGACCTCTACTCCATGAACCTGGACGGGACGGACGTGCGGCAGCTGACCGACCGTATCGGATACGACGGCGGAGCGTTCTACTCGCCCGACGGCTCGAAGATCGTGTGGAGAGCCCACTACCCCGCGGAAGGTCCGGAGATGGAGGATTACCAACGTCTCTTGGCGCAGGACATGCTCCGCCCCGGCGACCTTGAGATCTGGGTGATGGACGCCGACGGATCCAACAAGCGGCGGCTTACGGACCTGGGCGGCGCCAATTTCGCGCCGTACTGGCATCCGTCTGGCGAGAAGATCATCTGGAGCTCCAACCACCTGGATCCCGACGGCCGGGAGTTCGAGCTGTTCATGATCAACCTGGACGGCACGGGCCTGAAGCAGATCACCTTCTCGGGGGGGTTCGACGGCTTCCCGGTGTTCAGCCCCGACGGGCGGTACCTCGCCTTCGGGTCGAACCGCAACAACGGGGGGACCCGCGACACGAACGTCTTCATCGCGGAGTGGGTGGACGAGCCCGAGATGTAGGCCAGGTGACGGCGGGCGCCCTCCCGCGCCCGCCCTACCCTTGCCCGGTGAGCTTCTTCAGCTCCTCGTCGGGATAGAACTCGATGAACTGGGTGAGGATGCGGTAGGTGAGCCCCCACACGATCTCACCGGCCACGTGGAAGCACGGGAACTCCCGCGAACCACCTGGCAGGGGGATCTCCACGGCGCCATGGCTCCCCGGTGCCCGAAGGTGGTCCAGGGTGACCCAGTGAACGGCGTCCACCTCCCGGCTGGCCACGTAGGCGTGGGCCTCCCGGGGCACCCCGAACACGAACGGGGTGATGGTGAGCCTCGGAAGACGGACGCTGGCCGGGGCCACCTCCTCGAGCCTGCCCAGCTGGATCCCTCCCACGGACACGTCCAGGCCCGTCTCTTCCAGCGTCTCCCTCACTGCGGTGTGGAGGAGGGTATCATCGTCGGGGTCACGCCGGCCTCCGGGTAGCGCCATGTGGCCGGACCAGGGGTCGCGGTCCGAACGGGCCCGTTTGATGAGGAGGAGATCGAGGTGCGCGTTGGCACGGATGACCAGGGCCACCGCGGTCTGGAGCAGCTCCGGATCGGGTGGCGGAGGGTCGTCGGCGTCGGAGGCATACGAGGCCAGCGCCTCGCTGAGCACCCAGAAGCGGGGATCGGTCTCGAGAGGGCTACGGGACATCCGCACAAGGTAGTGAAGGGACCCTACCGGCCGACACCTGCAACCTCGCGTGATCGCGCCCATGGGCCGTCGGCCGGGGACCGCCTCGGGCTGGCGGGCCCGGACCTCAGACACCCTTCCGGTCGGGACCCCAGACGAGCTTGTGGAGCTGGATTTGGAGTCGGGCGGGGAGGGCGTCCTCCAGGATCCAGCCCGAGAGCTCCGCGAGATCGATCCCTTCCCAGACAGGCGACAGGAGAACACCCCCGAGCGTGCCGGCCGTCACGCGCCGGTCGAGGGCGTGCTCGCGAATCGCCCGACGGGCCCACTCGTAGTCGGTCCGGTCCCCGACCACGAACTTCACCTCGTCCTTGTGGGTGAGATGGTCCAGGTTCTCCCACAGGTTCCGGTGGCTCTCCCCGGAACCGGGACACTTCAGGTCCATGATCCGATGGGCGCGGGGATCCAGCGGACTGATGTCGAAGGCGCCTGACGTTTCCACCAGCACCGTGAACCCCGCATCCAGCAGTCGAGTGACGAGCGGGATCGCGTTGGCGTGAGCCAGCGGCTCACCTCCCGTGACCTCCACGAGAGGGCATCCGTGGCCTTGTACCACACGGACGATCTCGTCCAGCTCCATGCGGGTGCCGCCCGTGAAGGCGTACGCCGTGTCGCACCACACGCACCGGAGGGGACAGCCCGTGAGGCGCACGAACGTGCACGGCAGCCCCGCCCAGGTCGACTCACCCTGGATGGAGTGGAAGATCTCGGTGACCCGCAGGAAGGGCTCGGGTCCGCCGGCCATCACGGCTTCCTGCCGTCTCCGCCCCCGGGCCACAGGAACCCCAGCGGTGACTCCTTCACTACACTTCCCGCCATGAAGAGGACATTCGCGGGACGCTCGGCCAGACGACGCATCAGATAGGGATACCAGTGGCTCCCGAAGGGGACGTACACACGAACGTTGTATCCGTCCCCGACGAGCTGCCGCTGCAGATCCCGGCGCACGCCGTGAAGCATCTGGAACTCGAAGGCATCCTTCCCGATGCCCTCCCTCTGATGGAACTCCACCGTGGCGTCGATCATCGCCTCGTGGTGCGTCGCGATGGCCGGGAAGTTACCCTCGGTGAGAAGCATCTTCATGAGCTCGACGAAGCTGGCATCCACGTCCTTCTTGTCCTTGAAGGCCACGTCGGCAGGTTCGTCGTACGCTCCCTTGCACAGACGTACCCTGGCGCCGAGCTCGTTCATCCGGGCCACGTCTCCTGCGCTGCGCTTCAGATAGGACTGCAGCACGATGCCGATGTCCCGCCACCCCTCGGCCCAGACCTTCTCGAAGGCGTTCAACGTCCGCTCGGTGTACTCCGACGACTCCATGTCGAATCGGACGAACAGCTGGTCCTTTTTGGCCCGCTCGAGAATGCGGCCCAGGTTCTCGGCCAGGAATTCCTCGGAGATGTCCTGGCCGAGCTGCGTGAACTTGAGGGAGACATAGGCCCTCAGTCCTTCGCTCGCCACGCGGTCCAGGACCTCGAGATATACGTCGCCGGCGAGGCGGGCGTTGGCCTCGTCGTGCACCGACTCGCCCAGGAAGTTGGCGATCCCTCCCATCCCCTCGTCGTTGGCGGCGCGAACGGCTCCGATGAGATCGTCCACCGTCTCTCCGGGGACGAACCGGCGGCTCATGCCCCGGAGGGGGGTCTGGGTGACGACGGCTTGCGCCGCCCTGGACGTGCTCAGGTGGATGAGGCCTTCACGGAGCATGGAGCGGGGGGCTTGGGGTGGACGCGTCGTCGGACCGGGCCAGGGATTCCTCCAGGATCACCCGCACGTCGAGCAGCCTCATGCTGCCCACGAGGGACCGTGCCTCCTCGGCCGAGCCGGCGCGAGCCAAGACGTCGCTCTCCACGTGGCCGACGATGCCGACGCCCGTCTGCGCCCAGCGGGGAAAGACGAGGTACCCCAGATAGGGGGCGA
>JBDHGI010000041.1:0-24769 GCA_039589955.1 Gemmatimonadota bacterium | reverse complement strand
ACCCCATCGTCGTGGGGCTGCTGCTGGGCTTCCTCGTGAACCGCACGGGGATGACACTCCCAGGCCCGGTGGATCGGCTCGCCGAGCTCATGGGCGGTGCGGCCGTTCCCTGCGCCCTCTTCGCCATGGGCGCGTCCCTTGCCAGCTACCCCTTCGCCGGCGAGGGGTCGGCCGCCGTGACCCTGACCGTCCTGAAGCTCGTGCTCCATCCGCTGCTGGTCTGGACCGTCGCGGTTCCCATTCTGTCGCTGGAGGGCCTGTGGGTCGCCGTGGCAGTGGTCATGGGTGGGATGCCCAGCGGGGTCAACGTCTATCTGTTCGGAGCTCGCTACGGAGCGGCACCCAGCGTCGCCGCCCGAACGGTTCTCCTTACTTCCCTGCTCTCCATGGGCACGATCTCGGTTCTGTTGGTTCTCTTCGCATGAAGGGCCGCTCTCGTCCAGGGACCGGAATCCCGGCATCGGAGTACGACAGCCCGCTGCAAGAGTATCGAGGCACGGCTCCATGTTCCTGCCCCACCGCTATCTGAAGACCGTGGTCGCCGCCAGCGCGATCTGGGTGTCGCATGCTCCGGCCCAGGAGCTGCGTCCGGTCGCGCTCAGGGTACGCGTCGTCGACGCGACTACCGGCCTTCCCCTGGGCGGAGCCGTCGTACAGCTGTCGGGTGTCGGCGAACGGTACGTGTCGGATGAGGGAGGAGAGGCATCCTTCCGTATCGCCGCAGGCTCGTACATCCTCACGGCGCGCAGATTCGGTTACGAACCCATCGAGGGCGATTTTCGCGTGATCCGTCAGGGCTCGTTCACGCTGCGGATGACTCCCAGGGTGAGCGAGGACGCCTCGGCGCCGGGCCGGCTGACGGGCCGAGTGGTGGAGGCCCGGTCCGGTCGAGTCGTCCGGGGAGCTTCGGTGAGCGTGTCAGGACTCGGACAATACCTCTCCGACGATGACGGTCGCTTCGAGGTGCCTCGGCTATCTGCGGGACTCAAGGACCTCGTGATCGAGGCTCTGGGCTACGCGGGGCGGACGGTGTCCGTCACGGTGCAGCCGGGTCGAACCACCGTGCTGGAGGTGAGCGTTGCGGTGGACGCCCTCGAGCTGCCGCCCATCGAGGTCGAGGTGCGGTCTCCCTTCCTCGAGTCGCGAGGAGTATACAGGCGCATGGAGGGAGGAAGGTCCGCGGGGATCGTCACACGGGCCGAGATCGAGGGGAGGGACTCGTACAGGCTCTCCGACTCCATGACCGGCGTTTCGGGCCTCCGGGTGGAGCGGCGGAACAAGCGGTCCGTGCTTCTCGGGCGGGGGCGGTGTCGGATGAGGGTCTTCGTCGACGGGGTCCCGGTCAGCCCCGAGATGGATGGTACCGTCGACATCGATCTCTTCCCACCGGAGTGGATCGAGGTGGCCGAGGTCTACGTGGGCATCTCCGCCGTGCCCGTCGAGTACGCCGACGTGGGTGAGGACTGCGGCGTCGTGCTGCTGTGGACGCGACAGCGAGCCGGATAGCGACCAGGAGCCGTTCCGGCACGACCCTTGCCCCATGAGGCCGCGGATCTGCCGGCTTTCCCTTCATTCCGGGCCGTATCGGGGTGGACCGGCAGCGAACTACTGTGCCCGTGTGGGCAGAGTTTTCCCATCTCGTCACCTCTGCCAGCGAGAGAATGATGAAGAACCCCAAGTCCGCTGCTATCGCCCTGGCCGCCTCAATGCTCCTCGGAGGCTGCGGGGATGATCCAGCGTCCGTGAACACCGGGAACATCTCGGAGGCGGAGGCCAGCGCCATCGCCGAGTTCCTGCTCACCAGCACCTATTCGAATGCCTACGCCGCGGCCCAACCCGCCCCGACGGGCCCCCAGGCCGTGCCGTTCACCTTCTCCTCCCAGACCGACGTCACCGTGCCCTGCCCACTCGGCGGTACGGTCGACGTCTCCGCCCACATCACGGTGAGCGGGGACACGGAGGTCGAGGGCGGGTCCATCTCCGCGGACATGACCGAGGTCCACAACTCATGTCAGGGAGAGCAGGACGGCACAGGTATCCAGTTCACCCTCACGGGGAACCCGAACCTGGTGTCGGCCTTCGACGCGGAGAGCAGCACCGCCGGCGACGTGACCGTCACAGGATCCCTGGACGGGACGCTCGACTGGGAGACGGCCAACGACACCGGCACCTGCGTCATCGATATCGAGTACTCGGCTTCGGGCAACGAGGTGACCGGCGCCGCGACCGCCACGGTCACCGGCTTCGTCTGCGGCATGTCCGTGACCCAGAGCGTCCAGATCGGATGACCTGACCCCGTGGCGCCGGGACCCTCAGGGGGGTGTCCCGGCGCCAGGGAGTCCTCAGTCCGCCCCGACGCTCTCCCCCATGGGGACCTCGGCCTCCAACGTCTCGGGATCCACCATGGGCTGCCAGAGCTGAATCGCCGGGAACGTGCTCAGGAACCACCGCACCGAGCCCAGCCACAGGCCCAGGAACATCAAGCCGATGAGGGGCTGCCAGATCGTGAATATCGGGTCGCCCTCATGGTGCAGCGACGGGGCCACGAGGCCGTAGCGCTCCAGCCAGAGGCCCACGAGGATCACCGTCGCGAAGGTGGCCAGCAGCGCTGGCTTCATCTTGGCCCTCCGACCGATGAGCCCCGCGAAGGGCACCACGAAGCAGAGCACGACGACCAGCGCCGAGAAGCCGCCCCACGGCGGAGCGGATCGGGTGATGATCCACTCCATCTCCCAGGGCAGCTTGCCGTACCAGATGACGAGGTACTGGCTGAAGAAGAGGTAGGTCCAGAACACCGTGAAGGCGAAGGCCAGCTTGCCCAGATCGTGCCTCTGGTGAAGGCCGATGTGGTGCTTGAAGTCCGGGTGCTGACGCCTCAGGTAGAGGCTCCACAGAGTCGTGGCGGCGATGCCGCCCCAGAAGGCACCCATGAAGAACCACGGCCCGAACATGGTGCTGAACCAGTGGGGCTCCAGCGACATGGCCCAGTCGTAGGAAAAGACGCTCATCACCACCGCATACAGCAGGACGAAGGCCGGAGCCATGCGGGTCATGCGATGATAGCTGTCCACCTCCTCCTGCTCCTGCCCCGACCACCCCTGTGTCAACCGCTTCCGCCAACCCGCTCGGCTCGGATCACCGCCCTCGGCGCCGACAGCCAATCCCATGTCCGGTCGGACGGCATGGTACACGAAATAGAGCGCCATGCCGAACAAGAGCAGGGCGCCCACGACGTTCCTGGCGATCAGGAAAGGGACGTTGAGGTAGGCCTGCTTGTTCTGGAGGATGGGGTCGTGCGCCATCTCCTCGATCCAGGGGAAATAGCCCTCCCTCAGACCGAGCATCGGGAGCATCAGCAGGAAGGCCAGCGGGAGGAAGCCTGCCATGGCTTGGCTCACCCTCCGCACGGACCAGTTCCACCGGGCCTTCGTGATCCATGTCGCCACGGCCAGCAAGACCGCGCCGATGGAGATGCTGGTGAAGAACAGCCAGTTCGACACGTACGCGATCCAGGCGCCACCGGGATCCTGCGACAGACGGATCAAGAAGGCGGCCAAGCCCACGACGAAGAGCAGCCCCGCCATCGTCGTGCCCCCCCGGGAGCGCGGCAGGTACCGGACCGGGATGTCTTCGGGAAGATGGATGTGGGCCATCTCACTCCTCCCCTTCGGGCTGCGCTGCAGCAGAGTTGAACTCCCGCTGCAGCAATCGGACGTAGTTCACGATCTTCCAGCGGTCGAAGTGGCTGATGCGTGACCCGTACTCGGGCATCAGGCCCCGCCCAACCCGGATCATCCCGTAGATGTACTGGTCGCTATACGCCTGAACCACAGGTCCGGCGAGGTTGTATACCGCCACCGTGGGGTGCTTCTGGGCGATGTAGGCGCTCGCGCCGATGCCGTTCGGTCCGTGGCACACGGCGCAAAACCGGTCGTACATCTCCTCACCCCTGGCCAGGGCCTCCTCGTCGTCAGGCAGGATGGGGTTCGTCAGACCCGCCACGATCGCGTTGCCCGCGCCGATGGGGACCATGTCCTGCTGGGTGAACGGTGGCACATCGGCACCGCGGGGTTGGCCGATGTTCACGGCATCGGGACCCGGCGGGAAGTTGCCCGACGCGAGCGCCACCGTGTTGGGGGCGGGCGCCAGGGGATTCTCGTAGGGATCGAAGGAGCGCGAGTCTCGCATGCTCCTCCCGAAGATGGCCACCATGGCGTCGTCCAGGGGCTTGCAGCCCGCGAGAGTCGTCAGCGCCAAGGCGGCGATCACGAGCTGTTTCGCCTTACGCATGGGCCACCTCCGTTCCCTCCCGGAGCTCCACCGGCTCCTCCTTCTCGAGGATCCGACGTGCCTCACCTGCGCGCTCCGTTGGAGCCTCCACGTAGACGCCATACCGTCCCGAGCTGAACTCCGGATCGTAGATCACCGCCGGCCTCAGGTCCGGGAGCTTGGAGAGGATGAAGAGCCCGATCACGGTGGCCAACGCACCGAAAAGGACCGTCAGCTCGAAGGCGATGATCACGTAAGCGGGAATCGACACGATGGGCTTCCCGCCCACCACGAGGGGCCAGTCCATGGACGTCCACGCGGTGAACGCGAAGCCTGTGGCCGTGCCCGTGAGCCCACCCACCAGCGTGAACACCCGAACCGGACTCTGCCCGTACCCCAGTGCGGCCTCGATATGATGCTCGGGATACGGGGCATAGGCCTTCACGTTCTTGAAGCCCGCTTTCCGCAATCCTGCGATGGCGTCGACGGTGGAGTCCAGGTACTCGTACGAGGCCAGCAGGCCCTGCGTCGAGGCGGTCATGCTCGGGCCTCCTTGGTCTGCTTGCGCAGCGGCGGAGGCAGAACCTCCTTGAGCTCCGCGATGGCCACCGGCGGAAGCAGCCTGGTGAAGAGCAAGAACCAGAAGCCGAACCAGCAGAAGCTGCCGATCATGATGCCCATCTCGGTGAGCGACGGGCGATAGATACCCCACGCCCAGGGCTCGAACTCGTGGTGCAGGGAGGTGACCACGATGACGTACCGCTCGAACCACATCCCGATGTTGATGAAGATCGAGATGACGAACAGGGCGGGAATGGAAAGCCGCACCCGCCTGAACCACAGCATGATGGGAACGAGACCGTTGCAGGTGAGCATCGTCCAGGTGGCCCACCAGTAGTCACCGAAGAGCCGGTTCCAGAAGGCCGTCCGCTCGATCTCTTCGCCGCTGTACCAGGCCAGGAAGAACTCCGACAGATACGCGTACAGCACGATCAGGGAGGTCAAGAGGCACAGCTTGGCCATGGCGTCGAAGTGCTTCGTGGTGAGGTACGCCTCGAGCCCGAAGATCTTCCGCAACGGAACGGTCAGGGTGATCACCATGGCGACACCCGAGAAGATGGCGCCGGCCACGAAGTAGGGCGCGAAGATGGTCGCGTGCCACCCAGGGACGATGGCCATGGCGAAGTCCCAGGAGACCACGGAGTGCACGGACAGCACCAGGGGCGTGGCCAGGGCCGCCAGGAAGATGTAGGCCTTGCCGAAGTGGTGCCACTGACGGTCCGTGCCCCGCCATCCCAGTGAGATGACGGAGTAGAGCTTCTTTCTGAGCCCCGTGGCCGCGTCCCGCGCGGCGGCGATGTCCGGGATGGTGCCCAGGTAGAAGAACACGGCGGAGACGGTGAAGTACGTGGTCACCGCGAAAACGTCCCAGACCAGCGGCGACTTGAAGTTCGGCCAGAGAAAGCGGGAGTTGGGGTAGGGGATCAGCCAGTAGGCGTGCCAGAGACGGCCGACGTGGATGAGAGGGAAGAGGCCGGCCGTCATCACGGCGAACACCGTCATGGCCTCCGCGGCCCGGTAGATGGACTGACGCCAGGGTGCCCGGAAGAGGAAGAGAATGGCCGAGATCAGCGTGCCCGAGTGGGCGATACCGACCCAGAACACGAAGGTCGTGATGTAGACTCCCCAGCCCACGGGCGAGTTCAGCCCGCTCACGCCGATTCCCTCGTACAACTGCCAACCCCAGGAGCCGAAGAAGAGGCCGACTCCGGCCGCCGCAACCAGGAACAGCATCCACCAGCCCTTGCCTGGCCGGCCAAGGATCTTCAGGACGTCACGATTGACGTCCCCGAGCTGGTGGACGTCCGGATGCGCCAGCGCTCCCCGCTCGGTCGTCGTCGCGGTGGCCATTACTCGTGTCCTCCCGATACCACCTCGTGGAAGGTGACCTTCTTCAAGTAGCTCACGGCTGGCTGGGTGTTGATGAGCTCGTCGAGGACCCGGTAGGTGCGCTCACCGTCAACCACCCGGGCGATTCGTGAGTTCGGATCTCGGATGTTGCCGAAGACGATGGCCTCCGCCGGGCAGCTCTGCTGGCACGCCGGCACGATCTCGCCGTCCGCCGGGATCTTCCCGCGTCCCTCCAGCACGGAGCGGTTCTCCGCGTCCCGGATGCGCTGCATGCAGAAGCTGCACTTCTCCATGACCCCGTTCTCGCGGACGGTGACGTCCGGATTCCACTGCCAGTTCATGGGCTCCGGGACGTTCTCGTCCGTGTACCGGTACCAGTTGTAGACCCGGACCTTGTACGGGCAGTTGTTGGCGCAGTAGCGCGTGCCAACACACCGATTATAGATCTGCGCGTTGACTCCCTCGGGCGTGTGGTACGTCGCGAAGACCGGACAGACCGGCTCGCATGGCGCGTTGCCGCAGTGCTGGCAGATCATCGGGAGGAAGCGCACGTCAAGGTGGGACGCGTGGGATGCGTCCACGTGCTCGTAGTAGCGCTCGATGCGTACCCAGTGCATCTCGCGCCCCATCATCACCTGGTCCTCCCCTACCCAGGGCACGTTGTTCTCCGCCTGGCAGGCCGTCACACACGCGCTGCATCCCGTGCACTTGTCGAGATCCACGGCCATGGCCCAGCGCGCCAACCCCTCGGGCTCGGCGTACTGACCGTGACGAGAGCCCTCGAGGGGGAAGGCCTCCGGGGCGCCGCCTTCGGCGGGGACCGGTACGAAGCCACCCACACCCTGGAGCTCCTGCAGCTCGCCGTGCGCGCCCTCCTCCTCCCGGGCGACGTGCCCGAGCTCCGCCAGAGCGACCGCCGGGGCGATGGGCCGGTCGTGCTGATCGTCCGAGCCCTCGGTGGTGGCGAGGCGCCGACGGCGACCCGTGGGCGTCACCGACACCGTGGTCGCAAGAGTGACGAAGGCCCCGGAGGGTTGCTCCACGACCGCGGGCAGGAGGTCCATGGCGTTGACCCCCCGGTCGCTTCCCCAGCGACCGAAGTCGGCGTGGCCCCCACCCATGGCCAGCGCCACCGCGTCCTCCCGGATCCCGGGATAAAGCCAGACCGGCACGTCCACGGACCCGTGGGGGGAGGACACGGTGACGACGTCGCCCTCCCGGATTCCCCTGCTCTCGGCCGCGTCGGGGTGCATCTCCACCCAGGAGTGCCAGGTGATCTTCGAGACCGGGTCGGGTAGCTCCTGCATCCACGGGGAATTGGAGAACTCCCCCGCCCCGAAGCGCGGTGAGGGGTGGACGAGCAGAGTGAAGTCCCCGTCGCCGTCGAGCATGGGCGCGTCGAAGGTGAGCGCGCCCCGCTCGAACGCCCGGAGCGGGCCGCCGGCGTCGCGGTCCTCCGGCACCTCGGACACGCCCCGCTTGAGCATCCGATGCCATGCGGCCTCGAAGTCGCCCGAGGCGGGGCGGTGCGCCGCCCGGTGCCTGCCCCTCAGGTACTCGTAGAACGTCACCGCACCGAGAGGACTGCCCGAGCGTGAGGCGACCGACAGAAGAACGTCCCCGGTCTGCTTCCCGTCGAAGTGGGGAACCGGCTGCATGGCGGGCTGCCGCAGGGCCACGACCCCGGCCCGGGGGGACGAGTCGCCCCAGGACTCGAGGAAATGCCGATCCGGCAGAATCAGGTCCGCCATGGCGGACGTCTCGTCAGGTGCCGAGGCGAAGGAGACCTTGAAGCCGACTCCCGCGAACGCGTCGGCGAAGCCCGACGCCGCCGGAAGCGAGTAGGCAGGGTTCGCGCCGTGGACCATGGCGACCCCCACCCGGCCCTCGTTCATTGCGCCGATGGCGGCCTCCATGTCCCCGTAGGGTCGCGACGCGGACCGCGGACCGCCCTCCACATGAACGGTCCGTCCCACGTTCCCCGCCACCGCGTTCAGGATCAGCGCGGCGAGGTTTGCCGCCGTCGCGCTCCGGTGGTGGCCACCGACGCCCGGCCCCATCGCGAGGGTGGGTCCCTGAGCGAAGCGCTCGGCCAGCTCCCGGATGGTGTCCACGCTCACCCCGGCCGCCTCGGCCGCCGTCTGGGCGTCGTAGGCCTCGAGAACGGCGGCATAGGGCCCGGCGGCGCCCTCGTCGCCGGCGATGACCGACGCCATGCCGAGGGCGACGGCGGTCTCCGATCCTGGCCGGACGGGAATCCACTCGTCGGCATTCAGGCCGGTGAGGGACAGGCGCGGACCGACGAACACGAACCGACCCTTCGAGCCGACGGCGTCCACCGCCGCCATCCGGGCGAACGCCGCCTGGTGGGCCACCGGTGACGGACCCGTCTCGAGGAAGTCGTTCCCGAAGGACACCACGGTCCGCGCGCCGTCGATGGCGTAACGGGGCAGGGCATCCACCCCGAAGGCCATCCGCATCGCCTCGCGCAGCGGAGCGTCGGACAGAGCGTCATACTGGACGCTGCTCCCTCCGATGGCTCCGACGAAGTCGTCGACGAGGGCGGAAATGGAGGGCCCCAGGGCCCCGGAGATGAGGAGGACGTTTCCGGCGGCACCCTGGATGCGCTCCGCGAGCAGGGCCTCCGCCTCCTCCCACGTCAGGCTCCTCAGGGTCCCGTTCTCACGGACCATGGGTCGGGTATAGCGATCCGGATTGTAGAGGTGCTGGAGCGTGGCGTGGCCCCGAGAGCACAGGGTACCGCCCGAGACTGGGTGCTCGGGGTTCCCCTCGACCTTGACCACCCGCCCCTCACGGGTCCGCACCCACATGCCGCACTGTGCCGGGCAGCCGTCGCACACCGTCGTATACCACGTGGCAACGCCGGGGGTGATCTCCTCGGGCTGCACCACGTAGGGCAGCAGTCGTTCCACCCCCTCGGTGGAGCAGCCGGTGAGGGTGGCGCCGGCTCCGGAGACACCGAGGACCTTCAGGAAGTCCCGTCGCTTGATTCCGTCGATGGACATGGTGGCCGCCTCCTAGTAGTGGCAGACGGCGCAGTCGTCCGACGCGCCTTCCTGACGGTGGCAATCCACGCACCATCCCATGTTGTCGCCGCCCCAGGCCGGGTCCCGGCTGTTGAGGACCTCCATCTCCTGCACCTCACCGTGGCACTCCTGACACTCGAGGCCGGCGCCGCTCGCCGCGACGTGCCTCATGTGGGGGAAGTGCGCGTGGTCCGAGATCTTGTAGATGCGCACCCAAGGAATGGCCTGCCGGTTCTCCCAGTACTGCTTCAGCTTGTCCACCTCCTGGGGGTTGTTCGCTCCCGGGATCACCTGGTGGCACCCCATGCACAGGGAAACCGGGGGAATGCCGGCATCCACGGACCGCTCCGCGGAGTAGTGACAGAACTGGCAATCCATGTTGTTCTGTCCCGGCTGGTTCCCGGCATGCTGATTGTGGGGGAAGGCGATGGGCTGGCCGGAGGCGTATGTGTCGGGCCCCTCGGCGTTCGCCGCTTCCTGAGCGTCTCGAGCCTGGACGAAGGCGAGCCCGGCCAGCGCGGAAACGCCTGCCAGACCACCGATGAGCCAGTGTTTCTTCATGTCGACGCAGTGCTCCTGAACAGGCCGTGCATCCAACCGACGAATGCCAGGTTCGGAGGAAGGCCTCGGACCGGATTCGAGGCAAAAAAAAAGGTCCTTGGACCGCCCCGGGGAAAGCGGTTTGAAGCTACGGGAGCCCCCTGAGACGGTCAAGGCGGAAAGCCATGCCTCGCAGAACCTTTCCCGCCCTGCAGGGTTATACGTTCTTCGCGTTCACTCCCGGTTCTCCGAGAGGTCGCCGGGAACCTGCCGAAAGGTCGGAGGTCCGCCGCCAACGGACCCGACCGGGCGCGTCAGCGGGCCGGGAAGTCCGCTCCGGACAACGACGACATCCATGACCCAAAGCACCGCCCCGACTGCCCTTCAGGAGGAGTCGCCTGCCCTCGAGCTCCTCGACCATCTGGTGGAGGAAGTCGAGACCGTCTTCCACGGCAAGCGTAAGGTGATCCGCCTGGCCCTCGCCGCGCTGCTGGCCCGGGGACATGTCCTCTTCGAGGATGTGCCGGGCGTGGGCAAGACGACGCTTGCACACGCGCTGGCGAAGGCCCTGGGACTGGACTTCAGACGAATCCAGTTCACGTCGGATCTCCTCCCCTCCGACGTGCTGGGCGTGGCCGTGTACCGACCCCACACGGCGGAGTTCGAGATCCGCCACGGTCCCATCTTCGCCAACGTCGTGCTGGCCGACGAGATCAACCGCGCACCGCCTCGAACCCAGAGCGGCCTCCTCGAGGCCATGCAGGAGGGCAGCGTCACCATTGACAACGGGACGTACGACCTGCCGAAGCCGTTTCTGGTGATGGCCACGCAGAACCCGTTGGAGCATCACGGCACCTACCCGCTTCCAGAGAGCCAGCTCGATCGATTCCTCATGAGGATCACCATTGGCTACCCTGGGCGGACGGCTGAGCGACGCATCCTCACGGAGTCCGCATCCCTGGAGCCCGTCACCGATCGACTCCGGACCGTGCTCACCCCCTACCAGGTGATGGCGCTGCAGGGGCGGGCGGAGGCCGTCGACGCCGACGAGGCCATCGTCGACTACCTCATGGAGCTGGTGGAACGCACGCGCACGTCGCCGCGCATACGCATGGGCGTCAGCCCCCGGGGCGCGATCGGCCTGTATCGGGCCGCCCGGGCGTATGCCCTCACCCAGGGCCGCCACTACCTGATCCCCGACGACGTCCGCTCCCTGGTGATCCCCTGTCTGGCCCACCGTATCCTCCCCGCAGGCACTTCCGCCACGGCACCCGACGCCCACGATCAGGCGGCGCAGATCCTCGAGGGCATCCTGGAGGAGGTGGAGGCGCCGGTGTGACACCACTGATCGCCGGGCCCTATCGCCGGGTTCGAGAGGTGTGGCGACGGATCCGCGGCTGGCGCCGGATCAGCTTCACGTCGGGCGGCTTGGTTTTCACCGTGGGAGCCCTCGCCATCGGCTTCGCCGCCGTGAACACCGGGAACAACCTCCTGTATCTACTCCTCGGCGGGATGCTCGGCTTCATCGCCGTGAGCGGCTGGCTCTCCGAGCAGGCCATCCGGGGGCTCGTGGTGACCCGCCGTCTTCCTCGGGGCGTGACCGTGGGTCAGGAGCTCCGCATCGGCTACACCGTGAGGAGCCGTCACCGGACACTGCCGAGCTTCGCCGTCGAGATCGCCGAGGGCGGCCTTCCTGGGAGGGCCTTCCTGCCCTTCGTCCCGGCCGGCGGATCGACCCGCGCCCGATCCCTGAACACCTTCGTACGCAGAGGCGTCTACCCGCTCGAGGCGGTGACGCTATCCACGTCGTTTCCCTTCGGGCTGTTCCGGAAGGAGCGGGACCTGACCCTGCCTGGCGAGATCGTCGTGTGGCCCCGTTCGGTGCGCCCCGTCACGGCGCTCCCTACCGTCCCGGGGGAAGGAGTCGCCGAAGGACTCGCCGTCCCGGGCATGTTGGGCCACCGGGGAGAGTACCGCAGCCTGAGGTCATATCGGCCGGGCGACGACCCCCGCGACATCCACTGGCGGTCTTCCGCCCGTCTCCGGGATCCCGTGGTGCGCGAGTACGAGCGGGACGGCTCCGAGTGTCGGTGGATCTACCTGGACGTGAGGCACGAGCCGGGAGACGCGGCCGAGGCCGCCATCGAGGTGGCGGCAGCCCTCGCGGCTCGAGCCGTGGCGGAGAATCACCCGTTCGGCCTCAAGGCGGGAGAGGCCGTCGTGCCTCGAGGAGAGGGCCCCGGTCACCTCGAGCGGGTCCTCGACCTCCTGGCCAGAGTGGACTTCAGCCCGGACGCTTCCGGGCCCGACCGCGCCCTCGCGGGAGACGGGTGCGTCCTCGTGTCGGTGGCGGGGGTGCCGGGCTTCGGCACGCAAATCGTGGTGGGCATCTCCTCCCGACCTGAGGAGCTCCTTCCCGCCACGAGGGGCGAGGGAGCCGCGTGAGCCTGCGCCTGCTCCACCGCCGACTCGCCGTGCTGATGGGGCATGCAGGGCTGGTGGCCTTTGCCGGCGGCGCCGGTTTCGAGCCCCTCTCGGCGGTGCTGGCGGCCCTGGCGCTCACCCTCGCTCTCTTCTGGCACCCCGACGCCCGGCTCTCCTCCCACATGGAGCGCGTGTGGGTGCCCATCGCGGCGCTCCTGGTGGTGAGGGCTCTGATCCACGTCGTCTTCATCGGGGACGATGTCGTCGTCCCCGTGGTGGACCTCCTCCTGCTCCTCCTCGCCGCGGAGGCGCTCCGGTCCCTGGACGCCCCAAACGACATCCGACTGTACGCGCTGTCCTTCGCCCTCCTGCTGGCGTCCACGGCATACCGCCCCGGTGTGCTGTTTCTCGTCGCGTTCGTCACGTACGTGGTGCTGTCCACCCTCGCCCTCCTGGTCGGGCACCTCCGGAGGCGAGCGGAGCATCATGGCGTGCGGAGCGTTCCCCTGGGCAGCAGACTGATCGTCACCGTGGCGAAGCTGTCGGTCATCATCCTCCTGATCTCCGGCGTGGTCTTCGTCACCTTCCCCCGGGTCTCGAGGGGTTGGGCGGGAAGAGGGGACACCCCCGCGAGATCCATCGTCGGGTTCAGCGACCAGATCTCCATCGGCGAACACGGATCCAGGATCTACAGCAACCCCCAGGTCGTCCTTCGCGTGGAGTTCCCCCAGGGAATCCCCGAGGACGTCCTGCGGCTCCGCTGGAGGGGTCGCTCCTACGACCGGTTCGACGGGATCCGCTGGACGCGGTCGTCCTCCTTGCCGCCGTCCTCGGCTCCCAGGCAGTGGTATCGGGATCGTTGGGAAGGCCCCCTGCTGGAGCAGCGTGTCTACGGCGCTCCGCTGGACGTTCGCGTCCTCTTCGCCCTGCATCCGACGGTGGGAGTCGAGTCGGACAATGGCATTCAACCTCTCTTCGACAACGCCGGGGACATCATCTACTGGGGCCGGGGGGCTCCGGCGTACACCGCCCATTCCCGTAGAGACTCGCCCGAGCCCTCCGCCCTGCGCGAATCCGAATCGGGCTACCGCCCCGAAGCGCGGTTCTTCCTGCAGCTACCGGAGCTGGATGAGCGGATCCCGGCTCTGGCCGATTCGCTCACGGCGGGCCTGGCCACGCGCTACGACAAGGCTGTGGCCATCCAGCGCTGGCTCCGATCGTTCCGGTACACGCTCGAGCTCCCCGCCACGGCACGGGAGGCGACCCTCCAGCACTTCCTCTTCCAGCGTCGTGCGGGCCACTGCGAGTATTTCTCCACGGCCATGGTGGTACTGCTCAGGGCCGCGGGGGTGGAAGCCCGGAACGTCAACGGCTTCCTGGGCGGAGAGTGGAACCGGTTCGGGGGGTATCTCGCCGTGACCCAGAATCAGGCCCACTCCTGGGTGGAGGTTTGGTTCCCTGGCTACGGGTGGGTCACCTTCGATCCGACACCGGGGGGCGCCGCCGCCGAGGAGCGTATCGCATCGTGGTACTGGCCGGGACGAATCCTCCTCGACGGCATCCAGCACCGATGGAGCAAGTGGATCCTCGACTACGACGCCGAGCTCCAGTCGGGGCTGGTACGCCAGTGGGCGGGCCTCCTGGGGCCGATGCGACCCACGGGGGAGCCGTCGCCGGAGGGGTCGCGGCGGCGAGGCCGGGTGCTGGGAGGAGCTCTCCTGGTCCTGGCGCTGCTTATCGGCTTCCGGTGGCTTCGCAGGAGGCCGCCGACGCTTCCGCGCGAGACGCGGGCCTACATCCGACTCCTCGACACATGCCGCCGGGCCGGGCTTCCGACTCCGCCCGGGCTCACCCCCCTGGCGCTCCTGGAGCGGCTCGGCCTCTCTCACGCCCGGGCCGTCAACCCCGCACGCCGCGTGGTGGACCATTATCTTCGAGCACGCTACGGTGGAGAGGTGCTCGGGAAGTCCGAGCTACGTGAGATGAGCCAGGCCCTGACGGCGACCCGGCGGATGCTGCGCCAGGGAAGCCGACAGGTCCGGAGCGGCGCTTCGCCGGAGGAGATCGAGCGGTGACCCCCGAACGCCGGAGGTCTGGATCACACCTGGCGACCCTCGCCTACGCAGGGCGGATCTGGGACGCCTATCTCGACTTCGAGACGGACGCTCTCGGACCCCACACCTACCGTGCGCGCCTGAGGTTCGATTCCCCCGAGGGTGGAGAGCCGCTCCGAACGGCCGTGATCATCATCGAGGACTCGTTCGAGAAGGCCGTGGCCGCGGCGCGGGGCCTGGACGAGCGACAGCTCGAAGGTCTGCTCCGCTCCGTGCTCCCCGAGGACCGCACCGAGTAGCCACGCGCACCCCGCCGGCGGCATCCCCCTCCGTCAGGCTTCCCTGACCCAGCGCCACAGCTCGGGCAGGGTCGGGCGCTTCCCTGCCATCAGGATTCCGACCCGGTAGATCCGACCCGCCACCCACGCCACCGCGAGTATGGCAAGAGCCATGAGGGCGAAGGAGAGGGCCACCTGCCAGACGGGCGCGGCACCCGTCGCCGCGCGACTCCACATGAGGACCGGGCTGAAGAAGGGGACCAGCGACATGCTCACGGAGAGGACGGAGTTTGGCTCCTGGATTACCGGAGCCACCAGCGCCGCAGGGATGATGACCAGC
Source organism: Gemmatimonadota bacterium (assembly GCA_039589955.1). Lineage (GTDB taxonomy): Bacteria > Gemmatimonadota > Gemmatimonadetes > Longimicrobiales > Gaopeijiaceae > SZUA-318. Next base: position 9,906 of record JBDHGI010000041.1, on the reverse strand, counting down.
AGGGTGACCGGGAACTGGGCTTGTTGGGCCTCCTCCTCGGAGCTGCACATGGCACCGACGGCAGCGTACATACCGGAGAAGAGGAAGTACCCGAACAGGAAGAAGCCGAGGAGCAGCAGCAGCTGCCCCGGGCCCGGTAGGGCGTCGGCCACGGACTGAAGAGCGGAGAGCTCCGGCTGGGCCGCGATCAGGGCGGGCAGCGCCGTGAACGCCAACACGGCGGCGGACCCCACCCACACCGCCAGCTGCGTCAGGCCCACGGACCCCACGCCGAGTATCTTGCCGAGCATCAGCTGCCACGGCTTCATGGAGGAGATGACGATCTCCACCACACGACTGGTCTTCTCCTCCAGCGTGGCCCGCATGACCGAGGCCGCGTAGAGGAGGATGACCATGTAGAGGAGGAAGGCTCCCACGAACGCCAGGATGCCCTGGGGGTCCTCCATGCCCGCTGCCTCCGACGTCAACAGCTCGAGACGCAGCTCACCGCCCCCGAGGAGGGCGGCGACGTCCACCCCCTGGGACTCGAGCTGGCTCTCCAGGGCTGCCTGGGTGATCATTCCGCGCAAGGTCGCCCAACGGATGGTCGACGGGCGGGACTTGCCGTACAGAACGGCCTCGCCGGCCCGTAGCGTCGCGTCGTCCAAGACGATGAACCCACCCAGGTCGCCGTCCGCCACCTGCCGGGAGAGCGTGGACAGGACTTCCTCGGCCCAGGGCTCCTCGCGTACGCGGTACCCCACCTCCTCCAGACGCCCCTCCAGCCGCTCGTAGAGGACCCCGGTCCGGTCCACCAGCGCCAGGACCCGCTGAGCCTCTTCTCCCCTGCGAGCCACCTGCGCGGGAAGAAAGATGAGCGCCGCCATGAGGAGCGGCCCTCCCAGGGTGGACGCCACGAACCACCGGGATCTGACGCGCTGCAGGTACTCTCGACGGATGACCGCCCAAACCAGGCTCCACCTCATCTCTCCCTCCCTGCCGGGGTCGTCGGAAGGCCGGCATCCACCGCAGCGGCATCACCGGCGTGGCGCACGAAGATCTCGTGCAGACGGGGCTCGAGCAGATCGAAGCGAAAGATGGTGGCGCCTGCCTCCACCGCCCCTTTCAGGATCTCCTGATGGCTCGCTCCTTCGGCCAACCGGAGATGCACGGAGCCGTTGACGATCTCCGCCGAGGCTACGGCGGGGGACCTCATCCACCCGTCCGGACCCTCGAACTTGACGGCCAGGACGCCCCTTCGCTCGGCCGCCTTGAGCTCCCCCAGGTCGGCGTCGAGCACCTTCTGCCCCCTGGAGATGAGGCATACCCTCTCACACAACCGTTCGGCCTGATCCATGAGGTGCGTGGAAAACAGGATCGTCGTGCCCCCTCGGTGGAACTCCCGTACGATCCGCTCCAGCACGTCCTGGTTGATGGGATCCAGCCCGCTGAAGGGCTCGTCGAGGATCAGGAGCTCTGGTTCGTGGATGACCGTTCCGATGAACTGCACCTTCTGCTGCATCCCCTTGGAGAGGTCCTGGACCTTCTTCTCGGCCCAGGCCCCGAGGCCGAGCCGTTCGAGCCACTCCTGCGCCCGGCGCCACCCCTCGGCCCTGGGAAGGCCCCGGATCTCCGACAGGAAGACCAGGAGATCGATCACCTTCATCTTCTTGTAGACGCCACGTTCCTCAGGCAAGTAACCCACGTTGGACCGTCGGGTCTCGTCCGGATCGCCCCCGAAGAGGCTCACGTGACCTTCGTCGGGGAGCAGGATGCCCATGATCATCCTGATGGAGGTGGTCTTGCCCGATCCGTTGGGGCCCAGGAGTCCGTAGATGGCACCCCGGGGCACATCCAGATCCAGGGAGGACACCGCGGTGTGGGCACCGAAGCGCTTGGTGACGCCCTCGAGGCGCACGGCATGATCACTCGAGCTCATGGGCGAGCCTTCTCCTTCCTTCAGTCGGAGGCCATCCCTGCCACATTGACAGAGTCAGCCGCTCCGTCTTCCCGCGGAATTCGGTTCCGAGTACGAAAACTACCTTGGATAGCTTCAGATCCCGTCCCAGCCATCGCGCAAGGTCCTTCCGTTCGGCTATATTGTTAGGCTGTAGCTCAAGAAACGAGGAGAGCGCATGGCCATCTACCGGACGCTGTACTACGGCGACGTTTCCGTCGGTGTCGGGGGTCGCATCACCATTCCCCAGGACATGCGGGACGATCTCGGAATCGACGAAGGCGACACCCTCACCGTGCGTGTCGAAGAGAGCCCCGGCGGTGGTCGACAGGTAGTGATCTGGCGTGCCGAGCAGCAGCCCGACGAAGAGTAACGCTTCCTCGTGAGTCTCCTCGTGCGTGTGGAACAAGGAGACATCTCGACCTTCCGTGGGGACGCGGTCGTCAACGCAGCCAACAACCATCTCAGAATGGGGGCGGGCGTGGCGGGGGCGCTCTATCGGCGGGGAGGTCACGTCATCCAGGAGGAGTGTGACCGACTGGTCCGGGCCAGAGGGCCCCTCCAGGTCGGTGACGCCGCCCTCACCGATGCTGGCAGCCTGGACGTGCGGTGGGTGATCCACGCCGCGGCTATGGGTGACGTGCCCCCGAGCGCCGAGTCCATCCGACGGGCCACCCGAAGCTCCCTGACCCTTGCCGCCGAGCACAGGATGGAGTCCGTCGCCTTCCCCGTGCTCGGCAGCGGCGTGGGGAGCTTCGGGTTCGAGACCGCGGCCGTCCTGATGCTCGACGAAATCCGCTCTCATGGAGAGGACGCCGAGCATCCGGACATCGTGGTGATGTACGGCTTCACCGAGGCCGACGCCGCAACTCTCCGGCGCCTGGTGGAGCGCACCTGAGGGCGCTCCCCGTCGGGTGGTCCTACCCTGCCAGGTCCACCCACCGCACCAGAGAGGTGAGCGGGCCGCTGCCGTCATGGTGCCACCACGGTGGCGGGAATGGCACGTCCGGAAGGGCGGCGACTCGTGTGACCCCCACACGGGCCAGCTCCTCAGCGAGTCCCGTCAATCGCCCTCCACACCCGGCTACTCCCGCCGTCTGGAGGTGTCCCGCCAGGGGTGACACCAACGAGGGGACTTGCCGGACGTCGGATACCGATCTCAGCCGCACGAATCTACCCGTGCAGAGCGGCTCGAAGGCGGCCTCGGGATCGCACACCACCGTCCAGCTGGCCGCGCCGCCGTGGAACACGACGACCCCTAGGCCGGCCGCGGCCCGGAGCTCCGCGGACCCGCGCTCCTGCTGTAGCCTGGCGCCCTCGCCCGACTCTAGCCGACCTCCAGGGAGGTTGCTCTCCAGGATCGCCAGCGCCGAGGCCAGAGCCCGTCCGAAGTCCTCGGCGTCGTGGTGTCCACCCTCCTCCACGTAGAGGACGTGAGGGGATACGCACCCCCGCTGGTCGAAGAACGCGACGGCTCCGGCAGCCTCCGAAGCGGTACGGTGGATCCGCGCCGGCGCCAACGCGTCTCGCCCCACTACGCCGAAGCTCACTCGGTGATGGTAGGGAACGAACTGAACGGACACGGGCGTCCGGTCTCTGACCGAGCGGACGGCCTCGTCCCCCCCGTAGGCGACCACCACGCCGGCTCCCCGGAGCGCGGCCGCCTCCAGCTCCGCCTGCGCCCTCGGCCAGTACACCACGGCGACGGCCTTCCCCAGGTCCGGATCCGATTCCATTAGGGCCCGGGCGAACAGCACGGGCAGCACGACGTCGCCGCGCCCCGGCTTGAGGAGGGTGGGCGCCTTCGTGAGCAGGCTTCTCACCAGGGCCGTCACCCCTACCCCGGGCACGCTGCCGGCGACGATCTGTACACAGACGCCGGGGCTCATCGCCCTGAGGCGGCCATGCCGCCCCCTCGCGAAGGCGTCGAGGACGTCCGGGTCGGGGAACTCCGCTGTCAGCAGACCCGTGAGCCGGTCGGTCGTCCAGTCGGACGCCATCCCGTCGAGGACGGCCGCCGCCATGGGCGCCGACAGTCCCGCGCTGCCGGGAAGCAGGTCGAGCGCCTCGGCCCGCAGCAGATCCTCCGGGTCCAGGAGTCGCGCACCCACGGAGCCCAGCGCCGAGACGATGGACACGACCGGCCGACGGAGGAGAGCCTCCCGCCGCTCATGTAACCCGATGACCAACTTCCTCACCCACTCCGCATCTCCCCCCGGCAGCCGCAGGGGGAAGGGACCCTGGAGCCGATCCGGCCCCGCCGGCGGCTCCACCCACCCGGGTACGTACCAGGCGTCGAAGGGCGACCCTGTCATGTGGAGCCCTCCGCGGCGAGCAGAAGCTCCTCGGCGGCGAGCGAGCAGCCTCGAGGCTCGGCTCCCGCCGAACGACCCTGCAGCCGGACCCGCCCGCCGGTGACCACCCCGACGTCCTCCGTGAGCACGTGGGCCACCGATCCCGCGTTGGCCAGGTCGAAGAAGGCCAGCAAGCCCGGGGTACCGGACTCCAAGGGGGCGAGGGTGGAGGGGTCGAGAGCTCGGACACGCAGCCAGGGGGGTGCCACGTGCCAACCACTCCCCTCGCGCCCCTCCGTCAAGATCGGCTCGTAGAGCTGGGACAGGAGCTCCGTCATGCCGTACTCGTTCACGATCCGGGTCGGCGGCACGCCGAGCCGTTCCTCCAGGGCGTCGTACAGCTCGCGTCGGGAGACCGTTCGAGACCGACCCTTGAAGCCGCCGGTTTCCATGATCCGCGCGCTCCCGGGAAGTCGAACCGACGACCCCCGAGCAGACAGGGCGTCGAGCAGGTGGACGAAGGCGAAGGCCGTGCCCACCATCAGGACCGGGCGCGTCTCCGCGGCCAGGCGGTCGGCCGCGGCCTCCAGCAGGTCCGGATCGGGGCCCGGCTCGCCGTCCCCCAGCCACACAGCCTCTTCCACGAGATCCTGGGCCACCATCTCCACCATGGCGGAGAGGGACGACCGTGGCTGGATCCGAGGCGATGGGACCAGGGAGAGCATCGCGGCCGCCCGACCCTCGGGAAGCACGTGTGCCGCGAAGCTCGTCAGGGCCGCCGACCGGTAGAGGGAAAGGCGGGGCACGAAGTGACGTCCCCTCGCCTCGGCCCCCCTCGACGTGCCACTGGTCAGGAAGACGGCCTCCGCCCGGTCAGCCGACAGGAGCTCCACGTCCTTGAAGCCTCTGGTCGGGACCATGGGAACATCCTGCCACCGCTGCACGTCAACGGGCGTCTTCGATCTCGCCTGGCAGTAAGCCCGGTAGGCGCTGCACCCTCGGTACTGGTGCCCGAAAACACGCAAGGCGATCCGCGTGAAGCGCTCCTCCTCCAGGGTCTCGTGGACGCCTCGACGGAAGAGAGCCTCCAGCTCGGACGCCAGCGCCTCCCACCCCTGGAGGCTGTTCACGTGAACCGCCTCGGGTTGAAGAGCTCGGCCCCCGGCACCGTCTCTCCCTCCGTGACCACCGCCGCGATGGCCCTCGCCGCCTCGAAGGCGAAGGAGAGCCCTCCACCGCTGAAACCCGACAGGACCATCTCTCCGGGGCGACCGGGAAGAGGACCTACCAGAGGAAGGTAGTCCGCCGTCCACCCGTAGATCCCGCTCCACCGCCGGGCGACCGGCTGCCGTTCGAGCTCGGGAAACGAGGAACGGAACCACCCAAGGATGCTCTCCTGGAGCTTCTTGTCGAGCCGCGGCTTCGCCTTCCAGTAGGAGCGATCCCATGCCTCCTGCCGCCAGCCCCCGATGAGGAGCCGCCCCTCGGGGTCCGACCGCCATACATTCGACTTCCAGTGGGTGGAGAACGCCCCCCTGAAGACCGGGGCACCAGTCTCGATCATCATGGCCTGGCCCCTGATGGGAACGATCTCGTCTCCTACGAACGCCGAGAAGCGACGTACGTCGACGTGGGTCGCGTAGACGACCATCTCCGTCATGAGCCGGCCGTGCCTCGTGTCACAGGCGAGGCGTCCCTCCAGGCGGCGGACATCCTCCACATCCACCGACTCGAGGATGACGCCCCCGGCCTCCCGCGTGGCTTCGGCAACCGCCTGAACCGCCGGCACGGGGCTCAGGCAGCCACCGCCCTCGATTCGGTATCCGCCGTGGAAGTCATCGCCGCCGGTGATCTCCCGGACACGCTCCCCGGAGAGCCATTCCACGGGGAGGCCCGCACCCTCGAGGGCCGCGAAGTCCCTCTCCATATCTCCGAGGGACTCCTCATCCGCGACCACATACCCTCCGGCCAGATCCAGACCCGCACGGCCGGCCGCTCCGCGGGTCTCCAGAAGGGCGCCCAAGCCCTTCACGGACCGGGAGGCGAACTCCCACACGGCCCGGGCTACCTCCTCCCCCCGGAAGCGCACAGTCTGGTCGAACGGCTGAAACAGCGGCGGGGAAAGGACCCCGACGGAAGTCCCCGTCGCCCCACTCCCCAGCACGTCGCGCTCCAGCACCACGACGTCCACCCCGGCCGTGGCCAGGTGATAGGCGGCACAGATGCCTGCGACTCCGCCACCGATGATGGCCACCTCGGCCTCCCGGGGGAGAGCTACGGCGTCTTCGGATGAAGTCGATCGGGGCGGGGTCACGAAGCTGGGCGGATGTCGGATCGTCTGCTCCCGAGCAATCTAACCGACGGCGACACGGGTGCCATGACACCCGAACCCCGACCGACGGGCTACCACCCCGGGGTAGAGCCTCCCTAGATTGCAGACCCGTTCCCGACCACCCCCTGACCCATGAGCCTCCCCCTCGCCCTTCTCCTGGTCATCCTCTCAGGGGCGCTCCTGACCTACGGCGCCTCTCGAGCCACCGCGACCGTGAGCACAGGGCCGGTGTTCCTTCGCTGGATGATCGCCGTCTTCGTCACGTATCTGGCGCTCATCTCGCTGCCCGTGCTCGTCGGCTTCTGACCAACGCCCGGGGGACTTCCCGTGTCCCAAGTGATGTGCCCGGCACGTGGTGCCCCGGTGTCAACCTTCACGAAAGACCGGTGGTGAAGAATCGCATCGCCCTGCCCGTCGCGGCCCTCCTGTGCGTCGTCGCCACAGGACGTGCCGTCGCCCAACAGAGCTCTTCGGACAATGGAGGCGTCCTGCGCGCCCACCGGGTCGAGAACGGATCCGGCATCGATCTGGACGGTCGCCTCGACGAGCCCGAGTGGGCCCACGCCATCCCCATATCGGACTTCACCCAGCAGGAGCCCGTGGAGGGGGGAGCGCCGAGCCGGGAGACCGAGATCCGGGTCCTGTACGACGATACGGACCTGATCATCGGCGCCAAGATCCACGATGACCCCGACGGGATTCTGGCGTATCAACGCCAGCGGGACGCCTTTCTGAACACCGACGACCGCTTCATGTGGATCCTGGACACCTTCCGGGACGGCCGGACCGGTTACTACTTCGAGATCAACGCCGCCGGTCTCATGGGCGACGGAATCCTCGGAGGAGGTGGAGGACGAGGCTTCGGCGGCCACGGCGGGGGCGGGGGAGGCGTCAACAAGTCCTGGGACGGAATCTGGGAGGCCCGAGTCGCGCGCCTGGACGACGGCTGGTCCGCCGAGATTCGCATCCCCTTCCAGACGCTGAACTTCGATCCGGAGCTGGACACCTGGGGAATCAACTTCCAGCGGACCATCCGGAGGAACAACGAAGAGATTCTCTGGAGGGGCCATCGACGGAACCAGGGTCTCTGGCGCCCGGTGCACGCCGGGCAGCTCACCGGGCTCGAGGGCCTGTCGCAGGGTATCGGATTGGAGGCGAAGCCATCGACGATCCTCGGGTGGAGGGAAGTCCCGGCAAACTCCGACCCGACCACGTTCCCCAGGGACCTGAGCCTGGACCTCAATTACAGCGTCACCTCCAGCCTGCGGGCGTCCGTCTCGGTGAACACCGACTTCGCCGAGGTGGAGAGCGACCAGCGCCGCGTGAACCTGACGCGCTTCCCCCTGCGCTTCCCCGAGCGCAGAGATTTCTTCCTGGAGGGATCCAGCGTCTTCTCTTTCGCGCCGCGCAGCGGTCCGCAGCCCTTCTTCTCCCGTCAGATCGGCCTCAACGAGGGACAGCAGATCCCCATCGAGTACGGGGCCAGGATGACAGGGCAGATGGGGCAGTACGAGGTGGGGTTCTACCAGATCGGGACGGGACGGCAGACGTTCTTCGCCGAGGGGGAGGAGGCTGAAGTCACCATCCCGCAGGAGAGCTTCACCGTCGCGCGGGTGAGGCGCCGCATCTTCGAGCAATCCACCATCGGCGCCATCTACACTCGGCGGTCCACCGACGCCGATCCTTCCGGATTCACTCCGGAGGTGGGACACACCGCGGGCGTGGACCTGGCCTTCAACACCCGCCACTTCTTCGGTGACAACAACTTCGAGATGGAGGCGTTCGTCGTCTGGAACTCCAACCCCGAGCCCACGGTGGAGCGGACCTTCGGAAACCTGTCGGCTCGGGGGGTCCGCTTCAACTTTCCGAACGACCTCTGGTCAGGCCACCTGTCCTACCGGGAGTTCGGGGAGGACTACCGACCCACCATGGGCTTCGTGACCCGCAGTGATTTCCGTCGGGTGGAGCCCCGTATCGGATTCTCGCCGCGGCCCGAGAGCATCGGCTGGATCCGCAAGCTCGACTTCGCCGTCCAGTTCAGGAACCTCACCGAGCTGGGCACGGGCATCCTCGAGGAGCGGGAGTGGCAGTTCAACCTCCTCGGAATCGACTTCGAGAGCGGCGACGGATTCGATGTGGAGGCCACGAGGAAGTACGAGTACCTGGACGGAAGCTTCGAGGTGAGCGAGGGAATCGACGTCCTGGCGGGCGAGTACACCACATGGGAGTATTCCCTCAGGGGCCGGACGACAGGCCGGCGCCGGTTGTCGCTGTTCGGAGGCGTCACCCTCGGGGACTTCTGGAGCGGCGAGCGCACTCGCTTGGACACCCGTCTTACGTTCCGGCCGAATCCTGGAGTGAGCCTGTCCGCCAACGTCGAGCACAACGACGTGCGACTCCCCCAGGGGGACTTCTCCGCAACCGTCTACGAGCTCGAGACCGAATGGAACCCCAGTCCGTGGGTGAGCGCCACCAACCAGCTCCAGTACGACGACGTCAGCAAGGTCGTGGGCCTGTTCGCCCGTCTCCGCTGGATCGTCAAGCCCGGTAACGACGTCTACCTGGTCTACACCCACAACTGGCAGAACCTGGGTCCGGGAATCCTCGAGAACCGGGACCTGATCACGCTTTCCCGGGGGGCGTCCTTCAAGGTGAACTACACGTACCGGTTCTGAAGGCGGTCGTCTCCGATCGCTGCAGGAGCTCCTTCCGGTCTTCCCAGATGGATCACCGTCGATCGCGCACTGCGGCCCGGCGACCTGCGAAGGTCCCCGGGCTCGATGTCGGGGGCTAGACGACTCCCTGGTCCAGCATGGCGTCTGCGACCTTGAGGAACCCGCCGATGTTGGCGCCATTGACATAGTTGCCGGGCGAGCCGAACTCCTCGGCAACCGCCACGCAGCGGGCGTGGATGTCGCGCATGATGCCGTGCAGCTTCTGGTCGACTTCTTCACGACTCCAGGCGAACCGCATGCTGTTCTGGGCCATCTCCCGAACCGCATGCTGTTCTGGGCCATCTCCAGACCCGACACGGCAACACCGCCGGCATTGGCGGCCTTTCCGGGACCATAGAGGATCTCGGCGTCCAGGAACGTCTCCACGCCTTCGGGCACCGTGGGCATGTTCGCCCCCTCGGATACCACGTAGACCCCGTTGCTCAACAGGTTCTTCGCGTCCGTGGCGTCGATCTCGTTCTGGGTAGCGCTGGGGAAGGCACAATCCGCCTTGTGGTTCCAGAGGGGATCGGCACCACGCTCCGGCTCCGCGGACAGGGGCGTGTACACCGCCGACGGGTACTCGTCGGCGTACTCCTTGATGCGGCCGCGACGCTGGTTCTTGAGCTC
>JBDHGI010000040.1:0-25073 GCA_039589955.1 Gemmatimonadota bacterium | reverse complement strand
CAGCAGCACCGAGGAGATCAGGAGCACCACGGCCAGCGCGACCTCCGCGACGACCAGGCCCCTGCGCAGCCGCGCGCCCCGTGAGCCGCCGCCGCTCCGCCCGCCCTCCTTCAGGGCGTCCGCCAATCGCCCGGAGCTCGTGCTCAGCGCCGGGGCGAGGCCGAAGAGTAGCCCGGTGAGCATGGTAACCGCGGCCGTGTAGCCGAGCACCCGCGGACTCAGGCCGATCTCGTGCACCCGTGGGAACTCGGCGGGCATGATGGAGACCAAACCCCGGATGCCCAAGACCGACAGTCCGAGCCCCAGCAGCCCCCCGAGCAGGGCCACGAGGGTGGCCTCGGTGAGGAACTGGCGAACGATGCGCGTGCGCCCAGCCCCCAGCGCCCCCCTGAGCGCCACCTCGCGGTCCCGGCCCGCGGCGTGGGTCAGCAGAAGGTTGGCCACGTTGGCGCAGGCGATGAGGAGCACGAGGGCCACGGCCACGGTGCTGATCAGCGTGCCCGCCTTGAATCCTTCGTCGAACACGTCCTCGTGCAGACTCACCATGGTCGCGCCGTGCCCCGCGCTCGTGTCGGGGTGATCCTGTCCGATCTGACCCATGATGCGCTGCGCCTCTCCCAAGGCCTGCTCCTCGGTGAAGTCGTCCGTGACGCGGGCGAGGACCGCCAGGCTGTGGCTCGCCCTGTGCTCCTCACCGGAGAAGGCCAGAGGCACCATCACGTCCCCGCCGGGGGTCCGGAACCAGAAGTGGCGTGGCATGACGCCCACCACCGTGTGGGGGAGGCCGTCGAGGAGAATGTCGGAGCCGACCACGCCCGGGTCCGCACCGAAGCGCCTCTCCCACAGGCCGTGGCTGATGATGGCCGCCCGCTCGTTCCCCGGGGTGCCCTCCTCCGGGGTGAACGCGCGGCCCATGGGCGGCCGTATCCCCAACACCCGGAAGAACCCGGGGGTGACGTAGGCTCCCTGAAGGCGCTCGGCCTCGAAGTCCCCGGAAAGGCTGAAGGTGCCGCCCTGGATGGCGGCCACGTCCATGGTCCTGCTCCGCTCCCGGAGATCGAGGAAGTCCGGTACGCTGAAGGAGACCTCGGTCCAGCCCCGATCCTGGTTGGCGGTCCACACCATGTGGAGCCTGTCGGAATCCGGGTAGGGCAGCGGGCGGAGCATGAACACGTCCACCGCGCTGAAGATGGCCGTGTTCGCGCCGATGCCGACGGCGAGGGAAAGGACGGCGATGGCGATGAGCCCCTTGCTCCGCCTGAGCGCCCGGATGCCGTACTTCGCGTCCTGCCAGATGAGGTCCATGGTGTACTCCGTTCGAAGCAGGTACCAGGCGTGCCGAAACGCCCCGAGAGACCACAGGAGAAGCCCGCCGTCGTGCACCCGACGTGACCGGTGGAGGAGCTCGGCCTCCCACCGGGCGCCGAGGTCCCTGCGCCGGCCGCTCGGAGCCAGGGCGCACGCCACACGAAGGAGCCAGAGGCTCAGGCGGAGACGGAGGGAGCGGGGCGGCCCGCCGCGTCGCTTCACGGCTTCACACCACCGGGGCCATCAGGGGGTCCGGGGCCGGAGGTAGGGGGTAAGGTCCACCGGGGCCAGCGACCGGTGCCGCTCCATCGCCTTCTGGAGCTCACGGGCTCCCTCGGGGGTGATGCGGTAGTACCGCCGGGTGGGCCGTTTCTCCGCCTGCGCGAGGCGGGCGTCCTCCCACTCGGAGACGGCGAAGCCCAGTTCCTCCAGCCGATCCAACGCCGGGTAGATGGTGCCGCTGCTCAGACCCGTCTCCTCCATGATGTCGAACCCGTACTCGCATCCACGGGTCAGGGCGTGGAGGACCATCACGGTGCCGAGGCTCAGCTTCTTCTTGTCGGGCACGGGCTCTTCCTCCAGGCAGAAGCCAGGCTGACCAGTATATGTCGATTTCCGAGATATATCACTGACGTCTCTAGGTAATCTACGGAGTGGGTGCACCGGGTGTTTCACCCGATCATACCCACGCTCGAGGCATCGCACCGCAACGTGTCCGCCGTGTCGAGCCGCAGATGGCCGGCCGAAGACGTCCCGCGGACCGCTCTTCCCCAACGAACCTGGCCGCACCAGCTTACTGCGGAGCACCGGGGACAGCGCCTGTTCCCCACTCGAACCTGCACATTCCCGCGGGAGCCCCATGACGAGTCTGATGCGGACGCTTGCCCTGTTGTCATGGCACGTCCTTCTGCCGCTTTCCACCGCCGCGGCCCAGGAGCCCACTTCCGGCCTTGGCTTTCGGTACGCGATCCCGTACCAGGCCTTGGCCGACACGCAACAGCGCGGGTACGGGGTGACGTGGACTTCCTGGGCCTCGTCCGGCTCCGCGTGGTCTTCTCTTGGCGCGGGATGGACGCGTTTTCCGGGGAAGGCTGCTGCGTCGTCCGGCGACACGGCCCCGTCCGACCTCGACCAGGCCGAGATGCTCCTGGGGTTCGGTGTCACGGTCGCGAGCTTCAGGCTCGGAGCCAAGGGCGGGTATTTCTTCCGGGACGAAGACGAGTGGGCCGTTCTCCCCACCCTGGGCCTCCGCCTCGGGAGGCTCCTCGTCACGGGGGAAGCGAAGGTCCTGGGCAAGGTGCGCTGGTACGGCGGAAGCGTGAGCTGGCTTCCGAGCCGCTAGCCCAAGCGCGACCAGGGTCCCTCGAGGGCCCGGGGCGGCGAGGCGATCGACTGGAATCGAAGCAGCCGCGCGGTGTCGCCGTACCGCATCGGGGCAAGCACCATCGGGCCCGCGTCCAGGATCGACTCCGCCATCCGATCGCTGATCGGGGCCTCGGTGCACGGCTTCAGCCCGGGTCCGTCCGATGCGCGCCAGGTGTGAAGCGGGAGGTCGGACACGGCGAGACGCTGCCCCGGCCGCATGCCCCATCCGGACTGCGCGAAGGACTCCCCCAGCAGCACCGCGGCGACCACCGCCCCACCGCCCCAGAGGAAATGACCGTGCGCGGGAGGCGAGTCCATCTCCTGGAGCGGGACGTGGTCGCACGGGTCGCTGTCCGGGCCATAGGGTACCCGTAGCAGGAAGCGAGGCATCACCAGGCCCACCGCACCGGCTTCAGCCGAGCGCCGGAAGACATGCCACGCCTCTTCCCGCCAGGCGTCCAGAGCACCCGGCTCCGGCAGTCGGTCGAACGCATCGAGGCCGACCAGATCGGGCCGTGCCCCCGCGAGCAGCGCCGAGCCCTGCTCCGTGGCGATGGCGGCGAGCCTTCGGAGCAGCTCGAGATCCTCCTGCGCGGCGCCGAAGGCGTGGTCGATCACCAGGACGGAAACACCTCCGCCGAGCGCACGCGAGAGATCCCCTGTCTCGGCGCCGCTTCGCAGCTCGTCGGCCGTCACGTCGAGCAGCGCCACCTTGAGGCGGCTCCCCGTCTCGAGTCGCGTGACCAGGAAACGCACGCTCCGCCAGAGCGACTCGAGCGCCTGGAGCCGCGGGTGATGGAGAACGTCGCGCATCCTGCCTGCGACCGACCTGTCCAAGTCGGCCAGCATGGCCTCGCGGCTCGGATCCTCGCCCGCCACCACGTGGGGCGCGACGATGCTTCGAAGGAAGGCACGCATCGAGTCCTGCTTCGCCTCCGGATCGATCACGCGATCGAGCGCCGGAGTGCCGAGCGTCTCGGCGATCACGTCGCGGACGTCCACGGTCGGCGCCTCGCTCGGATCTTCTGCCGGACCGCCCAGGATGGAGTCGAGCGCGGATCGATAGCTGTCCGGGCTGGCCAAGCGCCCGCGGGCCTCACGCAGCGCCCGGAAGAAAGGCGCTCGCTCCAGGATCTCGTCCGGATGAAAGTGCTCGAGCCCGGAAAAGGACAGCTCGACCGTCGTGTCATCGCCCAGATCGAGGGAAAGGCGCGGTGCGAACCGCGACAGCACTTCGTCCAGGTCGTCTCGGTCCACCGGCACGAGTCGGCGATGGGAAAGGGGCGGAGCCTCGGACGTGGCTCCGCCCGAGCGGCCTCCGAAATCGCCCAGGAGGGCGATCCGGAACGGGTCTTCGGGCGATGGTACCGCGATGGAGCGGTCTCGCCCGACCGAGACGTCGAGATTGACTTCGTGGCGCGGGTTCATGGGCTACCTACCACCCCCGAAGAGGATCCCGATGCTCACGGTCCCGTCGGGACCACTGTGGTTCTCCTCTCCCCCGATGGGATCGGAGAAGTCGGTCATGAGCGTGTATCCCCCGAGGAGCGCGATCGCCAAGCGGGACCCGGCCCATAGATCGACCCCGGCGCCTAGACGGATCCCCGCCGCACCTCGGACGATGTCCTCGGCGGCGACAACGGACCCGACGGTGGTCGACGTTTGGAGGCCGGTGATGGGCCCCGCCTCGACCGAGAGGAAGAAGCGTCGGTCCGACGTGCCCGGTCCGAGGTAGCGTCGCACTCCGACAAGCAGCGGGACCACCAAGGACGTCTCGGTCTGGACCCCACTGCTGCCCGCCCGAGTTTCCGTGCCTACGGACAAGACCCCCACGCTGAGGGTGCCGACCGTGGTCTCGCCCATCCAGCGCGAGAATCCGACGGCGCCGAGCATGCCGGCGACGTCGGTGGTCGTTTCCACCCCCTCGGACGACGCTGACGTCCCGGCGCTCACCCGGGCGCCCACCCCCAGACGGAGCTCGATGCGCGACCGGCGGGAGGGCCCTTGGGCGGATAGGGACTCGGCGACCAAGGCGCAGATCGCGGCGAGAGCCAGCGTGGCGGTCCCTCGGATCAGACGGATCTCCAGCCTGCGGTTCATGACATCTTCCTTCCCGGCCATGTCTTGGCCGGATCAGTTCGTAGCGGCGTACGTGGCGCCGTTGACGAGCCCTCCCCTGCAGTCCAGCGGCCCTTGGGCGTTTCGGAAGCTGACCGCCCGGTCCTGTCCCTCCGTGGGTGGCCACCCGTCGTAGACGCCGAAGTGCAGGTGCACGACGTCGGGGGTACCGGAGTGCCCGGCCAGGGCGATGGCCTGGCCTTGCTCGACGCGCTCATCCACCTCGGCCAGGACGGCGTTCTGCATCAGGTGGGCGTAGAAGCCGACGGTACCGTCGTCGTGCTCCACCATCAGGTGATTGTGGTCGGTGCCGCGCCCGTCGTCCGGCGAGTCCTCCTTCACCTGCCGGACGATGCCCGCCCGGGCCGCAACCACCGTATCGCCGATGGGAATGGCGAAGTCGTAGGCCTGCTGCTCCCGGTGGCCACCAGTCGGGACGCAGTAGCTGTTGGTGATCGGGTAGCTCCGTCCGGCGGGCCACGGCAGCACATACTGCGATGCGACGGCGCTGCCGAACTGGTCCCGGCCCAAGCAGGTGGTTCGGTACGGGGCGATCAGCGACAGACGCACGCTCGACTGAACGGTGCATGCCTGGCGTGCGCCGCACGTAGCCGGGTCGAACGCAACATGCGTGGACAGGCTGCCCTCCAGCAGCGTACCCGTGCCGGACATGGCTCCGGCAGAGTTGCGCGTCGAGGTGCACCCGTCCTCCACGTCGACTTCGGCGCCGGTGACCTGGAGCTGATCGCCGAAGACCGAGCCGGTGCCCCAGAGGCCCGGACCCTGGATGACCGACACCGTGCTGCCGCACGACAGGAGGATCATCCGGTCCGTCTTCCCTCCTCCCGCCGGCAGCCCGCAGTTGTTCGACACATCGGTGGAGGTGAGCTCCCAGACACCGGAGAGGTCGCCCAGGTCCTGCGGCTCCACAGTGGTGTCTCCGCAGGCAGCAATCCCGGGGACCGAGAGGAGGCAGACGAGTCGGCAGCTGTTGTGCAGCGTTCTGTCGATGAGCCCGTCCATGCTCCCTCCCGGTGAGGGCAGCCGTCGTGTCAGGTGTCGGCCAGCTCGGCTCTGACCAAGCCGAGGATGTCGAGGATCAGCGCCCTCAGGTCGGCGGCATCGTCGAGAGTCAGGCGCAATCGGTGCATCTGCTGAGCGACGTGCTTGGCGAACGTCACGTCGCGGAGGATCTCCCCGGAGATGGCCTCGTCGAAGGCGCCACCCCACTGGGACCCGTCCGCTGGAAAGACCACCCGCCCCTCCCAATAAGGCCAGAACTGCTCCAGCACGTACTCGATGCTCCGATCTTCCTCCTCGCGGACGTCCCGGAGCTGCTCCTGCCAGGACGCCAGCGCTGAGCGAAGCGACTCGTTGCTGATGAGGTCCAGCCGTCCTCCACCGACGATGGCGTTGATGGTGCCGGTGCGCGGGTCGTAGGTCAGGATCCCCTCCGCCATGCGGAGGAGGAGTGATTCGATGTCGGCCCACGGGCGTGGGGCCACGTCGGGGCCCGTGAGCGCGAAGAGCGCCCGGCCGGCTTCCAACCCTGCCGAGCGCAGGGAGTCGCCGGTGTCGAGCTCCCTCAGGTTGTACTCCATCTCGTCCTGGAGGGAGCGCAGCACGTCGTGCTCGGCCCTCCGGACCTGGCGGGCATCCCAAGCTGCATCCAGCGAGAAGGCGATGAGGATGCCCAGCACGATGAGCCCCACCTCGCGGAGGGCGGCTGGGATCCCCCCGGCTGTCCATCGTCGCGGCCCGGGCTTGGAGCCCCCGGAATCCACGGGACCGCGGCGTGTTTCCGACATCCTGTCTCCCACGGTGGCACCGGGGCAGGAGCGGCGTCGAAGGTGGTGCGGGGCCGAGCGAGCCCCCGTCGGGAGGGTCCTTCAAGTATAGCCGAAACCCAATGCCTACGCAGGTCGAAGCCCGGGACACACGAGCTGTATGAACCGAAGGCCCATCTGCGGACATCGGGCCTTCCAGTCCCGCCCGCCCCGCGCTGGTCCCGGTCGTCCCGAGAGGCTTCGGTCCCCGGTCGGCGCGTGGCTAGGCTGCACCTACCGGCCGGACACGACGGTCCGGCCTCTCGATAGATGGAGGTGTGATACCATGAAGGGCATCCTCTCTCGGTGCGTGCAGGCGGCCGATCCGCCAGCGTCCAAGGCCCTCGTCAGTCGGCGGCAGCCTCTCTTCTTCCTGATCTTCGCGGTGGCGGCCATCGTCTCCGGCGCGCTTCCTTCCGGGTCCATCGAAGGCCAGGAATCTGCGTCCATCCGGGGTCGGGTGGTGGATGGCCAGACGTTGGCGCCCCTCGCCTCGGCCATGGTGATGATCCAGGGAACCGACCTGGGCACGCTGACTGCGGAGGACGGATCCTACCGGATCTCGGGTCTCGGGCCTGGAAGCTACGTCCTCGTGTTTCAGGTCATCGGGTATGAGACCTTCACCCGCCCCGACGTGATCCTGGCCCCGGGCCGGAGCACCCAGGTGAATGTGGAGCTCCAGGTTTCCGCCGTGGAGGTCGAGGGGATCGTCGTGGACGCAGGCTACTTCCCGAAAGACGACCGCCAGCCGGTCAGCAATGTACGGTTCTACTCCGAAGAGGTCCGACGGGCACCGGGATCCGCAGGGGACGTCAGCCGCGTCCTCCTGGCTCTGCCCTCGACGGCACAGATCGCCGACAACGCAAACGATCTGTTCGTCCGCGGGGGTAGTCCATTGGAGAACGGGTTCTTTATCGACGACATCGCCGTGCCGAACATCAACCACTTCCCCACCCAGGGAGCCACGGGCGGTCCCATCGGCATGGCCAACGTGGAGTTCATCGAGGACGTGGACTTCTCATCGGGAGGGTTCTCAGCCGCCTACGGAGACCGGTTGTCGTCCATCGTGGACATCGACTTCCGGGAGGGGAGCACCGACGAGATGGAGACCCGAGTGGAGATGTCCATGTCGGGCGTCGGCGGTGTGGTCGAAGGTCCGCTCCCGGGCGGACGCGGGTCCTGGTTCCTCTCCGGCAGACGGAGCTTTCTGGACCTCATCGTGGATGCCATCGGCACCGGTGTGGCTCCCAGGTATGGCGACATCCACGCGAAGGCGACCTTCGAGCCCGCCGACAATCACCGCATCAGCCTCCTGGCTCTGTTCGGCGACAGTGAGATCGCGTTCAACGAGGCGGAGTCCGTCGAAGAGGCGGTCCCCTACTTCGGGGAGTACGCCGGACAGCAGGGCACCGTGGGGCTCAGCTGGCGTGGCCTCTGGGGATCGAGAGGCTACTCCGTGGTGGCATTGTCGACGTCGTCCCAGGACGCGGATGATCTCTGGCATCGCACGGCTACCGGAGACCTGATCGCCACGGACCACAGCTTCGAGAGGGTGAGCCGTCTTCGGAACGTGAACCGCCTCAGCGTGGGGGGCGGACACACGGTGGACTTCGGTGGGGAGGTGGAGCTCCTGGCGGCCGACTACGACCTACAGTTCGGGGCTCAGCTCGACAGGCTCGGCGGCTCGGTGCCGGCCCACCAGATCGTACGGGATTACGACGACCGGCGGCTGGGGCTGTTCGCGAGCTCCGCCTGGAGACTCACCCCACGCTGGAGCCTGACCACCGGCGTCCGGGCGGATCGGTACTCCCAAGCCAGGAGAACGGTGCTCTCGCCTCGTATCGCTTCTTCCCTGACGATTCGTGACGGGACCACAATGAACGCGGCAGCCGGCGTCTTCTACCAGAGACTCCCGAGCTACATCCTGGCGCAGAATCCATCGTTCGAGGAGCTCGGAATGCCGAGAGCCCTCCACTTCGTCGTCGGCGTGGACCAGCTCCTCTCTCCGAGCGCGCAGCTCACCGTGGAGGCGTACCTGAAGGAATACGATTCCTTCCCCCTGGAGGAGGAAGACCCGACCCTGTTCGTCGTGGACGACGGGACGAGCCAGTCGAGCTTCCGGTCGTACCGGACTCTGGTGGCCGAGGGCCGAGCGAGGTCGTACGGGATCGAGGTCCTCCTCCAGAAGCGGTTGGCGGAGGACTTCTACGGACAGATAGGAGCCTCGGGCTTCTCGAGCCGGTACCGCGACCTGGACGGCTCGTGGCGACCCCGGATCCACGACAACCGCTTCCTCCTGAACGTGGTCGGGGGCTACAAGCCCTCCCATGGGTGGGAGCTGAGCGGTCGGTGGTCCGTGGCGGGCGGTGCGCCCTACACGCCGTTCGATGCCACCGCGTCAAGAGCCCTGAACAGCGGGATCATCGACGCATCGGCCGTCCACGCGGAACGGTACCCCGCCTATCACGCCCTCAACCTCCGACTGGATCGGCGCAGCGTCTTCCGCGGCTCGGCCCTGACCACGTCGTTGAGCCTCTGGAACGTCTACGGTCACCAGAACGTCTCGGCGTTCTACTGGAACGAGGTGGATAACCAGCTGGGCACCGCATACCAGTGGGGGTTCTTCCCGGTCCTGGCGATGGAGTGGGAGTTCTGAGCTCCCGCGCGGGAAGAAGAGGCTGCCGGACCCGACGGCCCGGCAGCCTCTTCCGTCTGGGGGCCGCGTCCGGCGCGCCCCTCTTTTTGGACGTCCTACATGCGGCAGAGCTCGCTCGGCGTGTTCACGTTCCGGTCGCACTCGCTCTGGGGCACCGGCATCACCGGGTACTTGACCTGCTTGCCGAAGCGCTTCAGGTCGTCCCAGCGCACTCCCAGCGCGAAGAGCTCGTAGCGCCGCTCCTTCAGGATCTGGTCCAGAACCGCCGCCTGGTCGGGCAGGTCGCCGGCGTCGAGGGCAGGCAGGCACGCCACGGGCTCGTCCAAGGACGATGAGCACGGCTCACGCACCTCGTTGATGAGTCCGATGGCGGCGGCAACGTTTCCGCTCCTGGCCTGGACCTCGGCCATGATCAGGCGCATCTCGTCCGGGAACACCGCCGGGATGGACGCTTCGCTCGCCGAGTACCGGGCGTGGGCGTCCAGCGCCACGTTGGCTCCCTGGATGTCGGCCTCGGTGGCCCAGAATGCCACCCGCTGGTCACCGCCCTCGGCTTCGAGGCGGAACGAGTCCTCCGGCCGCATCTCGGTGGAGTTGCCGCCGTTCACCCACAGGTTCCAGAGAGGGTTCACGTCAGTGGCCGTGAAGCGGAAGTGGGACATGGAGGTCAGATCCACGCGGCCGGCGGCAGCCATGGCTTCGTCGTACCGCCCGAAGGCGAGGGCGAAGCGAGCGGTCATGGCATCGACGAGCTCGTCGAGGTCGAGCCCCGGTGCGAGGATCTCGTCGTTGAAGGTGGCCGACGCCGGCGTCGACTGGAGCTGCTGGCGCGCGGCGGCCAGAAGCGTGAAGACCCGCTCGATGCCTGCCTCACGTGTGGCGAACTCGGGCGAAGGCTGCGTCGGGTCCACGTCGAGGGGAATGCGCTCGAAGATCATGAGCAGGTTGCCGAACGCCATGGCCTTGTAGGTGTTGGCCAGGGCGAGCACACCGCTCAGCGTCGCCGCTCCCATGCCCACCTCGGGTGCCGACTCTAGCAGCACGTTGGCGATCTGGACGACGTCGTACATGCCGCCCCAGGGCGCCTCGGAGTTGTTGGTGCTGTTGTCGAACTCGGTGCCACCCACGTCGACTTGCTGGATCCACTGGAAGGTCCCTCCCCCGGCTCCCACCTCGTCACCCACCAGGGCCGACACCATGATCGGATCCACGATCTCGTTGCCGTATTCGGCCTGGAGACCCACGGCGACCTGAAGCACGCCGGAGATGGTTCCGACCACCTCGGTCTCGGTGGGATTGTTGGGGTCGGTGAGGTCGAGTTCGCAGGCGGCGAGCGCCAGCGCGCCGACCAGGAGAGCCGGAAGGACCGTGTATGCGCGATTCTTGCGATTCATGGTCGGCTCCTCAGAAGACGAACCGGAGCCCGAGGCTCCAGGTCCTGGCGTGGGGGTAGGTGGCGAAGTCGACGCCCCGGGCCACGGTGTTCAGCCCGAACATGTTGACCTCGGGGTCGTAGCCGGAGTAGTCGGTCCACGTGTGCAGATTCCGGCCCTGGAGCTCCACCTGGATGCCCTCGACACCGAAGCGCGCGGCGATATCGTCTTCCACGTCGTAGCGTAGCGTCACGTTGCGCAGCTTGACGAAGCTGGCGTCCTCGAGGTAGGCCTCCCAGATGCCCTGGACGCGACTGCGGTACGCCGTGGTGATCTCCCCGCGCAGCAGCTGGTCGTACAGGGGGCCGGCGCCGAAGATGTCCATGATCCGCTGGGTCTGGTTCCAGACCTCGTGGCCGATCTGCCCGTCCAGGAGCACCGACAGGGTGAGGCGCCGCCCCACGCGGAAGTCGTTGGCGATGGACAGGGCGTAGTCCGGCCAGGGATTGCCGACGATCAGGTCGGTGGGGGACTCCACCGGGCCCACGTCGTCCATGACGATGCTGCCGTCGGCGTTCCGCTCGTACGCGTCCATGCGGAAGACGCCGATGGGATGGCCCTGCTCGACCCAGTTGTTGTATCCGGATCCGAAGGGGTCGACCGCGAGGCTGTCCACGATGTTCCTGTTCCGGGAGTAGATGACCTGGGTGCGCCAACCGAAGCTCTCCCGGTCGACGTTCACGGTCTGCAGCTCGATCTCGTCGCCCCAATTGGACATCTCCCCGACATTCTGGAGGATGTTGGCGTAGCCGGTGCTGGGCGAGAACGGACGGTTGAGGAGCAGGTCCTCGATGAACTGGTCGTAGTGTGTGTAGTTCAGCCCCACACGCCCGTCGAGGAGCGAGAGATCGAAGCCGGCCTCCCACTCGCGCTGCCGCTCGGGCTTCAGGTCGGGGTTGCCCGCCTGACCCAACGGGACCAGGCCGAGGCGACCGACGTTGTTCGTTGTCCCGTATCGGGCGAAGCGAGCGTAGGCGTTGCCGAGCGTGGGCTGGTTGCCGGCGTACCCGAGGGCGGCGCGGAGCCGTAGCTCGCTGACGGCATCGGGCATCGCGTCGAAGAAGGACTCCTCCGACACGACCCACGACGCCGACATCTTGGGATACAGCTGCCACCGCTCGTCCTCACCGAACGTGGACGAGGCGTCCCAGCGAAGACCCCCCTGCAGGAAGATCCGGTCACGGAACCCGATCTGCTGCTGCAGGAAGTACCCGAACGTGGTGGCCTCCACCTCGCCTTCGCTGGCGGACTGGACGGCGCCTCGGACGAGCTCGGTGCCAGGTGCCAGGTCCGTCGCTCCCAGGTTCAGGTTCTGGACGTTCTCCAGGGTCGAGTTCACGCCGGCGGACGTGGTGAGGTCGAGGTCCTCCCCGTAGGCCCACTGGTAGTTGGCCACGATGTCGTTGTTGATCAGGCTGCTGCGCCGGTTCACCGACAGTGCCCTGCCCGTCGGCGCCCCGGTGGCGCCCCTCGGGATGAAGAGCGACGTCTCCATCTCGGTGTTGTCGTACCCGAGCCGCCACTCGGCCGAGAGACCCTCTATAGGGTTCGCACGAAGCTGGAAGGAGCCGAGGAAGCGCCTAATGTCCTGGGGCGTGGCCCAGTCGTCCACCACCGAGAGGGGGTTCGCAAAGACGAAGGCGTTGTTTACGTACGCCCCGGTTTCAGGGTCTTTCTCGGCGAGGTCCACCGTGGTGGGCGTGAAGACGATGGCCGTCAGTAGACCGCCCGTGCCGTTCTCGCCGTTGATCTGAAGGTCCGTGTGAATCCGGATCACGTTGGCTCCCGCAGCGACCTCGAGCCAGTCGGTGATACCCTGGTCGAGGTTCAGGCGCAGGTTCAGCTTCTCGTGGCCGGACCCGATCTGGATGCCCTCCTGGTCGAGCCAGTTCACCGACAGGTAGTAGCGGGTGTCCTCCGCCCCGCCCGATACCGAGAGGTACGAGTCCGTGCTCCACGCGTCGCGGAACAGCAGGTCCTCGTGGTTGTAGCGGGTGACCGGGCCGCCGTCGAGACCCACCGGGGTCAGGGCCCAGGGCAGCTGGGTCGCAAGGTCACTCCGATGTACCTCCGAGGAGAAGACGAAACGGGGTGCGCCCCTCTGGCCGCGCTTGGTGAAGATCTGGACCACGCCGTTGTTGGCGCGCGAGCCATATAGCGCCGCCGCGGCCGCGCCCTTGAGGATCTCCACCCGCTCGATGTCGTCCGGATCGAGGTCGGCGAGCCGGTTGGACGGATTCGACCGGTAGCCCATGTTGATCTGCTGGTCGCCGTTGTTGTCGATGACGACGCCGTCGACGATGAACAGCGGCTCGGCCCCGCCGGTGATGGAGCTCGTTCCGCGGAGCCGCATGGAGACGCCGCCACCCGGCGTGCCCGTGTTGCTGATGATGGTGGCCCCGGCGACCCGGCCCTGGAGTGCTTGGTCGATGGTGGTGACGGCGGCATCCGAGATGGCCGCGGCGTCGACCGTCGATATGGTGGTCCCGAGCGCGCGTTTGGAGGTCGGGCCCGCGACACCGGTCACCACGATCTCGCCCAGCTCAAGGGCCTGCTCCCTCAGGAGGAAGTCCGGCGCCCGGACGACCAGCTCCGAGCCCAGGGTGACCTCCTGGGTGCCGGCCGCGCGGCCGATGTACTGGACGCGGAGCGTGTACGTGCCGGCCGACAGGGACGCCCGGATACTGTAGCGGCCGGTCTGGTCCGCGAGGGCGCCGAACGAGGTCCCTTCGACGCTGATCTGGGCACCCGAGATGGGCGTTCCCGTGACGGCGTCGAGGACCCGGCCGATGATGGTGTAGTCCTGCGCTGACGCAGAGGACGGCCCTGCGAGCAGGGCCATCGCTGCGAGCGCAAGAACTCCGTGGAGTATGGAAGAGAGGTTGCGCATGCTGCTCTCCTCATGAGGGTGTGCAATGCGGACCGGCCGACGGCCGGTGGCGGAGAGCTTCCGGGATAACACTATGCTGTTTTGAGAAGGGGTGGAAGAGTGGCGGAGGGGTCGGAGCACGGCCTCACCTGATACGCTCGGCTCCGCGACGTACTTACAGGCGTACGAACCGGAAAGACCGATCGGGCTGGTTCGAGATTCTCGTGCTTGGCACGATCTTCGTCTTCGGAGTCTGGCTGCTCGACCGGATCTGGCCGTCAGGCTGGCAATGGCAACCGGGGCAGCCTGAGTATGAACAGATGTTTCAAGGCGTGTACGCGACGCAGAAGCAGCACTCGAGACGCCGAACACGCGTCCATCATCTGCCAGACCCAGTACCGGCCAAACCCGAACCCCCGAGGATCGCCGGGTCGACGGAGCTCGTACCCACGAGGAGGGCCGCTCCGGCTCCACCGAGCACCATCGAGCCTTCCTACCGCCGTCATGTCGCGGCCATGTGACTAGCGGATACGCTCCGCGCGCCGGTCCCGACCGCTCTGGTGGAGCACGAGACCGTCGACTTCGCCCGATGCATCGAGCGTAAACGTGAGCTGCACGTCCGCAACGCGAAGGAAGAACTCCGTCTCGCTCTCCGGGAACACCGGGAACGGTCCCTGACCCGTGGGCTGGACGTGCAGACCGCCCTCTTCGAGGGTGACCACGAGGGTGAGATCGTCGTTGAGTCGATACGAGCCCACGTACCGCGCCAGCACTTCCCGGTCGAGATCGATCGCGGTGCGCTCCACGGGAGGCGCGTACCCGCGTGGTACCGGATCAGCCATGGAGTCCCACGCGTAGGCCCGCTGGATGCGCCGGCTGATCTCGGCAGCGACCGCTCCGCCCTGGTCCGCGTTGGTCATGATCGCGAGACCATAGCCCTTCACCTTGTGTGCGATGAGCGTGCCCCTGAACCCCCAGTTCGATCCACCGTGCTGGAAGTACCAGCCCTCGCCCATCTTCGAGAGGCCTAATCCCACGGCGTAGTTGCCGACCCCCACGGGCGAGAGCATCTCCTGGACCATCGTGCTCGAGAGCACACGGTTCGAATCGCCGATCGTGGACTTCTGGACTTCGATGGCGAAGCGCGCCAGGTCCGTCGGCGTGGTCCAGAGCCCGGCGGCCGCCATCTCGGGATACACGTGCCACTTGGGTCCCCTCGACCGGCCCTCACCGTCGTGCGCTCTCGCGGCGTTCCGATCGTGCTCGGGCGAGATCGGCTGCCGATACGAGCTGCGCGTCATCCCGATGGGGGTGAGCACGTCGTCCTGCATCACCTCGGCGAAGGGGCGCCCGCGCGCGTCCTCGAGGGCCTGCTGCATGAGCGTGACGCCGCCCCCCGAATACTCGAAAGCTTCATAGGGCTCCCGCTCCATGAACAGCTTGCCGACGTTCGACGTCTCGTGACCCTCGAAGATCTGGACGGGGGTGGGGATGGGGTCGTCCGGGTCGTAGCCCGGGAAGCCGAACGCGTCGCCGAGGCCCGAGACGTGGCTCGTGAGCGAGCGCGGCGTCACGGGCCGGCGCGCCGTAAACTCGCCTCCGTCGAGGCGCCACGAGGTCAGGATGTCGTTGATGTCGTCGTCGAGCCCGAAGAGGCCGTCCTGAACGGCCTTGAGCACGGCCATGGCCGCTACCGGCTTGCTGATCGATGCGGCCTGGAACATGGTCTCGGTGTCGACCGGGGCCCCGGTCTCGACGTCCGCGATCCCGTAGCCCTTCGCCCAATGGATCTCGAAGTCGCGGATCACGGCGACGCTCACACCGGGCACGTGGAAGCGGTCCAAGAGCTCCTGGATCGTGAGCGAGGCTAGGCTGCCTTCGTCGGCATCCGGTTCTGCGGCCTCGATGCGCGCGATGAAGTCGGCGGGCCCGTCCTGGGCATGTACCTTGCCGGGCATCGCGCCGCTCCAGGCGAGCAGAGTCAGGAGGACTCCGGCAGAGGTCGCCATTGCTGCGGACTCCGTCATCGGTCACCTCCTGGGCGTGCGGGATCCGCCACATTGACGGTTTGCGGCGACGCCGACAAGCGTGCTGCAGGCCCGGCCGCCGATGGCCTCAGCGCCCGGCGCGCGGCGGCAGAAGCTCCCAGATCCCGGGGTCTTCGTGTCCGATCACCCACACGGAGAACCCCCGAAGCCCACGACGCCGGACCAGATCGAGGCGGGCCCCGAAGGAGCGCTCATCCTCCAGGAAGATCCACTCCCACGTGCCTTCGACTGGGAAGTAGGCGTAACTCACCTTCTGCTCGTCGTCCCAGTGGAGCTCGGCGCCGCTACGCTCGATGAGGTGCGTCGCCCAGCCGTGGGTCTCCACGCGGGCGTAGGAGCGCGCCAGCTCGGGTGTGATCTGCTCCTCGTACGACGTGTACCAGTGGGGCGAGCCCACGGCGATCCCGAGGGACAGCTTGTCCGCAGGCATATGCTCGAGGAAGACGTCGATCACGTCCTCCATCCACGGCAGCCCGGCCTGCGGTCCCGGGGGGGTGCGACGCGTGTGCTGCGAATAGGTCATGACCGAGAGGAAATCGCTCACCTCGGCCATGGCCGCGAGGTCGTATCCCCCGCGCCACGAGTCGAAGAGCCACTCCTGGTAGGCCGTCGCTCCGGCGAGCTCGTCCGGCTTGTGCACGACGGCGGCGCTGATCTCGTAGCCCCCGGCGTGCAGAGCCGCGGCGGCGGCCCGGTAGAACTCCGTGAAGACGTCGCGGTCGTGGATGCTCAGGTTCTCGATGTCGATCTGGATGCCGTCGTAGCCGTGGCGTCGGCAGAGCTCGACCAGAGTCTCGATCACCCGCGCCCGGGCAGACTCGTCCCGGAGAAACGTGGTCAGGTCGGCCTGGTTGAAGCCCCGGTTGACCAGCAGCGGCATGACGCGCACGTCGTGCTCGCGAGCGAGCTCCAACACCATCGGGTCCACCTCCCCGTAGACCACGCCGTCCTCGTCGATGTTGTAGGAGGACGGCGCCAGGATGTCGATGCGGTCGACGTTGGCGACGAAGCTCTCGTAGCTGGTCTCCCGGTCCACGTAGTAGAAGAGGCGCTCGACCTGCTGCGCGGAAGCGTCACGAGGCAGAAGCGTCGGGGCGAGCGTGGCGGCGATGATCGCGGCGGGGACGAGGGCGGCGCGCGCGAGGCGCTCGGCCGGGCGGCTGCGGGTCGAGACGGTGGTGGCATCCATGGGGATCGCTCGGGCTTGACGTTCGTGGGCGGAGCGGGTGCGGTCTTCGACCCCTAACAATGTGACGCGCCCCTTCCCTCGCCAACCCGGCGACGGGCCGCATATCACGGCTTCTAACTGAGGAAGCCCCCGTCTACGCCATGAGGGAGCCGGTCTACGTCACGGTACGTACGGCAACCGGATGTGGCGTCGCGCCATCGTGGATGCGAACCCCGAAGGAGGCACACCATGCGCTCGACACGACGAGACCCCTGGACGAACCCGACGAAGCGAGCCACGGCCCCCGGAGCCGCCGTCTCCACCCTGATCCTCGCGTTGGCCGTGGGGGTGCCCGGCGCCGAGGCGCAGAGCACGGCGCCCGTCGTCAGTGGAAGCCGTGTCCGCATCACGTCACCGGCCATGGGGCTCCGCCAGGCGGTAGGCACTGTCCAGGAGGTCACGGAGGACACCCTCGTGGTGCTCTTCCATAGCCCGCGCCGGTCGCGGCGGATCGATGCAGCCGACATCGAGGCCATGGACATCTCGGTGCAGCGCGAGCGCAGAGCGGCCCGGGGGATGGGCATCGGCGCCCTGGTAGGGGGCGGCGCGGGAGCCGTGCTGGGCCTCATGAGCGGAGACGACCCGCAGGACTGCTGGCTCATGTGCTTCTCGGCCGAGGAGAAGGCCGCCATGTTTGGAATCGGCCTCGGCCTGACCGGAGCCGTGACCGGCCTGATCGCCGGACTCCTGGTCCGGCACGATGTCTGGTCCCCCGCTGAGGCCGGCGCCCGTCCCCCGGTGGGCCTCGCGTTGAGGCCCCTACCGGTCCGGGGCGGAACCGCCGTCCAGGTGGGCGTCACGCTCCGGCTCCGCTGACGAGGAGGGTGACATGACGACCCATCGGATCCGTGGGTCCCTTCGCCGGGCCTCCGTCGGACTGGCCCTGATCGGCCTCGCCGGATGCGCGGAAACGGTCCGCGTCCCCTTGGCGGTCCCCCTCCCCGCGGTAGGCGGCAGCCGTCCGGCGGGTCCTCAGGGTATCCACTTCGCCCTAGGGTTCGGTGACGGCCTCTGGGGGCAAGAGCAACAGCGGGCGGAGATGTTCGGAGCG
This sequence comes from Gemmatimonadota bacterium, assembly GCA_039589955.1. Classification (GTDB taxonomy): domain Bacteria; phylum Gemmatimonadota; class Gemmatimonadetes; order Longimicrobiales; family Gaopeijiaceae; genus SZUA-318. The sequence goes on along the minus strand of JBDHGI010000040.1, from coordinate 7,171 downwards.
GGGCTGGGCTTCTCCGCCCGAGACCGGGTCGAGATCCTCGGCTCGGCATACACCACGACCCGCACTGTCACCGATTCGTTGGGAGGTGACCACACGGCCGAGACGACGAGCGGCATGCGCGGAAAGCTGCGTCTCCAGGACTTCCGCGACGGCCGGGCCTCCGTCGGAGTCCACGTGGCCGTCATGGGTGCCGAGCGGGTGAGGCTCGACTCGCAGGACGAGCGTCTCAGCGCCCTGGACATCGCGGTCCCCGTCGAGGTCTATCCCCTGCCCGGCTCGTTGCCCGACACCCGTCTGGGTGTGTACGCCGCCCCCCGATTGATCTTCCAGTCTTTCCGGGACCGGAGCGCCGGGAAGAGGAGCGCGGGAACCGTCAAAGCGGCGGTCGTCGGCCTCACCGGGCGTTGGCGATACTTCTCGGTCAGCGGCGAGCTCAACTTCGCCCGGACGCCGCAGATGACGTTCGCGGGCACCACCATCGCTCGGGGAACCCACGTGCTTCCCTTCCTCGGGCTGCGGGGGATCATCCCCATCGCGTGGTGAGGACCCCGCCGATACGTACAACCAATATCGTCTCGTACGTATTCTCCTGCCGACCTCGTGGTCGACCTCCCCTCCCGTGCAACGATCCCCGTGTGACGGTCGTTCTCACTGATGGAAGCGGAAGGCGACGCACCCGATGACGCGACGCAGGAGCGAATGGGAGTGCCCTCCATAGAAGCCCGAGCCCGAAGGATCGAAGGTGGCAGCGCCCAGGAGGCCCGACTCATCGCGGCATGCCAGGAGGGCGACGCATCGGCCTTCAACCTCCTCGTCCGGCGGTGGGAGGGGCCGCTCTTCAACTTCGTCTACAAGTACGTGGGTGACGCCGCAGTCGCCCAGGACCTGGTGCAGGACACGTTCGTCCGGGTGGTGAAGTCCATCGGGCGATACGGGCACCGGGGAGCCTTCAGCTCATGGCTGTTCAGCATCGCGGTGAACCTCTGCAAGGACCACCTGCGGAGGAAGAAACGGCGAAGCGTGGTCTCCTTGCACGACTACTACACGACGGTGTCGGGGCGCCGGATCTCCGTGAGGGACGAGGTGCCGGACGAGGACGCCCGCACGGACGCGGCGGCGGAGGCCGCCGACCGGGAGAAGCTCGTACGACGGCTACTCGCGGGGCTCTCGGACGACCAGCGCGTCGTCGTCCTTCTAAGGGAATACCAGGCCCTCACCTTCCCCGAGATCGCGGAGGTGCTGGGGGTGCCGGAGAACACGGCGAAGGCCCGACTCCACCGGGGGCTGCGCGCCATGCGCCGCCGGCTGGAGGAGGAGGGGATGTCGCCGGAGGATGCATCAGGAGGAGCGTGATGAGCGGTGACTGTGGAAACAGGGAGGAGCGGCTGGTCTCGCTCCTCTACGAGGACGGCGACCCGTCCGAACTGGCGGAGATCCGCACCCACCTCGCCGAGTGCGCGTCATGCCGCGTGGAGCTCGAGGAGCTGGCCGCGACGCGGGAGCTCCTGGCGGCGTGGCCCAACGTTGCGCACGCTCCGAGGATGGTCTTCGTGAACGAGGCCGCCGGGTCCGGTGGGCGTGTCGGCGGGGGGCCAGCGGGATCCGGCCCCCGCGGACTCGGAGCGTTCCTCCCCTCCCTGGCTGCCGCCGCCGCGGTGGTGCTCCTGCTGGCATCGTCGGCGCTGTTCCTCCGGTTTCAGGTCGGGGCGGACGGGCGAGTACATGTCGGCTTCGGCACCCCCTCGGCGTCAACGGCCGATGGCTTCGCGTTCGTGACCAGGACGGATCTCGATGAAGGCCTCTCCCGGACGGCGGAGTACCTGGAGGCCATGTTGCTCGCCGCCCGCGAGCGGGACCGCCAGGCCGTGCTGGACGCCGTGGACCAGGCCCTCTGGGACCAGAACGCCTCCATGGGAAGCCAGATGGCGACGGCCATCAACTCGGCCTTCGACGAAGCCGACCGCCGTCGGCGCTCCGACCTGGGTGTGATGCTCTCCTCGATGAACGACCTCCAGGTCATCACCCGTACGGAAATCCAACAGATCAACTCGATGCTGGCGGTCCTGGCGCAGGCGCTGCCCAGCACGGATCAGGAGTGATGAGCATGTCCACGAGCTCGAGAAGCCTTCAAGTGACGGCCGCCCTCGTCGGCGCGGTGATCCTATGCGGCGCCATGAGCCCGGCGGCCGCCCAATACGTCGACGCCGTCTCGGTCCCCGTCCGCTGGGACTCCCCCGGCTCGCAGGACGTTCCCCAGGACGTGCGCATCATGCAGTCCATCGTGAGCACCGCGCTCTCGCAGGTCGAGGCACCGGCAATGCCGGAGGAGGTCGCCGGGGACACGGCGGCGGAACGCCGAGCTTCCGGCACCGCCGGGTTGCGTCGCGCGTTGGCGGCCTCCAATCGATCGTCCTTCCTCCACAGGGGCGACGTGAGCGGGTTCTACATGAGGGGCTACGGCTATCTCTTCACCGTGAGCTGGCCCGTCAGCTCCATGGTCGCGCTCAACGCCCTGGCGACCGAGTGGGTGCACCGCGAAGGCGTCCCGAGCCCGGAGGCCCGCTCCGGGCCCAGCGCCCGATGGGCCACCGAGTACCGCCAGCGCCTCACCGACGCGCTCCGGGACGTGATCGCGGGCTACGGCAGCACCCTGCGACGGGCGGGAGCCGGAGAGTCGATCACGTTCATCGCCGACTTCGGCGGCGGGAACGCGGAGACCGTAACGATGACCGTCAGGGCGGATGCCCTGCGTGGCCCCGACGTCGCGGCGAACCGTGGTGCGATCCAGGTCTCGGAGGGACATGCCGGGGTGTCCGATCGCATGCAGAACCAGCTCACGATCATGAGCCAGATCATCGACACCTCGCTCCGGCCCGGCGATCGCGAGGGCGCCCTCTACGCGAGCAACCTCGGCACGTACTTCGGTGGCTCGGCTGGCGCCCTCCACGTGGCGGGCTACGGCGTCATCTTCCGGAAGACCGCACGCATGAGCACCGCTCACGCCTTCGCGGGAATGCCGACCACGCTCCTCCGTGCGACGGCAATCGACTCGCTGGACACCGAGGCCCGCGAGAGGTACCGCCAGCACCTGGATACGCTGAGGCGGAAGACAGTGGAGATTCTCGCGACCTACGGACCGACGCTCACGGAGCTGCGGGACGACAGCTGGGTCGGCATCTACTACGACGTCGGATCGGCCGCCGCCCTTCTGAGCGGTGGGACAGACAACTACCTGGTGCAGGCCCGCATGCGCGACATCCGTCAGGCCGCCTCCCAGAGCGATCCGGAGGGCTGGCTGGCGCAGCGGCTCGTCACGAACGAGCAGGAGGATTGACGGGCAGGCTCCGAGGGCAGCGAGGCCAGCCGCGGGGTAGCGTCACACGGCGGTGGCGCGTCCGCCATCGCGAGATACGGCAGCGACGCAACAACGTGGCACAGCGGCGACACCGCGAGACTGGCCACTGCGACCACCGAACGTGCGTCCGGCCCTGCCCGTGCGCCCCGATCATGGGCTCAAGGGCAGGAGCCCGACTCGCTCGCGCCCCCGGCCGGCGTAAGCCGTTGTTGGTACGGACATTGCACTACTCCTCCGAGGCGCCAGCGAAGGCTGGCCCCGAAGACGCCGGCACCGACCCCCTGTGACCACCGAGCCGATCCGCCGGTGCTGATCGGCCAGGGCACCGAGCACGCACATCTCCCATGGACGACACCGGAGGTGCGCGAGCACCCGGACCACACCGCGAGGAGCTCCTGATGATGAGACGTTCGTTACTGACCCTTCTGGCCACGCTGGCCCCAGTGCTCTTCACCGCGTGCGATGACGCCACCGGAGCCAACGGTACCAGCACCCTCGCCCTATACCTGACCGACGCTGCCGGCGAGGTCGAGCACGCCTGGGTCACAATCGACCAGATCGAGCTCGTGGGCGAGGGGATGGGCGTGATCAGCGTACGCGACGAGGACTATTCCGTCGACCTGGTGACCCTCCAGGACGACGCTGCGCTCCTTGCCGCACCGGTGACGGTCCCCTCGGGGACGTACAGCCAGCTCCGCCTGATCGTCACCGAGGCCTGCCTGGTGGTGGATGGCGACATCTACCGCAGCTCGGACGACTACGACAAGTGTAACGGCGATGGCCGCGAGGTCGCCGGGACCCTCAAGCGCCCCAGCCTCGAGCAGACCGGGATCAAGGTCAAGCTCCCCGGCGGGAGCCTGGAGCTCGACGGAGAGGACCGGCAGCTGATCCTGGACTGGGACGTGGCCCAGAGCTTCGGACACCAGGCCGGCAAGTCAGGCAGCTGGGTGATGCACCCCGTGGTCCAGGCGGAGGACGTCCGGCTTACTGGTTCCATCACCGTCACGCTGTCCACGAACGTGGACCTCAGCACTGTCGGCGGATCCCTGGACGACTTCCAGGCGGTGATGAGCCCGGCCTCCATTTCACCGGAGAAGGTCGATTTCGCGGACGTCAACGGGGTCTGGACGGCGATCTTCGACACCTTGATTCCCGGAGAATACGAGGTCTCCGTGGCGTTGGAGGACGGGGTCACCTACACCTTCACCGTCGCTCCCGCCTCGGCCATGCTGACCGTGCCCAGCGGGGGCACGGCGACCGAGGCGTTCACAATCGAGTCGGTGTTGCCGTGATCTGACTCCGGCGGTTCGTCCTCGGTCACCACAGGCCGATGACGCGGGCAAACGCGAAGGCCTCCATCAGCAGCGCCACCCCGACGTGCAGCCACATGCCGCCCAGGATGCTGCGGGTGCGCCAGGCGATGGCGCCGAGCACGAGGCCCCCGAAGATCGAGCTGATGGACTCGCCGAGGGGCTTGTTGAAGTGTCGCATGCAGTAGACGGTGACCATCGGCATGATGCTCCCGGCGCCGAGCTTTCGCTCGAACCCCAGCACCATGAAGCCCCGGAACAGCAGCTCGGTCCACACGAAGTCGAACGCGTAGGCCGCTTCGAAGAGCAGGAGCGCCTCGCCGCGGCTCAGGCTCGACAGGGCGTCCACCTGCGCGAGTCCGATCCTGGGATAGGCCCGCATGAAGTCGTCGAGAAAGGTGGCGGCGAAGACCAGCGGCGCCATCATCGCGAGCATCACGAGGTAGGGGCGCGGGTTGAAGCCCCGACGGGTGAGCCCATAGAACGAGGGCATGTCCCGGTCTCGCCACCAGCGGAACAGCAGCAGGGGGAGGAAGACGGCGACGACGCTGGAGAACTTCCCCACGGTCCGGGCGAGGTACCAGCGTTCGGCTGGAAGCAGCCAGTCTCCGCCGAGGCCGTCGAAATAGTAGAAGCCCGAGTCGAAGCCCAGCACGAGGAGCAGGAAGCCGATCCGGATCCACAACTCGCGGTCGCAGAAGACGTCCCAACGACGGTAGAAGTGGGCGAAGGCGACGAGACTGAGCAGGTAGGGAACGCCGTAGAAGGGCACGTAGAGGAGCATCAGGAGCTCGCTGCCGCGGAACTCCTGGTTGAGCCAGCCTTTCCAGCTCAGCCCGTCTTCGGTGCCGCCGTAGTTCCACGCGACGAGTCCGGCGAGCAGGATCCCGACGCTGAGCAGGTAGCTCCACCGCAGCTCCTGCCGCAACGCCCGGACATGCTGCACGATGGGGTGCATCAGGGCGCGGCCGATTGATCGAGGCCCCGTGCTCCGTACTCCGTGGTTCTGCTCTTCCTCATGATCCCTCGCGCTGTCAGAGGAAGCAGAGAATACTCGGGTCAGCTTCCTGGTGTCACGTGTGGGGTCCCAGCAGCACTGCCGGACTCGAATCAGTGACCCCTGCCTGCAGGCAGCCGGACGGAGGCCGCCGTTCTCGCGCGAGATCCCCGGCGACGCGGCGCTGCCCACCCAACAGACCTTCCGGTGGCTGCAAGGAGTGCCCAAGACCCCGGCCACCCGCTCGTCAACGACCCCACGGCACAGCTTCTGAATAGCCGTTTTCCCACCCCTCAGCCATTGACGAGCGGGGGCACGCTCTTTGTGACTCCGCACCACACCCCGGGGAGGCCCGGATCCACGAGCCCAGCCGCGTCACCTGCGAACTCGCTTAGGGAGCATGATCGAATGACAGCCCTGTCTCGCCGAACCTGGCTGGTTCTGCTCGGTGCCTGGTTCCTGAACGCCGGTTGCTCGAGCAGCGTGGAGCCCGAGAACTTCCTGAGCCTGTTCGTGGGCGTGCGGGTCGACTCGACCACGTTTCAGTCAGACGGCTACGTCCTCCTCGAGCTCGTCCCAACAGATCAGACCGGAGAGACCTTCGTCTCTGAAACCTGGGAGATCGTCGGGACCCTCGACGAGCCGAGCCATGTGTTGGTGGCCACGGACACCCAGTGGGTACAGCCCGCGGACCCGCGACCCGTGGGTGCTGCGATCCTCATCGACGATTCGGGGTCAATGCTCAACACGGACCCCGATCTGGAGCGCGCGGTCGCGGCCAGGTTGTTTGCACGGCAGTTCCTGGCCCCGAACCCTCAGAACCGCGTAGCCCTGGCCGACTTCGGCTGGCCCACGGACTCCTCCACCACCGGCTTCGCACAGACTCGCATCCTTCAGGAGTTCACCGGGGATGTAGACCAGTTCGACTCCGGTGCCGCGCTGATAGAGGCGATCAAAGGAGGCGGCACGCACCTGTACGAGTCTGCTCTCGAGGTGGCCAGGTGGACCAACTCCACCCTGTCATCTACGTACAGACGGATGTTGGTCGTCGTAACGGACGGCGCCCCGAGTGACAGCGACCAGCGCTATCGGGACCAGCTGTTCGCCGAGGCTGCAGCTCAGGACATGCGCATCCTCGCGGTTGGCATCGGACCCGCTTCCGACCAGAGTGAGCAGTCGAGGGACAGTGCCGTCGCAGTGGTACGGGAGTTGGCGACCGAAACTGGTGGTGTGTATTCGGGCACTACCAGCAGCGCGCAGCTGGTGCCTGTGCTGACCGCCCTGGCCAACGTCTCTACCCGGAGTCAGCTACTCGTGCTTCTCCAGTTGAATCCGCCGCCGCCTCCGGGGACGACATTGTCGGGAACGGTAACCATCACGGGCCTGCGCGGCACGGCCTCGGCACGTTGGACGGCCATCAGCCCATAGGTTCCCACCCTTAACCGCCGGAGGACTCGAGGGCAAACTCCACCCTCGAGGACGTGGTGCCGACCGGACCGCTGCAGGCCC
>JBDHGI010000039.1:0-25754 GCA_039589955.1 Gemmatimonadota bacterium | reverse complement strand
TGCCGACGGCCGTGAGGGCGCGGCCCGCGTCCCGCTGGGATTCGCCCGTGCCGACGGCCGCGTGGGCGCGGCCCGCGTCCGGCTCGGGTTCGCCCGTGCCGACGGCCGCGTGGGTGCGGCCCGCGTCCGGTTCGGGTTCGCCCGTGCCGAGGGCCGTGAGGGCGCGGCCCGCGTCCCGCTCGGATTCGCCCGTGCCGAGGGCCGCGTGGGTGCGGCCTGGGTCCGGCTCGGGTTCGCCCGCGCCGAGGGCCGCGTCGGCGCGCCTTGGGTCCGGCTCGGAGTGGCCCGGGTCGACGGCCTGGTCGGATTCCGGCTCGTCGTGCCGGGGCGTGTCGCAGCGCGATCCGTGGGACTACGACCCGGCACCGTGCCCACCCGGCCCGAGGCCGGACGCGTCGGTGCCGCCGCCGTGGGCGAAGGCCGACGCTGGGCCGTCCTGACGGTCGAGCCACGGGGCGATTCCTTGTACCCCACGGTGGACCCGGCAAGAGGAGACCGCCGGGCCACGGTCACCCCTGTGCGTCCGCCGTAGGCGTAGACGGTCCGCACTCGCCTCCAGTGCGTGGGGTAGCCCCAGGCGGTCCGGTAGTAGCCCCGGCCCCATCCGGACCAGTAGCCATCGTTCCACCCGTCCCAGTACCAGTCCCACGGATCATACCAGGAGCCGTAGCCCCAGGGGTTCGCGTAGGGGTCCCTCCAGTACACGTACGAGGGGCCACCGTACCAACCCCCGCGGTACGGACGGTACCAGCCCGCATAGTGGTACCCGCCGTACCCCCGTCCCAGGCAGTCGTAGGCGTAGTCGTCGTAGTAGTACGGGTCCCAGTAGGCGTCCCAGTAGTAGTCCCAGCACGAATAGCTGGCGTAGCGGCCCCGGTACCCCCGCCGCCATCCGTCGTAGGGGTGGGAGTAGATCCCGTAGGGGTGCGCGTCATAGGGCGAGCGCCAGCCAAGGCCGAAGGAGAGGCCGAAGAAGGCGGATCCCGGCCGATGGGAGCCGACGTGCAGCCCGAATCCGACGCCGTCGAAGACCGAGCCGACGCCCACGGACAGACCCATGCTCACCTGGGCTCTGGCCGGGCTCACACTCAAGGCCGCCGCCGCGGCCAGCATCACGGTGGTTCGGATCAGGGTACGCACGTTGTCCTCCCGGTACAGGTGTCCTGCTCCCCTCGATTGCAACGCTCGTGCCACGGACGGTCATTCCTGGAAAAGACAATGTCGTATCAACTTACGCCATTCGGACCCTCGCTTCGACTCCATGCGGGGTGTCCAGCGTTGGGGACACTCACCGGGAGCGGGCGTGACACGCTCACGCAGAAGCGGCCAGCGCATCGAGCGCCCGGTCGACCTCCTCTTCGGAAGTGGCGACGTTGGGGGACAGCCTGAGTGCGTCGAAGGGAGGTCCGAAAGCCCGGAGCACCAGTCCGTGCTCGTGGAGGAGGGGGCCGGCGAGGGCCGACGCATCACGGCCCGCCACCGAAACGGCCACGATCATCGACCCCAGCGGCCACTCCCGCGGTGAGCGCCATCTCAGACCGGGCTCTGCGTCGACCCGGTCACGGATGCGGCGCCGTAGGTCACGGTAGCGCTCTACCTTTTCGTTCTCCCCCAGGGCGAGCTGGAACGCGAGGGCGTCACCGAGCGCCGCCACGGCTGGCCAGGCGCGCGTGGAGTAGTCCTCATACTGCCGGGCGGATCCCTCCTCCCGGGTCCTCGGGGTCCGGAACCACATGGGTGGCAGCCGCGTTCGGAGTTGGGGCGCCACGTAGAGGAGCCCGAGCCCCTTGGGGGATTGCAGCCACTTGTGGGGACTCATCGCGTAGGCGTCCGCACCCGATCCACGGAGGTCGAGAGGGATCATGCCTGCGGCCTGGGCGCCGTCGACGAGGACGAACTCTACTCCCCGGTCCTTCGCCGCCGCGGCGAGGGATCGCACGGGATGCCGTAGCCCTATCATGTTGTCGACGTGGGGAAATACCAGCACCCGCGTGCGCGGGCTGAGGGCGCCGACGTGGAGGGCGACCACCTCTTCCTCATCGAGCCGGTCCGCCCGCTCCAGGGGAAACTCGAAGCGGCGCACATCGAAGCCCCGGGTCTCCGCCAGCCCTGTCCACGGGACCGAGGCCCCGGGATGATTCAGGGAGCTGAACAGGACTTCGTCGCCCCTCCTCAGGGGCAGCCCGTGGGCGAGAACGTTGAATCCCTCGGTGGTGTTGTGGGTCACCGCCAAGTCGTCGGGATCGCAGCGCAGGAGGCCCGCGGCGGACGCCCGGGTCTCCTCGGTCAGCTCCCGCCACGCCGGCCCCCACACGTACAGGGAGGGGTGGGATTCGCAGAGCTCCAGATAGGCCACGTGCGCCTCGTGGACGGCACGCGGCACCGTACCGATGGAGGCGTGATTCAGGTAGAGGATGTCCTCCGAGAGCATGTACTGCGCGCTGAGAGCACGGGCGACCTCAGGTCCCGTGCCGGCGGTCCTCCGGGGGAGTCCTCGAGCCAGGGCGCGGTCGATCTCCTCGAGGCGCGTGAGCATCGCCGGGGAAACCGCCGCCGCCGCGAGCGCCCCGAGGAACCCCCTGCGTGTCGTCAACGTATGAGACATTCGACTCTTCCTCATTTGGCCCGAATAGTCGTGCCGGGAACGCGGGCGACGTTCGACCCGGGGAACGAATTTGAACGCCCCCGCTTGCACAGGGGCGGGGAATTGGCGAGACTACCCAACGTCCGTCGGCTCCTCGGAGCCGATTGCAGCGGCCTCCAAGCCTGTTGCCAGGACCTCTCGCTCGACTCCCGAGCTCGGAGAATCTTCCGTTGGAGGTACGCGGACGCTCAAGCGTCGCTGCCCCGCAAACCCAGGTAACATGGGTTCAGACGTGCCCGAATCGCCAGACACAGACAGAGGCGACGGGGAGAAGCAGCCGAAGCGCCGGCGAAGCCGCAATCGCCGACGTGGACGCCGCCCCCGTCGGAAGTCCGACAATCGTGGTGGATCCCAGCAGGATCCCGGGGTTGGAGAGGACTTCCCACCACTCGACGAAGACCCCGCCGTCCTGGAGGAGCAGTCCCGTCCCCTTGGCTTGCTCGAGGTCCTGAAAAGCGGCTCGGGCTTCGTCCGACGGCGTGAGTCCTCGTACACGCCAGGTCGAGACGACATCTACGTCGGCTCGCGGGTCATCCAGAAGTTCGGACTGCGCACCGGCGACGAGTTGGCCGGTGTCGTCGCCCCGGCGCCACGAAGCGGCATGAGCGCGCCGTTGGGCTACCTGTCCAGGGTGAATGATCGGCTGCCCGACGAGGTCGCCCGCCGGCCGGAGTTCCAGAGGCTGAGTGCAATGCATCCGGACCACCGGCTGACGATGGAGTGCGGACGCACGATCCGGGGAGAGCCGGACTACACGAACCGGGTGATCGATCTGTTCTGCCCCATCGGAAAGGGGCAGCGGGCCATGATCGTGGCTCCGGCCAAGGCCGGGAAGACCACAGTGCTCCAGGCCGTCGCCGAGGGCGTCGTGACCAACAACCCGGCATGCCATCTCCTCATCCTCCTGGTGGACGAGCGGCCGGAGGAGGTCACCGAGATGGAGTCCTGCGGCTTCGGCGAGGTCATCTCCTCGACCTTCGACCGGACCGCGGAGCGACACTGCCAGGTTGCGGAGATGACACTCGAGCGGGCCCGCCGTCGGGTGGAGCTCGGGGATGACGTCGTCATCATCCTCGATTCCATCACTCGCCTGGCGAGGGCCTACAACACGGTGGAATCGGGAAGCGGGCGCACTCTCTCGGGCGGGCTGGACGCGCAGAGCCTGGAGAAGCCGAAGAGATTCCTGGGAAGCGCCCGGAAGATCGCCCCGGACCAGGGCGGCGGCTCCCTGACCATCATCGGCACCGCGCTGGTGGACACGGGGTCCCGCATGGATCAGGTGATCTTCGAGGAGTTCAAGGGTACGGGAAACAGCGAGCTCGTGCTGTCGCGGGAGCTGGCCGACAAGCGCATCTATCCGGCCATCGATCTGAATGCCACCGCGACCCGGAAGGAGGAGCTGCTCCTGGACGACGACGAGCTGTGGCTGTCGCGGGCCATGCGCAGGCAGCTGGCAGGAGTGTCGCCGTCGGACGGCATGCAGGAGCTTCTCGGGATCATGCGGAAGACCGGGACCAATCGGGATCTCATCACCTGGGCCAGACAGCAGGGCTGACGGCCCCGGCCTCTCCTGATTCTCAGAGCGCGGCGCCCTCCACCCCGGGGGGCGCCGCTTTCGATGCCCTTTCAGTCGCCTTCGCCTCCAGGCGGGCCAGCCCCTTGTCCATCTCCCCTTCCTGGGCACGCTTCATGAATCGGGCCCAGTACCCCATGAGAGGGTTACGACCGAAGTCGCCCTCCTCCCGCCAGGTGAGCCGGGTACCCTCGCCGAGGGCTTCCAGGTCGATACGGCCCTCGGTGCGCATGGAGCCGCCCTGGACCTCCACGCGGTACGTCACCCAGGCGTCCTCACCGGTGTCCATGATCTCGAAGAAGCCGTCCCCGAGGTCGCGGCTGCTCCACGCCAGCCGGGAGCCGCGACCCCGGCGAGGACCCTCGGCCACCACCCCGCTGTCGGGCCAGGGTGTCCACTCACGCCATCCGTCGGGGGAGTCCAGGAAAGGGAAGAGGTCCCCCGGCGGGAGGGGCATCACCGACGACCGCTCCGCCGACCAGGTAGCCGGCAGCAGGAAGCCCACGGCGAGGGCCAGAAGGAGGAGGCCCGCTCCCGCTCCCAGGATGCGCGTGCCGAAGCTGAAGGGTGTCGTCACGGGTGCTCCTCCCGCTCACGGTACCAGGTCTCGAGTGGGGAGCGAAGGTGCGGCCATATGTTCTGTGCCATCCTCGAATGCCCTTCCGCCGTGGGGTGGATGCCGTCGGACTGGTTGAGGGACGCGACGCCGGCGATGCCCTCCAGCATGAAGGGGACCAGCTCGGTGGCGGTGGAGGTCGCAACCTCCGGGAAGAGGTCGCGGAACTCCCGCGTGTACCGCGGCCCGAGGTTTGGGGGAGCCTCCATGCCTGCAATCAGAATGCGCGCTTCGGGGTATCGGCCCCGGGTCGCCTCCACGATCCGCTCCAGATTCGAGCGAGTCGAGCCGGGGTCGTGACCCCTGAGTCCGTCATTGGCGCCGAGCTCGAGGAAGAGGATGTCCAGGGAATCCCGCAGAACCCAGTCGATCCGCCGAAGGCCGCCGGCGCTCGTCTCGCCGGAGACACCGGCGTTCACGGCGCGCATGGGGAGACCTGCGTCCCGGGCGAGCTCAGCCAGCCGGGCGACGTAGGTGTCCTCCTCCCGCAGGAGCCCGAGACCGGCGGTGAGGCTCGTTCCCATGAAGACCACCACCGGCTCCTGAGGGGGCGGGGCCACCTCCGCCGGGGCGGCTACCCCCGGTTCCTCGGCGACCGGCCCGGGGTCGGCATCCGCGGGGCCGCAGGCCACCGTGAGCACACACAAAGCTGACAGGAAGAATCGCATATGATGATCGTGGCCCGGGGCCTCGAGAAAGTCTACACCAGCGGGGGACGCCCCCTCCCAGTGTTGCAGGACATCGACCTGGAGGTGGCGCCGGAGTCCTTCGTCGCGGTGGTCGGGCCCTCCGGCAGCGGCAAGACCACGCTCCTCGGTCTCTTGGCGGGCCTGGACGAGCCCACCAGGGGACGGGTCCTGCTCGACGGCCAGGACCTGTCGGCTCTTACCGAGGACCAGCGGGCGGAGTTTCGGGCGCACCGTGTCGGCTTCGTCTTCCAGACCTTCCATCTGCTCCCCACGCTCACGGCGCTCGAGAACGTCCTCGTGCCCCTCGAGCTGCGCGGACAGGGGCGGGGGGCTCGCCCGAGGGCAACGGAGCTCCTGGAGCGTGTGGGCCTCGGCGACCGTCTGGGGCACTATCCCGCCCAGCTTTCCGGCGGAGAGCAACAGCGTGTGGCCCTCGCCCGGGCCTTTGCCAACGAGCCGGCCGTGCTCTTCGCAGACGAGCCCACGGGGAATCTGGATCAGGGCACCGGCTCCACCATCGTTCACATCCTCGAGGAGCTCAACCGCGATGCGAGGACGACCCTCGTCCTGGTCACCCACGACCTGGCCCTGGCCGGGCGAGCCCACAGGATCGTCCGCCTGGGCCAGGGCCGGATCGTGTCCGACCGGCCCGGGGGGCAGCGTGAGGCGCCAAGGGAGACGTCATGAACGGGCGGTTCGCCCTGCGGTTGGCCTACCGTGAGAGCAGGCACGGATTGCGGCGGGTCGGCGTGTACATGGCCTCCATCACCCTGGGCGTAGGCGCCCTGGTCTCCATCCACTCGTTCCGCGACGATGTCGCCCGGTCCATCCAGGACCAGGCCGAGGTCCTCATGGGTGCCAACGCCCGCCTGTCGGCCGAGCGTCCCTTTCCGGATTCCGTCCGTTCGGTCATCGACTCACTCCGGGAAGCGGGGGTGGCCACGGCCGAGGTGACCACGGCCCTGTCCATGGTGCTGGCGCAGCGGAGCGGGGACGTGCGGCTCCTCCAGGTGCAGGCCACCTCCGGAGCGTACCCCTTCTTCGGCCAGGTCAGGACGGACCCCCCCGACCTCTGGGGTCGGCAGGCCCTCGGGAGCGGCGTGCTGGCGGATCCGGCGGTGCTCACCCAGCTGGACGTCGCGCCCGGAGACACACTGGTCGTCGGACAGGCACGCCTGGAGCTCCTGGGCACCGTCGAAGACCTCCCCACCGACCTTGGCTTCCAGACGGCCATCGGTCCCCGGGTCTACCTGTCCCAGTCGGCCATGGAGTCGGCGGGGCTGTTGGGCTTCGGGAGCCTGGCCCGCTACGAGGTCTTCCTCCACCTCCCCGACCTGGAGGACCGAAGCGCGCTGCGGGAGCGATATCGCACGGTCCTCGAGGCAACGCAGGTAGGCTACACGCTGGCGGAGGAGCAGGCGCAGCGTCTGTCCAACGGGGTCCGCTTCCTGGGCCGGTTCCTGGCCCTCGTCGGCCTGGCGGCTCTCCTCCTCGGCGGGATCGGGGTGGCCAGCGCCATCCACGTGTACATCCGGGAGCGACGACCCGGCGTGGCGGTGCTCCGCTGCATCGGGGCCGATCAGTGGTCCATCTTCCTGGCCTACCTCGTTCAGGCGTCGGCACTGGGGCTCCTCGGCTCGCTGGCGGGCGTCGTCCTGGGCTCGGGCTTGCAGCGGGCGCTTCCCCCGCTGCTCGGAGGCGCGCTGCCCGTCGAGGTGACGACCCGCTTCTCCGTCGAGGCCGCGGCCGCCGGACTGGCCATCGGTATCTGGGTGGCGGCGATCTTCGCGCTGATCCCGCTGCTCCAGGTCCGGGACGTCCCCCCGCTGCAGGCGCTGCGCAGCGACTTCGAGCCTGTGCGTCGGAGGGTGGATCCCGTGCGCGGGCTCGCCTACGGGGTCCTGACCGCCAGCGTCGTGGCGCTCTGCGTCCTCGAGGCGCCCGACCCCCTGATGGGGCTCGGCTTCGCCGTGGGGCTGGGAAGCTGCATCGCCCTGCTCGGCGGTGTGGCCTGGGCGCTCTCGGAGCTTACACGCAGGTTCTTTCCCTCCCGCGCCTCCTATCCCGTCCGACAAGGGGTATCCAATCTGTTTCGTCCCCGGAACCAGACGGTCTCCGTGACGCTGGCACTGGGATTCGGGGCGTTCATCGTGGGAACGGTCCTCGAGGCTGAGCGCAACGTCCTCGACGATCTCCAGGCGTCCTTCGGCCAGGATCGACCGAACGTGCTGCTCTTCGACGTGCAGCCGGACCAGGTCGAGGGGATCTCGGCCCTCCTGCCCGAGGGTCTCCGCTCCGCGGTGACCGTGGCGCCCATCGTCCCGTCCCGCATCCAATCCATCAACGGTCGGACCGCCGATGAGCTGCGCGCGGACAGCGTCGGAGAGGGCCGACCCGCCCGGTGGGCGCTGCGCCGGGAGTACCGGAACACCTACCGGACGGAGCTCGGAGTCGCGGAGCGACTGGTTGCCGGTCGCTGGTGGGACGGGACCCCGGGCTCCGATGACCCCAGGGAGGTCGACGCCGGTGATCTGCCCCGGGTCTCGATGGAGGTGGACGTGGCCCGCGACCTCGCCGTGGGCCTCGGGGATACCCTGGTGTGGAACGTCGCCGGAACCGCGGTTCCGTCGGTGGTCACGAGCCTGCGGGCCGTGGAGTGGGACCGCCTCGAGCCCAACTTCTTCGCCATCTTCGAGCCGGGTCCCCTGGATCACGCACCGCAGACCATCATCATGGTGGCGAGGATCGCCGACCCGGAGGGTCGGGCGACCTTCCAGCGATCCCTCGTGGCGTCGTTCCCCAACGTGTCGGCCCTGGACTTCAGCCGGGTCCAGGAGGCAGTCGAGGCCATCCTCCTCCGGGTCCGGCAGGCGGTTGGGTTCCTGGGAGCGTTCTCGGTCCTGGCGGGGGTCATCGTGCTGGTAGGAGCGCTGGCGACGTCCCGTCTCCAGAGGATGCGGGAGGGGGCTCTCCTGAAGACCCTCGGTGCCAGGAAGGGCCAGGTGCTGGGGGTTCTCTTCGCCGAGTACCTGGCCCTGGGCACCATGGCCACCTCCAGTGGGCTCCTCCTCGCGTGGGCGGCATCGGCCCTCGCGGTGCCCCGTCTCTTCGAGGTGCCCTACAACGCCCACGTCGGACCCATGGCGGGTATCTGGCTGGCGGTGGCCGGCATCACGGTCACGGTCGGTCTGGCGAGTAGCCGCCGGCTGCTCCGGCGTCCGCCCCTGGAGGTGCTGCGAGAGATCGCCGACTGACCTACGGAGGCCGGATCAGTCCAGCGGCAGCGAATCCAGCGCCTCGGTGGGCAGCCGGAGCGAGGCCTCGTGGCGGCAGCCCTCGCAAGCCACCGGGTGCGGGCTGCGCAGCCGCCCCGGTCGGACGCTGACCGAGGCCCCACACCGGGGGCACGCTCCGTCCACGGACTCCAGCGTGAAGCGCTCCTGCCACCGGCGTCGGGCCAGGATCGCACCCACACCCACGGATCCGACGATCCACGGGGCATGGGGGGGAATCAGGCCTACCAACGGCGCCAGCACCACACCCGTGGCCGACAGGCGCATCGCGCCCCCGATGCGCCAGGAGCGCGGGCGGGCGCGCAGGTGGGCCGTCGCCTCCGACGGCTCGAACCCGAACAGAGCGATGTGTCCCGGGACCTGGAGGGTGGGGGTGGGGGCTACGGCTGCCACGGTCAGATGCACTCCCCTCAGCCCGCGTATCGGCGCAGGCGCTCGGCGGCGGCCGTGAGGGTTTCGACCCGCTTGCAGAATGCGAAGCGCACCAGCCCGCGCCCCCGATCGGGCTCGCTGAAGAAGCTGGATCCGGGCACGGACGCCACGCCCGCCTCCCGGGCGAGGCGCTTGGCGAACGTCGTGTCGTCCTCCCTGCTGAGGGCGGAGAAGTCCGCGAGGACGTAGTACGCTCCCTGGGGAGCACGACAACCGAAGCCGGCCTCCTGAAGGGCGCCCACCAGGACGTCCCGCCGCTCTCGGTACTGGGCCGCCATGGTCTCGTAGTAGTCCGGGCCGAGCGCCTTCATCCCCTCGGCCACGGCCTCCTGCAGCGGGGCCGGGGCTCCCACCGTGAGAAAGTCGTGGACCTTCCGGATCGCCTCGGTGAGGGGAGGCGGCGCGATGATGGTCCCGACCCGCCATCCCGTCACGGAGAAGGTCTTGGAGGCACCACTCACCGTGATGGTGCGATCTCTCATTCCCTCCAGGCTCGCCAGGGGCACGTGCGACCCCTCGTACAGGATGTGCTCGTAGATCTCGTCGGTGATGGCGAGGATCCCCCTGGACCTGCACACCTCGGCGACGGCGGCGAGCTCATCCCCGTCGAACACGCGCCCCGTTGGGTTGTTGGGTGTGTTGAGCACGATGGCTCGGGTCCGGTCGGTCACCAGGGACCGGAGCCGGTCCGGATCGAGGCGGTGGTCCGGCGGATCGAGGGTCAAGAAGACCGGCTCGGCCTGCGAGAGGATGGCGTCGGGCCCGTAGTTCTCGTAGAAGGGCTCCAGCACGACGACTTCGTCCCCGGGGTCCACGACCGCCAGCATGACGGCCGCCATGGCCTCCGTGGCACCGCACGTGACCGTGACCTCCCGCTCGCCGTCCACGTCCAGCCCGTACCAGGCACGGTATTTCTCGACGAGGGCGTCACGAAGGCTCTTGGCTCCCCAGGTGATGGCGTACTGATTCTCGTCTCGCTGGATCGCCTCGCAGGCGGCGTCCTTCAGCAGAGCCGGTGCAGGAAAGTCGGGGAAGCCCTGGGCCAGGTTGATGGCGTCGCACTCCCGAGCCACGCGGGTCATCTCCCGTATGACCGATTCGGTGAACCCGTGGGTGCGCCGGGCGGTTCTGAAGGTGTCGATCATGATGCTCCGGGCGCTGGGGTGGCCTCCATGATGAGGGGTCCCGGTGGGGCCAGGCAATGTCGAAGTCGTGGCGCCAGGCACCGTTGCCCGGTAGGATAGAGCCTTTCGGGGCATGCTCCCATCGGTGTCGAGGGTTACGCGTGAAGAAGGCCTTCGGAAAGCTCGGCTTCATGGCCTGGTTCGCCCTGACCGTGCTCCCGCTCTCGGGGGCTGCCGGCCAGGCGGCTCCCCTCGTCGTGGAGACCCGAGGTGGCGTCGCCCTTCCGGTGGGGTCCTTCGCCGACGGTGACGCCCTGGGCGAGGGGACGTCCCAGGGGCCTTCGATGGGCGTCGAGCTCGCCTTCTCGGGCTCCGGTCGACGCACCTTCTACGTCGGATTCAGCCAGCACCGGTTCGTGTGCCGGGACGCCGGATGTCGCGCCAGTGGACGCTACGTCGCCACGGGATTCAACACCGGGTTTCGCTTCGGTCTCGTCAGCCGGGGCCGCTTCATCCCTTGGATCCGTCTCGGAGCGGTCACCAGCCAGGTGGAGTCGCCCGGCGTGGGGTCGAGCCCCGACGGCGTCGGTCACGTAGGGTACGGGGGCGAGGCAGGGGTCGGTGTGTACCTGGGCGCGTGGAGCTCCGTGGCCCTCAACCCGGGCGTCCGCCTGACGCGCGTCGTCGCGAAGCTGCCTGGCGGCCGCCGCCTCTCCATGCGGTACGTCGTGGCCGACCTCGGCTTCTCCCTCGCCTTCTGACGGCCATGGCCCGCACCCTGTACCTGGCGGCGACCGCGGTCCTGGTCCTGGTCCCTCCGTCCCGTCTCCCCGCCGAGGTCCTGCGCGTGGAGGTCGAGCGACGAGAGGAGGTTCTGGACGGCCACCGTTGGGGGGACGTCGGCCCCTACGAGAAGCTGGTGGGTAGGATCTTCTTCGCGTTCGACCCGGAGGACGAAGCCAACGCCGCCATCGTCGACCTCGCCCTCGCCCCCCGCAACGGACAGGGCCGGGTCGAGGCCTACGCGGAGTTCATGGTCCTGCAGCCCGTGGACCCGGGATCCCGGAAAGGGGTGGCGTGGCTTGAGGTGAGCAATCGGGGTGGCAAGGCATCCCTCCGCTACTTCCAGCGGGCGGTCCGCGGAGCGCTGGATCCCGTGTCCCAGGGGGACTTCGGAGACGGTCTGTTCTTTCGCGAGGGGCTCACCCTCATCTGGGTGGGTTGGCAATGGGACGTCCCCGAGCGTGAAGGGCTCCTCCGGCTTCATGTTCCCTTCGCGAGGTCCGCCGACGGGCCGGTCACCGGACTGGTCCGCGCAGATTGGACGGTGGATGCTCCTGCGGAGGTGCTGGACCTGGCCCACCGCGGACACCGGGCCTACGCCGCCTCCGATCCCGGGGACCCCGCCAACGTGCTCACGGTGCGGCAGGGGCGCGAAGCCCCACGGGAAGTGATTCCAAGGGAACAGTGGGAGCTCGTGGCGCCTGGCGAGGGCCCCGAGGCCGGCCGGCTCACCCAGATCCGGCTGGAGGGAGGCTTCGAGGCCGGACGCATCTACGAGCTGGTGTACCGTGCCCGCGATCCCAGAATCGTGGGGCTCGGCCTCGCGGCCATCCGGGACGTGGCGTCCTACGCGAAGTACGATCTGCAGAGTGTGTTCCCGGCCCAGCACGTGGTGGCGTTCGGGGTCTCCCAGACGGGGCGCTTCCTGCGCCACTACCTGTACCAGGGCTTCAACGCCGACGAGGGTGGGCGGAAGGCGATCGACGGGATGCTCATCCACACGGCGGGCGCAGGGCGGGGCAGCTTCAATCACCGATTCGGACAGCCCTCCCGGGATGCTCACCGGTATTCGGCCTTCGTCTATCCCACGGACATCTTCCCCTTCACGAGCCGGCCCCAGACCGACGTCGCCACCGGGAGCGAGGACGGGCTGATGGCCCGCCTCGACGAGGAGCACCGGCCCAAAGTCTTCTTCACCAACACCGGATACGAGTACTGGGGAAGGGCGGCGTCCCTCATCCACACCTCGCCCGACGGCGCGCGGGACGTGAGACCTCTGGACACCGAGCGGATCTACCATCTCGCGTCGGGGCAGCATTCGGTGGGACGATTCCCCCCTGGCGAGACCGCCGAGATGGCCGAGGGGATCTACCGGGGAAATCCGCTGGACTTCCTGTTGCCCCTTCGCGCCCTCGCCCTGGATCTGGTGTACTGGGTGCGGGACGACGCGATCCCCCCTCCGAGCCGCTATCCCAGCCTCGGGGAAGGGACACTCGTCTTTGCCGAAGCCCTCGCCGTTCCTCCCATCCCGGGCCTGACCCGTCCCGAGGTGGTGCACGTGGCGTATCGGGCCAACTACGGGCTCCGCTTCCTCACCCAGGGGATCGTCGACCGACAGCCTCCGGAGCTCGGATTGCCGTATCGCTCCCTGGTGCCCCAGGTGGACGGGATGGGAAACGAGGTCTCCGGCGTGAGGTCGGTGGAGATCAGGGTGCCCCTGGCCACCTATCTTCCCTGGAATCTCCGAACCGGTGCCGCCGCGGCCGAGCAGGAGCTCACGGACTTCACGGGAACGCTTGCGCCCCTCCCGCGGACCGAGGAAGAGCGTGCGGCCCGCGGCGATCCGCGGCCCAGCATCCAGGCCCTCTACCGCACGCGAGGGGCCTTCCTCAATCGTGTGCGGTTGGCGGCCGGTGACCTCGTGGAGGAGGGCTTTCTCCTTCCGGAGGACCTGGCCGCGGTCGTCACACGGGCACAGGCGCTCTGGGATTGGATCCACTCGGACACCGAGGAGCGCTGACCTCTCGGGGGGGCCGTGGCGACCTGCGTCCCGGCCGGCCGTCCTACATGCGGAAGAGGTAGCTGAGCTTGACGAAGATACCCTCCTCCGCCGGATCCATCTCCGCCAGATCGTAGCTCCGACGGCCCTCCCTGACGCCGCTGTACCCGATGTAGAAGATGGTTCCGGGGCTCGGCTCGTATTGGAGCAGGAACTGCCCCTGGAACTCCCCCGACGACCGGGCCGGAACGGGCCATCCGCCGATGAGGAGAGGGGCGCCGCTCCCGGGGTCCACGAGGGCGGCGCGCTCCTCCAGCTCCCACTGGGCGATGGCGCGCACGAACAGGGACTTGTTGAACTGGTACTGGAGGCGCACCCGGGGAAGGTTGACCGTCGAGTACTGCTCCGGGATGACCTCCTCGAGCCCCTCGCCTCTCGTACGCCGGATCTTCGAGTACCGGTAGCTCAAGGACAGCTGCAGCTGGGTCGTCGGCCGGTACTCGATCTCGGGGCTCACCTGGATCTCGTATCCGCGGCTCGCCTCGGCAAAGATCGGGATCTGCCGGAAGAAGGCCATTCCGTTCACGTTCAACGAGTTGTTCACCCGGGCCCGCGGGATCAGCCCCCAGGCGTCCATGGCCCGAAGGGAGGGAGGCAGCGAGAAGGTCTCCGGCCCCTCGGCGCCCTCCACCTGGTAGCTCGCGTAGTCCTCCGCCAGGAACCGGAAGTAGCCCCTGCGCACCACGAACGTGAGCGTTCGGTCTCCCCTGAGCGACAACGTCGGCCAGATCTCGACCTCGTGCTCGAAGGGCAGATCGCCGGCCCAGAAGTCCTCGTGACGGAAGTAGTTCTGGCTCGTCACCCTCACCGACGTCCTCTCCACCAGAGAGCCTGGCGCACCGAATCGCGTGAAGCTCATGCCGGCCGTGAGCTCCGTGTCACCGGATCTCGTGATGAACCCGGACCGGGCGCTGAAGTCGGGAGCGACGTCCGTGAGGGCCGCGTTCCATGTGAACGAGCGCCCGCTCCGGGCGAGGTCCACCGTCAGGAGCGGCTGGACGCCATCGTGGGTATCCTCGTCCGGGTCGCGGGTCAGGCTCCCCGCAAGCTGCGCCGTGACCGTGTACCGGCCCCCGAAGACCAGCCGCGCGTCTCCCCCGAGGACGCGGTTGAACGCGCCGGACCCGTCGGTGAGGGTCCGGTCTGTGTACAGCAGCCCCACGGTGGACCCCTCTCCGACGTCCCGTCGGGCCCGCACCAGGTTGAAGGCGGCGTTGCCCCCTCCGCTCCCGAGGGTCCTGGGACTCTCGTCCAGAGCCCCGATGTACCCGATCTGGAACGCGCCCACCTTGCCCGTGAGCTTCGCGCCTCCGACGGGGTCGCCAATCTGGCGGGTGTAGACCAGGCGCGCGGGAGTGTTGAAGATCTCCGCGCCCTCCAGGAAGAAGGCCCGCTTCTCCGGGAAGAAGAGGGCGAAGCGCTCGTTGACGCTGATCCGGTTTGCGTCGGCCTCCACCTGGGAGAAGTCGGGGTTGTAGGTGGCGTCGAGGACGAGGTTCTGCGTGACGCCGACACGGGCATTCATCCCAAAGTCCCCGTCGGGATCTTCCCTCAGGAAGGTCCCGGTGGCGTCACTTCCGGTCCGGGTCGCCGTGGCCACCGGGTTCACCTCCACGAGGCGTCGGGGACGGAGGTCTCGGAGGCCTACCAGCGTTCCGCTCTGGGCGAGGGTGCTGGAGACATCCTTCGTGAGGGGCGCCCAGCTCTGCTTGAATCCCTTGCGCTTGACCTCCCGGGCCACCTGGATGCCCCAGCTCTGCTCGGGCACCTCCCGGAAACGGAGGGACACGTAGGGGATGCGCAGCTCCGCGATCCACCCGTCCTCCGTGACCCGTCCGTCGGACTCCCAGATGAAGTCGGGATTGAAGTCGATGGACACGCCCCCACCCATCCCACCACCCCCGAACCGACTCCGGTACCCCTCGATCCACAGGCCGTCCGTCTGCAGCCCCAGGGGATTCACGTAGAACACGTACGCCTGGCGCCGATCATCGAAGGTGTCCAGCATGATGCGGACCCAGTCGTCGCCGAAGACGACGCGGTCCCGCTCCCCAAGGCGGGCGAGGATGAGGTCCGGCCTGGGGTCCAGGGCTCGGATCCCGAAGTAGATGGCTTCCTCGGTGTAGAACACGAGCAGCTCGGTAGGCTCCTCGGGGACGATCCCCTCGACCGGCTCGTACTGGGTGAAGTCCGACAGGAGCGCCGCCTCCGACCACGCCGCCTCGTCCAGCCGTCCGTCCACCCGGACGTCCACCTGCTCGAGGCGCGGAACCTGGACCTCCAGGCTGCCGCTTCGCCCGCTGAACGTGAGGGAGTCCGGGCTCGAGGCCAGGGACGTCAGGAGCGCGAGAGTGGCAAGCATAGGGTCGTGCGAACAGTGGCGGATCCAAGGAGCTTCGATCCAGGGGACACCGAAGCCTTCGAGAGCGCTGGTCCCGGGTGCCCCGCCGGTACCGACGCGAAGCCTAGACGCTCGGCGTCGCCGTGTCTAGTGTTCGGCTCCTGCCCCGGGCATTCCACAGGAGAACCCCATGGCTTCGCGTGCATCCCACCGCGGACCCGTCTCCCTCGCCGGATTCCTCCTCATGGCCGCATGCGCTTCCGATCCCCCCGCGGATGCCCTTTCGTCGTTGCGTTTCGAGCTGCAGGCCCTCATCGACGAGGGCGGCGCCGAAGTCGGCCTCTACTACCGGAGCCTGGCAAGCGATGGCGACTCCATGGCCTTGGGTGCCGACGAGAGGATGCACGCCGCGAGCACCATGAAGGTGCCCGTGATGATGCAGCTCTTCCTGGACCACGAGGCAGGCCTCCGAGACCTCGACGACCCCGTGGAGGTGAAGACCAGCTTCACCTCCATCGTCGACGGCTCCACCTTCGTCCTTCCCCCCGGATCCGACTCCGACACGACGTTCTACGGCAGGGTGGGGCAGCACGTCCCGGTGCGGGAGCTCATCGACCGGATGATCACCTGGTCGAGCAACCTGGCGACGAACATCCTCATCGAGGTGGCGGACGCCCGTCGGGTCACTGCGACGCTCCGGGAGCTGGGAGCGGACTCCATGGAGGTGCTCCGTGGCGTGGAGGACCTGAAGGCATACGAGGCCGGACTCTCGAATACCGCCACCGCTCGCGACCTGGGCGTCGTCATGGAGGCAGTGGCCACCTCGGAGCGCTTCTCGCCGGAGTCTCGCGCGGCCATGCTCGAGGTCCTGGAGCGGCAGCACTTCCGCGAGAACATCCCCGCCGGGCTGCCGGAAGGCATCCGGGTCGCCAACAAGACCGGCTGGATCACCGCCCACAATCACGACGCCGCGGTGGTATTCCCCGGGGGTGGGGCGCCGTATGTGCTCGTGGTCCTGGTCCGGGGCATCGAAGAGCAGAGTCAGGCGGCTGCCCTCGTCTCCCGCCTCTCCAGGCGGGTATGGGAGTACCACACCGAATCTTCGGGGGCGCGGGGCTAGCTTCTCCGGGGGCGGCCCGGCCCGGAGCGGATACAACTAAGGAACTAGTTGACAGGCGGTCTTCCCTGTCGTAGAGTCTACGAGGGTCGTAGTAGCCCGCTGGAGCCAGGCGGTCGAGGAGGTGGGATGATGACCTTGTGGATGGCGTACGCGGTCGCGGTGTCCGCTCTTGTCCTGGGCGGAGCGGCGCTGATGCAGCGAACGCTGCGTCGAAGGCGCCGCCTGCTCTGGCTGGGGGCCATGGGTGCATCCATCGCCATCCCCGTCGCAGGACTCCTGGCGCCACTGCTTCCGTCCCGTGGGGGAGAGGGCACGGTGCTCCTCGGCGCCATCGAGCCCATCGTGAGCGCGCCCCTGGGGGTCCTCGGCCAGGCGCTCCCCGCCGAGGCGGAGCTCAATCTGGCCCTCGCCCTCGTCGTGGCCTGGGCTCTGGCCTCCCTCGGTCTCTGCCTGGCGCTGGCGAACGGTGCGCGGCGTCTGGGCCGAGCCCGCCTCCGATGGTCGGCGAGGTCCGTGGACGGGCACCGCGTGCTGCTCTCCGACGGGATCGGGCCGGCGGTTCTGGGCCTGCGCCGCCCGGAGATCGTGATCCCTCCGTGGGTGCTGGAGCTGGGCGCCGAGGACCGCCGACTCATCCTCGCCCACGAGGCTGAGCACCGGGACGGCCGGGACCCCGCCATGCTTGCGGCCGGCCTGCTGGCCGTGGTGGCGCTGCCCTGGAACCTCCCCCTCTGGTGGGGCTTCCGTCGGCTGCGGGACGCCGTCGAGACGGACTGCGACGCCCGGGCGCTGGCCAGAACCGGGGGCGGGCTCAGGTCGTACGCCCGCCTCCTGCTGGACGTGGGAGCCAGGCCGGGTTTGGCGGTGCCGTTGGGCGCCGGCTTCGGAGAGCGTGTGACAACCATCGAAAGGAGGATTCTTGCCATGCTGGGTCTGGAAGGGAAGCGAGGATGGAGGGCGATCCTCCTGAGGACGGCGATGGCGGCCGTCCTGGTGGTGGCGGCGTGCAGCCTCGAGGTCAACATCAACACCGGAGAGTCGGCCGACCAGGAGGTCCCGGAGGTGGACGCGGTACCGCCGGCTCCCGAGGAGGCTCGCGTGCGCATCCCGCCGCCGGAGACGCCGGTCGTCCGCCACGAGGAGGCCGAGCGCCTTCCTCCTCCGCCGGAGGTCAAGGGCGACCTTTCCGACGCGCCCACGTTCACTCCGTTCACCGTGGCTCCAAGCATCGTGAACCGCAGGGAGGTGGTGGAGGCCATGGAGCGTGAGTACCCACCGCTGCTCCGGGAGGCCGGCATCGGCGGCACCGTGCGCGTGTACTTCTTCATCGACGCGGAGGGCGAGGTCCAGAAGTCGCTGATCGACCACTCTTCGGGACACGAGGCCCTGGACGAAGCCGCCCGCAGGGTCGCCGGGGTATACCGGTTCACGCCGGCCCTGAACCGAGACAGGCCCGTTCCCGTGTGGGTGAGCTTCCCCATCACCTTCCAGGTCCGTTGACGGCACCGTCCCATGGATGAGCGTCGGGCTTGACGGCCCGCCCGGCCCAGCGTCCATTCGCCCTCGCGCCCAACGGCGCGGGGGCTTCTTTCTGTGATCCAGCATCCCGACGACTCGCAATATGCGCATCCCGCATCCTCATCTCGCTGGGCTGTTCCTCGTGGTCTCGTTCCTCCCGGCCCCTGGATCCGCCGTGGCCCAGGTCGTGGACCCGGAGCTCCTGTCGGCTCTGCAGGCCCGCAGCATCGGGCCCGCCGGCATGAGCGGCAGGATCGCCGCCGTGGACGTCCTGGCTTCCGACCCCGACGTCATCTGGGTCGGCGCGGCCACGGGAGGCGTATGGAAGTCCACCAACGGGGGGGTCACGTTCACGCCGGTCTTCGACAGCGAGCGCGTCAGCGGCATCGGGGCGGTGGCCATCGACCCCAACGCGCCCGACGTCGTCTGGGTGGGCACCGGCGAAGGCAATCCGCGCAACAGCGCAGGCGTGGGGGCGGGCCTGTACAAGACCGTGGACGGCGGACGCACGTGGACGCTCCTGGGCCTCGAGAGGTCCGAGCGCATCCACCGGATCGTGATCCATCCGCGGGACTCCGATGTCGTCTGGGTGGGTGTCATGGGGCCGGCCTGGTCCGACGGTGAGGAGCGTGGCGTGTACAAGACCACGGACGGTGGCCGGACCTGGCGCAGGGTCCTGTGGGTGAACCAGCGGACGGGCGTGAGCGACCTGGTCATGGATCCCTCGAACCCCCTCGAGCTGTACGCGGGCATGTGGGAGTTCCGGCGGGAGCCGTGGTTCTTCACGTCGGGCGGGCCCGGCTCGGGGTTCTACGTGACCCGGGACGGGGGCGAAAGCTGGGCCCGCTACACCGAGTCCCACGGGATGCCCGCCGGTGACCTGGGCCGCATCGGCCTGGCGGTCGCTCCCTCGGACCCGGACGTCGTGTACGCCCTCGTGGAAGCGGAGCGAAGCGCCCTTCTTCGCTCCGACGACGGGGGGCGGACCTGGCAGACGATGAGCACCGACCGGGGCGTGGCCAATCGGCCCTTCTACTACGCGGACATCTTCGTCGACCCGGAAAACGAGCTCCGCCTCTACAGCCTCAGCTCCCGGATCCTGGTCTCGGAGGACGGCGGCCGCTCCTTCGAGCCCATGGGCAGCGACGTCCACCCGGACTTCCACGCAATGTGGATCGACCCCGGGAACGGGCGCCACATGCTGGTGGGCACCGATGGTGGCCTGTGGGAGTCACGGGATCGGGCTGCGACCTGGCGTCTTTTCGACAATCTCCCGGTCGGTCAGTTCTACCACGTGTCGGTGGACGACGCGGTGCCCTTCAACGTCTTCGGCGGGATGCAGGACAATGGCTCCTGGAGGGGTCCGTCCGACCTCTGGGAGGTGGGGGGCATCCGGAGCTACCACTGGAAGGAGATCGCCTTCGGCGACGGCTTCAACGCCATGCTCGACGCCAGGGATCCGAGCTATGGCTACGCCATGTCCCAGGGCGGAAACCTGCAGCGCTTCGATCTACGCACCGGGGAGCGCAAGTCCATCCGACCCTGGGCTCCCGACGGCATCGACCTGCGCTTCAACTGGAACTCCCCTCTCGCCTTCGATCCGTTCGAGGTGGGCACCATCTTCTACGGCAGCCAGTTCGTCCACAAGAGCCCCGATCGGGGCCACACCTGGCAGATCATCAGCCCCGACCTCACCACCAACGATCCGGAGAAGCAGCGTCAGCGGCAGAGCGGAGGCCTCACCACGGACGCCACGGGGGCCGAGAACCACACGACCCTGCTCGCCATCGCTCCCAGCCCCGCCGAGCCCGAGCTCATCTGGACGGGATCCGATGACGGCCAGGTTCATGTCGCTCGGGCAGGGGGTGGCACCTGGGAAGACGTGACGGGCCGCATCAGGGGCGTTCCGGAGGCGACATGGATCCCCCACATCGAGGCCTCCAGGCATGCGGGAGGCACCGCCTACGTGGTGTTCGACGACCACCGGAGGGGAAGCTGGGAGACCTACCTGTACCGCACCGAGGATTACGGTAGGCGCTGGGAGAACATCGGGAGGGACAAGGCCATCGACGGGTTCCTGCACACCGTGGAGGAGGACCCGGTCACGCCCAACCTCCTGTTCGCCGGGGGCGAGCTGGGCCTGTGGGTCTCCCTGGACCGGGGCGAGTCCTGGTTCAAGTGGACCCATGGCCTCCCCACCGCGCCGGTCCGCTCCCTCCAGATCCACCCACGGGACCACGACCTGGTCATCGGCACCCACGGGCGGGCCCTGTGGGTGCTGGACGACATCCGGCCCCTGCAGGCCTTGGCAAGTGATCCCTCCGTGATGACGGCGCAGCTCCACCTCTTCGAGGCTCCGGTGGCCTACCTGCGGCACGCGGCGGCGGTGGACGGATACCACTTCGCGGGAGACGCCCTCTTCCGGGGGCAGACCCGGCCGGCGGGAGCCCTCCTGACCTACTGGGTCGGTGGGCCGGCCGGGGATTCGGTGGAGCTCTCCATCAGCAACGTCGAAGGGGTGCCGGTGCGGAGCCTCGAGGCGCCCGCCCGCCCCGGGTTGAACCGCATCGTCTGGGACCTCCGTGAGGACACCCCCGCGGTGCCGGAGGAAGAGAGGCGGGGACGCTCCCGCACCCAGGCCCCGGAGGTGCTGCCGGGCACGTACTTCGTGGAGGCACGGCTCGGGGGCGCGACGTCGGAGACGAGCGTCGCGGTCCTGCCGGATCCTCGGGTGGAGGTGCCCTTGTCGGAGCGAGTGGAGAAGCACCAGGCGATCCAGGCCGCCCTGGACCTGGACCGCCGGCTCGGCGCCGCCAGAGCCCTCACGGAGAGGATCCGGACCGCCCTGGACCGGACCGTGGAGCTTCTCGCCGAGCGGGACGTCGAGGGGGCGGATGACATCCGCGAAGCCGCCGGAGCCTTGGCGAGGGCCCTCGACGAGGCCTCGTCCGAGGAGGAGGTGAGCCGGTACCGCCGCGGCGTGAGGACCCTGGACGGGTCCTACGACCGACCCACCGAGGGCCAGAGGCTGGACCTCCAGCGCATGACCGTCGCCGTGCAGGAGCTCGAGTCCGCCATGAACCGCCTCGTCGTCGTCCAGGTCGCGGAGTTCCGTCGCATGGTGGAGGACGCCGGGCTTGGCACCTTCCCCGATCCCGGGCTGCTGTTCCGTTAGGGAGCCTCCGGCGGCTGGCCGGACCGAGGTTGTCCCCGTACTCTGAGTCGAAGCCGGGCCCGGCCCGGCCCG
Source organism: Gemmatimonadota bacterium (assembly GCA_039589955.1). Lineage (GTDB taxonomy): Bacteria > Gemmatimonadota > Gemmatimonadetes > Longimicrobiales > Gaopeijiaceae > SZUA-318. Next base: position 4,315 of record JBDHGI010000039.1, on the reverse strand, counting down.
GATTCCGTTCGTCGAGCTTCCCCAGGTCCGTCATGAAGATCTCCCCGATTGTCCCCTTCCTCCTGTCCGCCGCGGTGCTCGCCCCTCCCGTGAGAGCTCAGGACGACCCCTTCGCGGCCATGCGGGCCCGGGCGATCGGACCCGCCGGCATGAGCGGTCGCGTGTCCGACGTCGAGGTCGCCCTGGCGGACCGGAACGTCATCTACGTGGGCGCCGCCACCGGGGGGGTCTCCCGGTCGGTGGACGGCGGACTCACCTGGACACCGGTGTTCGACGGCCAGTCAACCCTGTCCATCGGTGCCGTGGCGGTCTTCCAGCCCAACCCGGACATCGTCTGGGTTGGCACGGGGGAGGGGAACCCACGCAACTCCGCCGGAGTGGGCCGGGGGCTCTTCCGGAGCCTCGACGGGGGCGAGACGTGGGCTCTGATGGGGTTGGAGCGGTCCGAGCGCATCCACCGCATCCTCACGCACCCCTCCGATCCCGACGTGGTCTACGTCGGGGTGCTGGGACCGGCCTGGTCGGACGGAGACGAGCGGGGCGTCTACCGTACCCTCGACGGGGGCGAGACCTGGGAGCGGGTGCTGTGGCAGAGCGCCAGGACCGGCGTGGCCGACATGGTGATGGATCCGGAGAATCCGCAGAAGCTCTTCGCCGCCCTGTGGGACTTCCGCAGGGAGCCAGACTTCCTCACCTCCGGGGGGCCCGGCTCGGGTCTCTTCGTCACCCACGACGGCGGGGATCACTGGCGTCGGATCACGGAGGAGGACGGCTTCCCTTCTGGTGAGCTGGGGAGGATCGGGGTAGCGATCGCCCGGAGCGAGCCCGACGTCGTCTACGCCCTGGTGGAGGCTAGCCCCAGCGCGCTGCTCCGCTCGGACGACGGGGGATGGACATGGCGGACGCTCTCCGATGAAGAAGGCATCAATCCCCGACCATTCTACTATGCCGACCTCCGCGTGGACCCCCTGAACGAGAATCGCCTTTACCGGCTCGCCTCGGGCATCCAGGTCACCGAAGACCTGGGCCGCACATGGCGCACCGTGGTCCCCAGCGGCGTGGTGCACGGTGACGTGCACGAGCTCTGGATCGATCCGGAGGACTCCCGACGGATGATCATCGGCAACGACGGCGGGATCGCCTTCACCTACGACCGGGGTGCCCACTGGCGGTTCGTGGAGAACCTCACGTTCGCCCAGTTCTACCACATCGACCTGGACAACGAGGTCCCCTACAACGTCTACGGAGGCCTGCAGGACAACGGCTCCTGGTACGGACCGAGCACGGTGTGGGAGAACAAGGGGATCCTGAACGCCCACTGGCGAAGGGTGGGCGGGGGGGACGGCTTCACCGTCATGAACGACTTCTCCAGCCCCGAGCACGGCTACTCCATGTCCCAGGGGGGGAACCTCCAGCGCTTCAACAAGGTGACGGGATTGCAGGAGAGCATCCGTCCCGTGCATCCCGACGGCGAGACGCTGCGCTTCAATTGGAACGCAGGCCTGACGGTGGACCCCTTCGATTCCACGACCATCTACCTGGGCAGCCAGTTCCTGTATCGGAGCGCCGATCACGGGGGCTCGTGGGACATCATCTCTCCGGACCTCACCACCGACGACCCGCAGAAGCAGCGAGCCTACCAGTCCGGGGGGCTCACTCTGGACGGCTCCGGCGCGGAGATGCACACCACGATCATCGCCATCGGCCCCAGCCACCTCGAGGACGGCGTGATCTGGGTGGGCACCGACGACGGCAACGTCCAGCTCACCCGGGACGGTGGGGCGACGTGGGCCAACGTCCGTGACAGGCTCGGGGACCTGCCCGAAGGGATCTGGATCCCGGACGTGCAGCCCTCCCGGCACGTGGCCGGCCGCGCCTACCTGGTCGCGGAAGACCACCGGCGCGGGGACTGGACACCACGGGTCTACGTCACCGAGGACCATGGCGAGACGTGGCGGTCCCTGGCGACCCCCGACCTCGACGGCTTCGTCCACGCCATCGAGGAGGACCCGGTGAATCCGGACCTGCTCTTCCTGGGCACCGAGTTCGGACTCTACGTGAGCATGGACCGCGGAAACCATTGGATCAAATACACTTCCGGAGTGCCATCCGTACCGATTCGTGACCTGAAGGTCCATCCGCGGGACGGGGATCTCGTTCTGGGCACCCACGGTCGCGGGATCCTCGTCGTGGACGACATCCGCCCCCTGCGGGAGCTGGCCGCCGATCCGGAGATCCGCTCGAGCACCGCGCACGTCTTCGTGCCTCCGCCGGCGCTCCGCGTGAACGTGGCGGAGGGGATCGGCTATCGGTCCACAGGTCACGCCATGCAGCAGGCCGAGATCCGGCCCGTGGGGGCGCTCGTGAGCTTCTGGACGGCGCAGGAGGGTGAGGGGCGTCTGGAGGTGACCGATAGGGACGGCGCCCTGATCTACAGCCGGAGCCTCTCCGCCGGCGCCGGAGTCAATCGGGTCTCCTGGAGCCTCCGACCAGGGGGCGACACGGATCCCCAGCGGTTCCCGGCCATGGAGGCCCTTCCGGGGCGGTACACGGTTACGGTGGCCCTCGGGGAAGCCGAGTCCTCCGCAGAGCTCGACGTGGTGCAGGATCCGCGGAGCAGGGTGACCGCGGAGGACCTGCGGGCCAAGCTCGGGGCCATGCGGGAGATGGCGCGCGTCGGTCAAGAAGCCTCCGACGCGAGGGATCGGCTCGAGCAGGCCCTGGAAGGCGTCGACATGGTCCTGCGCACGCTGGCCGCGGAGCACGAGGAGCTGCGCGATCAGGGAATCGCCTTGCGCGAGGCCCTCCGTCAGGCCCTGCAGCGCCTCTTCACCGGGCCGGAGTGCCGAGGGCTGTGCCGGTTCGACGTGGTGGCGGACGCCGTGCGGGCGCCCATGAGGGCCCTCGGCAGCGCCGAAGGGGCTCCGTCCGGGAACGAGGAGATCATGATGCGGCAGGCGGTGGAAGCCGCCAGGGAGATCGAAGAGGTGGTGGGCTCGCTCATGGCGGGGGATGTGGCCCGGTACCGCGATGCGCTCCTCGCGGCGGGGTATACGCCGTTCTCGGGTCTGGGTCCGCCGGGAGGTGAGCGATGAGCCGCGGCGCCGTCGTGCTGGCCGCCCTGGCCTTGTCCGTCGGGGCGGCCCGGGCGCAGACGGGCCCCAGGATCTTCATCTCGGTGGATATGGAGGGAATCTCCGGGGTGGGCACCGGCGCCATGACCTCCTCCGGCGGGAAGGACTACGCAACCGCCCGCAGGCTGATGACCGACGACGTGAACGTCGTCGTGGAGGCCATTCTGGCCCGCGGGGCCGCCGAGATCGTGGTGAACGACTCCCACGGCGACCATCAGAACGTCCTCCACACCGACCTGGATCCCCGGGTCACGTACATCCAGGGCTCGATCAAGCCCCTCGGCATGGTGTCCGGGCTGGACGGGTCCTTCGACGCGGCAATCTTCGTCGGCTACCACGCGAAGGCCGGAGATCCCACCGGCTTCCTGGCCCACACGGGAACCGGCTCGGTCAAAGGTCTCTGGCTCAACGACGTGGAGGTGGGGGAGGCGGGAATGAACGCGGCCTTCGCGGGGATGCACGGTGTGCCCGTCATCCTGGCCAGCGGCGATTCCGCTTTCACCGCGGAGATCGCGGCGTTCCTTTCCTCCGAGACGGTGACCACGAAGACGGCGGTCACCCCGGCCGCGGCCCGTCTCCGGCATCCGGCGGCGGTGCACGCGGAGCTCCGTCAGGCGGTCTCCCGGGCCCTCGACCGACTCCAGCGGGGGGAAATCCCGCCCTGGTCCGTGGGAAGCCCCGTGCGCCTGCGCATGCGCTTCACCTCCCCCACCCACGTGGCCATCCTCCAGTCCATCCCCGGGGTGTCCCGGGAGGACGGCTACACCGTGACCTACCGGGCCGATGACGCCGACCAGGCGTATCGCCTCATCAGGCTCATGTACCGCTTCGTTCGCCAATGACGGGAGTCTCCGTGCTGAGAAACGCGCTGCTGTGGGCGTCCACGAATCCATTCCTGGCCCAGCGCCTTCCCCGGTACCGCTTCGTCAGGAAGGCGACCCGGCGGTTCCTTCCGGGTGAGACTCTGGAAGAGGCGGTGAGCGAGTCGCGGCGGCTGAGGACCGAGGGGATCCCCACGACGCTCACGATCCTCGGGGAGAACGTCGCCACCGACGCCGAGGCCGACGCGGTGACGGAGCACTACCTCCGGGCGATGGACGCGGTGACGGCGGCGGGGGTCGACGCTGAGATCTCGGTGAAGCTCACGCAGCTCGGCCTGGATCTGTCCGCGGACGGGGCCC
>JBDHGI010000038.1:0-27205 GCA_039589955.1 Gemmatimonadota bacterium | reverse complement strand
CCCATAGGTCGTCTTTCCTCCTCGCCGTAGCTACGGCTACGACTCGTCGTCTCTCCTACTCTGAAACTCGCGAGCCCCCTGCGCGCGGCCCACTGGATTACTCGGACAGGCGCCTAGGCGCTCTCCAGCGTCTCCCGCACAAAGATGATCAGCTGCTCACGGACCCAGGTCTCATCCAGGACGCCGGGCCGCGCGGAGCCCTGGTGGACGAGCTTGTCCAGGCCCTCGGAGGTCCAGCGCTTCGCGCACAGGCTGTCCGGGTCCGGATCACCCCACACGAGCTCGATGGTGTGGCGGGTGCCCCCCCCTTCCTCGTCCATGGGTCCGACCTTGGGCCACAGGTGGATACGGACGTGGGGAGGGTAGGCGTCGAGGAGCTCCTGGTGGACCACACGGTGGCCGGCGCCCTGAAGGCGCTCCGCCACGTTTCGCGCCGGTTCCAGCACGAAGCGGCGGAGGTATTCGGTACCCTTCTTTCTGGCCTCCTCGAGTCGAACGGCGCGCTCCACCTGCCGTCGAGTCTCCTCCTGCTTTCGGCGCTCGTAGTCCGTCAGCAGGAACTCGAGGCGATCACCTTTGGCGTTCAACATCCGGTTAAGGGGGGGCTGAGGGGGGAGGGTAAAATGCTACAACTTCAATATTTCACCGCGACGAGGGGCCGCGCCACCTTTGTCGTGGAAAGAGTCGCGGGTCACGCCGCGTCCAGGCGTCGAGGGCGCGCTCCAGAGCCTCCAGGCCCGCCTCGAGGATGTCGGGGCGGCCGCTGACGGCAACGCGGAAGTGGGCGGGGGCTCCGAAGAAACGCCCCGGCACGACGCCGACCCCGAAGGATGTGCGGGCGCCCTCGACGAAGCCCTCCGCGTCGTCGGCTCCTGCCAGCCTGGGAAAGGCCACGGCGCCACCGACGGGAGGGACCCACTCCAGCTCGGGCCTGCCCTCCACGAGCTCCCTCAGACGCGCGCCGTTCGGAACGAGGATCCGGCGCGCCCGCTCCAGCAGGTCGTCCATCCTGGCGAAAGCCAGCACACCCAGGCGCTCGGAGGGAGTCGCCCCGATCCCGTCGACGACGTCCCGGGTGCGGCGCACGCGTTGGACCGTCACGGGGTCCGACAGCACCCAGCCGATTCGGAGGCCGGAGAGGCCGAAGGACTTGGTAAGGCTGTTCACGGAAACGAAGGGCTCGCCGAGACGCGCGGCGGGCGCCGTATCCACGCCGACGAGGGAGTCCAGATAGACCTCGTCCACGAGGACCTTCGCCCCGACGGAGGCGGCCACGCCGGCAACCTCCTCGAGCTCCGCCGGCGACGCGTACGCGCCGGTGGGGTTGTGGGGGTTGGTGAGGACGATCAACCGGGTCCCTGGCGTGATGGCGTCGGCGATCCGCGCGCTGCCCCGCTCTGGGGATCGTATCCGGGCCACTCCACCAGCACCGTGTCGCCGGGCCTCACCAGCGCTCCCAGAGCCAGGAAGTAGGCCCCTGCGGCTCCCGCCCCCGTCGCGACCTGGTCCACGTCCATCCCGTAGCGGCGGGCGATGGCCTCGAGAAGGGGAGGGTAGCCCTCGTCGTTGGGGTCGTGTAGCGCCAGAGTCTCCCGGGCGCCGGGCAGATCCTCCAGCGTGCACGGCAGCAGGTTGCTCCCCGTCAGGTCGTACGGGGCGTGGGGGTGATGCTTGGCCCACGCCATGTAGGGGGCCCAGGCGGTGGAGAAGGCGGTTCCCGACATTGGCGGATGACGAGGGGACGGTGGCCTGACCATCGTAGCGGCCCGGCGGTTTCGGCGCACCTGGGGGCGGAGGTATGTTGCCCCCCCCTTCTGACGGGACCGATATCGGAGGAGCCCCCATTCCATGCGACGACGTCATGCCACCGCCGTTCTGATCTGCGCGGCCCTGGCGCCCTTTCCGGCTCATGGCCAGACCCTCCCGCCCGAGGAGCCACGGGAGCTGGCGCGCGCGCTCCTCGAGGAGCTCGTCGAGATCAACACCACGGATACCGAGCGAGGCGACAACACCGCGGCGGCCCGGGCCATGGCTCGCCATCTCCTCGCGGCCGGCTTCCTCGAGGAGGACGTGCACGTCCTCGTGCCGGCGGACGCACCCACGAAGGGAAACCTGGTGGCTCGCTATCGGGGGCGGGACAGCGGGAAGCGGCCGATCCTCCTCCTCGCGCACCTCGACGTCGTGGAGGCGCTCCCCGAGGATTGGAGCCCCGACCTCGATCCCTTCGAGTTCCTGGAGCGAGACGGGTACTTCTACGGACGCGGGGTGACCGACGACAAGGACGAGGCCGCCATCTACACGGCCAACCTCATCCGCATGAGGAGGGAGGGCTTCGTGCCCGACCGGGACATCATCGTGGCGCTCACGGCCGATGAGGAAGGCGGGCCACGCAACGGAGTCCAGTTTCTCCTCGAGGAGCACCGCGAGCTCATCGATGCCGCCTTCGCCCTCAACGAGGGCGGTGGCGGCATGGAGCGGAATGGGCGGAAGGTCTCCAACAACGTGCAGGCGTCGGAGAAGAAGTACCTGTCCTTCCGGTTCGAGGCGACCAATCCGGGTGGCCACTCTTCGCTGCCCGTGAAGAAGAACGCCATCTACGACCTGTCCCGCGCGTTGCTTGCGGTGCAGGAGCACGAGTTTCCCATCATGCTGAACGAGGTCACGGAGGAGTTCTTCTCCCGCTCCGCCGACCTGGTGGGAGGGGAGATGGGCGAGGCGATGGCTCGAATCGTCGACAATCCCGCAGACCAGGCAGCGGCGCGAATGCTATCCGTCGAGCCGCAGTACAACTCGCGCCTGCGGACGACCTGTGTGGCCACCCTCTTGAGCGGAGGGCACGCCGAGAACGCGCTCCCCCAGCTCGCCTCGGCCAATGTCAACTGCCGTATCCTCCCGGACCACGACCCGGCGGAGGTGCACGGACGGCTGCAGGAGCTGGCCGAACCGTTCGAGGTCACCGTGAGCCCCGTGGGGAGCGCGACGCCCAGCCCACCGTCGCCACTGACGGATGAGGTCCTCGGGCCCATCGAGCGCATCACGGGGGAGATGTGGCCTGGAGTGACGGTGCTGCCCGTCATGAGCACCGGAGCCACGGACGGCCTCTACCTCCGGCGGGCGGGGATTCCGGTGTATGGCGTGAGCGGCCTCTTCGGCGACGTGGACGATGTCAGGGCTCACGGGCAGGACGAGCGCATCGGCGTGCGGAGCTTCCACGAGGGCCAGGAGTTCCTCTACCGGCTGGTGAAGGCGCTGAGCGGAGGTGGGATCGCGTAGGCGGTGAGGCCTCCGGCGGCAGCCTCCAGCGGATGGCGTCGGGGCGGGGATCGCCTAGATTCCGGGCCAGGAGGAACCGCCGCCAATGTGCCGATTCACCCTGTACCTGGGCCCTCCCATCCGGCTGAGGTCGCTGCTCATCGAGCCGACGCACTCCCTCATTCAGCAGAGCTACCGGGCACGGGAGCGGGCCGAGCCCCTCAACGGGGACGGATTCGGCGTGGGGTGGTTCGCGCCCCGCCTCACTCCCGAGCCCGCCGTGTTCCACGACGTGTCGCCGGCGTGGAACAACCGAAACCTGCATTCGCTGGCGAAGGTCGTGGCAAGCCCGTGCATTCTCGCCCACGTGCGCGCCGCCACGCCCGGAAGCGAGGTGAACCTCGCCAACTGCCATCCCTTCCAGTATGGCGCGTACCTGATGATGCACAACGGTCACATCGGAGGGTTCCGTCGAATCCGCAGGAGGCTGTTGGAGGAGCTCACGGAGGAAGCGTTCGACGTCGTGCGAGGGAGCACGGACACGGAGCATCTGTTCGCGGTCTTCGTGGACGAGATCGTCCGCCACGGATGCCCCGTCCATCTTCCGCCGGTCCGCGGTGGGGACTCCGTGACCGACGGGCCGGTCACGGATCCTCCGCTGGAGCTGGCGAACCGGGTCCACGCGGCGGTCTACCGGATCCTCTCGCTGGTGCATCGGCACGCGGACGGACAACCCAGCTTTCTGAACATCGCGGTGAGCGACGGCGTTCACGCGGCCGCCTGCCGATTCAGCGACCACACGGACGTCCCGGCGGAGTCGCTGTACTTCTACCGCGGAGAGCTCTACGAGCCCGCGGGCAGGCAGTTCGTCGACCACAGGCAGGGTGACGAGGGCGATGCCTACCTCGTGTCGTCGGAGCGGCTCACCGAGGATTCCAGATGGGCCGTGGTTCCGCCGAACCACATGGTGGTCCTTTCCCGGCATGCCCCGCCGCGGGTCCTCCCCATGTCGGAGGAGGGCCTCGCCGAGGCCTGAGAAAGGGGGGCCGTGAGGGCCCCACCTCACGGCACAGGCTTGGATCCCTCTTCCCGGCTCCCGGGCCGCAGCCGCCTGCGGAGGGAGTCCGCCAGCAGGTTGTGCCGCTCAATGACGCTCCGACAGGCGGCTTCGTCGGCGCGGAGCTTCGCCACGCGGTCGTCCCAGAGGGCAACCGAGTCGTTGTAGGCGTTGAAGAGCCGCATGTACTCGTCGTAGCGCTCTTCCGGGACGCCCCGTTCGTCCAGCGCCTCGAGGCTCCGGACCTGCCCACGGACCGAGTCGACGGCGTCGCCGAATCGTCGCAGGGACATCTCCGCATAGGCCACCGCGTTCCGGCACGAGTCGGTGGCGACCCGGGCGACATAGATGTCGTCCCTCAGCTCGCTGATCTCTCGGGCCGTCCTGCGGCGGTCCGCCAAGGAGCGGACCGCCAGGACTGCCGAGGCAAGGAGGACGAGGACGGCGACCCAGCGGAGGTTCATCCGCCCGCCAGCACGCTCCATCCCTGCTCGAAGACGATGTCCCGGGGGATGCCCAGGGCATCGAGTCGGTCCAGGTCCGCCTGCAGGTCGGCCGGTACGATTCCCTTCTCCTGCATGAGGACGTCCACACCGTCGTAGTCCCCGTCCCCCTGGAGCGTGAGGATGACCTCGCTGAGGGCGTTCACCGCCTGGGGGAAGACCTCGAAGTCCACACGGTAGGTGCCGGTCACGTCGTCCCGGGTGAAGGCTCCCATCTCCTTGAAGAAGTTGAAGCGCACCATGTTCGCCCGCCCGTGGGCGCTGCTGGCCCCGAAGCGGACGGATCGGAAGATCCCTGCGAGGAAGGTGACATAGTGGTCCTCGAGGCTCCCTTCCGTGAGCTCGCCGCGCTCGAAGAGCCGGCTCACCATATGGAGGCCTACCACGTCGGCCTTGCCTTCCTCCATGGGCGAGGCGTGCTCCCTCAGGGCTGTGCGGACGGTCCCCTTGTCCGTGATCGTGTTCTTGACGCCGAGCCCGTGGGCGACCTCGTGGAACATGGTGTTGCCGAAGAAGGCGTCGAAGGTCACGTGCCGTCTCTGGTCCTCGGCGATCAGCTCCTCCGCGATGCGCGTCATGATGTGGTCGAACTTCGCCTGCATGGCGTTCTTCAGCTGCAGGCGGCGGGTGCCCTTCGCCCGCTGGACCTCTTCGTCGTTGGGCAGGTTGATAGCGATGGTCTTCGAACCCGCGTTGGTGTCACCGGCGTAGTACACCACATCGTAGGCGTTGAGATCGGAGTCCGTCCCCGGCCTCTCACGCTTGTATTGTGCGGGCACAGGTAGACCTTCCTGCAGGCTGGGGAGGAGCGCCGCGAAGCGGGAAAGCCGCTCGCTCCAGGCCATGTCCTTGACGAGGACGTAGCCTTCGTGGGCCGCCTTGTAGCCGAAGAGCTGGTCCTCATAGGTCTCGATGGGGCCGATGACCACGTCGATGAGATTGTCCTTCATGTCCATCCAGGCCATGTCGCTCGCCTGGTACTCGTCCGTCTCGAGGGCCTCGGCGCGGAGTGACAGGTAGCCTGCCAGGACTGGATTGGAGGCCAGCTCCGCTGCCTCCCGGAGCTTCGCGGCGGCCGCTCCGTGCTGCTCGGCGAATGCCTCGTGGTAGGGCACCGCCATCAGGGAGCCGTCCTCGCCCCGCCGCACCAGGGTGTAGAGGCTCTTCAGGTCCGGATTCTCGGCCGCGGCGGACTCGAATTCCTCGACGGTCATGTCCGCCGGATACAGGCGTGCTCCCGCAGGCTTGGGCCCTACGCCTTCAATGAAGGGCTCGTCCGCCCGCAGCCGGTCCCAAGGGCCGTAGTTGATCTCGAGGTAGCGGCGAGTGGCGGCGTCTCCGTCGGCCAGGGCGAGGGCCTCGTCACGGCCGCCGAACGCCTCCATCCAGAAGACCTCGTCCATGGGCTGGACGGCCTCGATGAGGAGGCGCACGACCTCGCGATCGTTCTCCGGCAGTCGGGAAAGGTCGGTCGTGAGGCGGAAGGTGGCGTACTGGTCGACGAAGACCTGCATATCAGGAGAATCTCCGGAGGGAGCGTCGCTTGCGGGTGCACATGCCGCGACGAGGAGAGCCAGCAGTGAAGCCCCGAGGGCGTTGGTTCGGATGGACATATGGGTCCTCCCGGACGGGTGACTGGGTAGGCTGCCTGGAAGGTGGAAGGACCTGTCCCACGACGCCAGACGCCCCGGGGGGCGTGGAACGGTCCGTGGAGAGGTTGTCGCACGACCTGGTACTATGTCATTCTACAACCAACCGGCGCTCGAGAGCGTCCAATCTGGTGACACACGTCTCAGGATGAACCGATGGCCGCCAGGACCGATCTGCTGCAGGGAAGCCTCGACCTGCTGATCCTCAAGACGCTCGCTCTGGAGCCCCTGCACGGGTGGGCCGTGTCCAAGCGCATCCAACTGCTCAGTCGAGGCGCCCTGGAGGTGAACCAGGGCTCCCTTTATCCGGCGCTGTACCGACTGCGCGACCGGGGGTTGATCCACTCGGAGCCGGGGGTCTCCGAAGAGGGACGCACCGTGAAGGTGTACAGCCTCACGAGGAAGGGCCGTCAGGCGCTCGTGGTGGAGCGGGAGGAATGGCGTCGGTTCTCGGAGGCGGTGGAAGCGATTCTGGCGACGGGGTGAGGAGGCTCGATGAGGGGATGGTGGCAGTGGGTGCGGCGGCGATGGGACGTGATCTTCCGCAAGTCGGCGCCGGAGCTGGAGCTGGATGACGAGATCCGCTTCCATCTGGACATGGAGATCCGGCAGAACGTGGAAGCCGGGATGGAGCCTGGGGAGGCCCGGAGGCGGGCACTGGTGGCTTTCGGAGGGGTGGAGCGATTCAAGGAGCAAGTGCGCGACGTCCGCGGCGCACGGATGTGGGACGACCTCATCCAGGACTCCAGGATCGCCCTGAGGGCTCTTCCCAGGCAACCCGCGTTCCTCCTGGCGGTGCTGCTCACGCTCGGTCTGGGTATCGGCGGCAACGTGGCCATGGTCGGGGTCCTGGAGCGCTCGATCTTCCAGGCGCTCCCGTATCCGGAAGCGAACGACCTCGTGCTCGGCAGGGTGACCTGGGAGGGCAGGGTCGGCTTCACGGTCTCGGGCCCCGATTTCTTCGACTATCGTGACCAGGTCCGGGCCTTCCGTAGCCTCGCCGCCACCACGCCCTTTCCGGTGTCGGCGACGATCACGGGCGTGGGCGAGCCCGAGCGCGTTCTCGCCCCCGGGGCGTCGGTGGGGTTCTTCGAGACGTTCGGTGTGCGACCGGCGGCGGGGCGGTATTTCCTGCCGGAGGAAGGGGAGGCCGGAGGCCCTCCGGTCGCGGTCCTGTCCCACGGGTACTGGCAGCGGCGCTTCGGGGGCGATCGGGGTGTGGTCGGGTCCACCATCTCCCTGGACGGGACGCCGACTACGGTGGTGGGCGTGGCGCCGGAGGGGTTCCGCTTCCTCCAGACGGCGGACCTTTGGCGCCCGGTCCAGCGGGGAGTCGATTGGGCCTCGGCGAGGCAATTCCACAACTTCGTGCTGGTGGGTTGCCTTGCGGAAGGCGCGACCGTCGAATCGGCCCAGGCCGAGGTGGACGCGCTATCGGGACGGCTGGCGGAGCTCTACCCCGACTCGAATCGGGGAAAGGGCCTGAACGTCACCAACCTGAGAGAGGCTCTGACCGAGCGGTATCTCCCGACCCTGCGCGTCCTCATGGCCGCTGTGGTAGCCCTGCTGCTCATCGCGTGCGCCAATGTGGCCGGCCTTCTGCTGGCCCGGGGAAGCGCGAGGCGGTCGGAGCTCGCCGTGCGCTCGGTCATGGGTGCCGGCCAGGGACGCCTGGCCAGGCAGCTCCTCACGGAGAACGTTCACCTGGCGCTCGGGTCCGGCGTGCTCGGAGTGGTGCTTGCGCTGTGGGTGCAGCGGGGCATTCTCGCCTTCGTGCCCATGGATGTCCTGGGAGACATCGAGGCCGGCTTCGGGTGGCCCACCCTGGGCTTCGCGCTGGCGCTCTCGGTGGGGACGGTCCTGCTGTTCGGCGTGCTTCCGTCGGTGCGGGTGGCGCGCACCGATCCGGCCGAGGACCTGAAGGCGGGCGGGAGGGGACGGAGCGGCGATCGAAGCGCCAGGTTCCGATCGGGTCTCGTGGTAGCGCAGGTGGGCATGACGACGGTTCTCCTGGCGGTCTCCGGCCTCCTGTTCCGGAGCTTCCGGGAGCTGGTTCGTGTGGAACCGGGATTCGACACCGGGCAGCTCACGCTCGCCGAAGTCCAGATCCCCCGGGGAGAATACCCGGACCCTGAGGAGGCCACCCGGTTCTTCACGGAGCTTGCCGATCGGATACAGGCCATTCCGGGCGTGACCTCGGTGGGCCTGACCTCTCACATCCCCATCCGACACGGGGGAGGAAACGTCAGGATCGCCCTTCCCGAGGACTTCGGCACCGGGGGTGTGTTCGGTCGGCTGGCCTACCAGAGGAGAGTCCTCCCGGGATATTTCGCCAGCCTGGGCGTCCCCATCCTCGGTGGGCGGGACCTGGAGGCCACGGACGACGCCGCTGCGCCTCCGGTCGTGGTGCTCAGCGAGAGCCTCTCGCGGGATCTGTTCGGTGACCGGGATCCGCTGGGCGCGACCGTGGCCATCGACCAGGGCGGTGACGAGCCCGCCATCCGCGAGGTCGTCGGTATTGTCGGGGACGTGAAGGTCCAAAGCCTCGCGGCCTCCGTCGACTTCGCCATGTACTTCCCGTACTTGCAGGCCGCCTCCGCCCGCATGGGCCTGGCCGTGCGGACGCGGGGGGACATGTCGGGCGTGGTGTCGGCGGTCCGGGAGGTTCTTCGCGGTCTCGATCCGGACGTTCCCCTCGACGCGGTGACGACCATGGAGGAGGCCATCAGCTCGTCGGTGTCGAGCGAACGGACCATCGCCGTCGCGCTCACCCTGTTCGCGGCCGTTGCCCTCCTCCTGGCCAGCGTGGGCCTCTACGGCGTCCTCGCCTATCAGGTCTCGCGCCGATTCCACGAGATCGGTGTTCGCATGGCCCTCGGCGCCTCGGCTTCCAAGGTCACCCGCGAAGTCGTCGTCGGGGGGCTCCGGCTGACGGTGCTGGGCCTCCTGGTGGGTCTCCCCGGCGCGTGGCTCGCCGGGCGTCTGGTCCAGGGGATGCTGTTCCGCGTGGATCCTGCGGACCCGATGACGCTCGCCGGTGTGGTGTGGTTCGTCGCGACGGTGGCCCTCGCCGCCTGCGTCCTCCCGGCCCACAGGGCCGCCCGGGTGGATCCCGTGGAGGCATTCCGGGCGGAATAGACCGCGCATCGGCCGGCTCCGCCGGGGGCGCACATCCTGACGGGGTCCGGCAAGAAGTGTGGAGCCCTGAGCCTGCCGCCGTGCCCGGAGGAGGGACCACTGCGCGCCTGCGGGGCGCGTCCTGCCTCACCTCGTGTGGGCACGAGGCTTGCGTGCCGAAGACGGGGTGGCGCCGGACCTGCTGGAGGGCCCCGGGATCCACGGAGGAGGTTTCACCGAATGAGACTGACTTGGATGGCGGTTCTGCCGATCTTGGCAGTGGGGTGCGGTGACGCAGACCCCCTGTCCACGACGGATCCGAGCGCGGCGCTCGTCGCTCGGGTCGAGGTGAGCGTGGGGTCCGGGAACATGGAGCTGGGGGACAGCGCCAATGCGCAGGCTACGGCGTTCTCACCGACGGGGAGCCCGGTGGCGCTCGTCGATTTCGTCTGGATGTCCTCGGATCCTGCCGTCGCTGCCGTCGAGGCCCTCATCCCCTCGTCCCAGGCCGTGATTCGGTCCGTCGCGGTTGGCACGGCGTCCCTGACGGCCCGGGTGGGCGGAATCGTCTCTGATCCGGTCGCGCTGGTCGTGGTCGAGCCGGAGCCTGCCGACTCCACGGGCACCTGACCGTAGCGGCCGGGCTGGCGGCGTGGAGCCGACCAGCCCATTCTCGGCTGCATGATTCCGGCACTCGATCCTCGTCGGGTCGCGGCGACCACCCTCGCTGCTGCCCTCCTGGCCCTGCCAGCCGTCGCCTGCGGCCAGTCGCAGGACCTGGCGGACCGGCTGCAGGCACGCCTCGACTCGCTGGCGCTCCCCGAGGCGATCCCCGGGATCACCCTGGGTGTCGCCCTGGCCGACGGGACGTCCTTCGGGCTGGCGGCGGGCTTGGCCGACACGGCCCTGCACGTCCCCATGACGCCTGCCGCCCGCATGCTCCAGGGGAGCGTCGGCAAGACCTACTTCGGAGCGGTGGCCCTTCAGCTCGTGGGGGAGGGTCTCCTGGACCTGGACGGGAAGGTCGGCGACCATCTGGGAGAGCACGCCTGGTTCGACCGGATCCCCAACGCCCGGGACGTGACCGTGCGCCAGATCATGGGCCACACCAGCGGCATCGTGCGGTACGAGCTCGACCCGAGATTCCTGGAGGACCTCAGCGGGAATCCGCTGAGGACCTTCACGCCGGAGGAGCGACTGGCCTACCTGTTCGACTCCGAGGCGCCCTTTGCCGCCGGAGAAGGATGGGAGTACTCCGACACGAACTACATCCTCCTCGCCATGGTCATCGAAGCGGTGACGGGGAACAGCGCGTATGACGAGATCCGTCGGCGCGTCCTCGAGCCGCGCGACCTCCGCAACACCGTGCCCTCCGATCGACCTCACGTGCCGGGCCTGGTCCAGGGATACGCCGGGCCAGGGAACCCGTTCGGCGGCGTCGACGCCATGCTCCGAGACGGCAGGCTCGCCATCAACCCACAGTTCGAGTGGGGAGGTGGCGGGTATGCGTCGACGGCGGAGGACCTGGCGCGCTGGACGTGGATCGTTCAAGAGGGCCGGGCATTTCCCACGGGGTTGATGGAGGACTTCCGCAGAGGAACGGCGGCTCCGCTGGGGCCCGACGCGAGCTACGGGCTGGGGGTCATCATGATGGAGCTGCCGGCGGGCACGGCCTGGGGTCACAGCGGCTTCATGCCCGGCTACCGGACGGAGACGTACTACTTCCCCAACGGACGCTTCGCCCTGGCCCTGCAGGTGAACACCTCGTCGCAGGGGGCCTTCCCGCCGTCACCGCTCAGGATGCTGGCCGACCTGGCCGCCCTGGTCATGGAAGATCTGGCTGCACCGGGATGAGCGAACGCCCCCCGGTCCGCACGGGACTGGATCGCCTGGTGTCGGGAGACGCCGGAGATCACCTGCGTGAGTCGTCGATGGGTCTGATCCTCCACCCGGCTTCGGTCACGAAAGACCTGTCCATGGCGGTAGATGCGCTTCGCGACGCGGGCTATCCCATCCGTGTCCTCTTCGGACCCCAGCACGGGGCCCGAGGCGAGAAACAGGACAACATGATCGAGTCCGAGCACTACGTCGATCCTCGATCCGGATTGCGGGTCCACTCCCTCTACTCCGACGTTAGGAGGCCGACGGCGGAGATGCTGGAGGGCCTGGACTCCCTGGTCTTCGATCTGCAGGACGTGGGTGTGAGGGTCTACACCTTCATCTGGACGATGGCCCTCGCCATGGAGGCCTGCGCCGAGGCCGGGATTCGGTTCGTCGTCCTGGACCGGCCCAACCCCGTGGGGGGGATCGCTCGGGAGGGTCCGGTGCTCCGGAGCGGCTTCGAGTCCTTTGTCGGCATGCACCCCATCCCGCTGCGCCATGGGATGACGGCGGGTGAGCTGGCCCGTTGGCTCAACCAGGCGCGGGGAATCGCCTGTGAGCTGGAGGTCGTTCCCATGACGGGGTGGGAGCGGGACATGCTCTGGGAGGATACCGGCCTCCCCTATGTCCTGCCCAGCCCCAATCTTCCCACGCCCCAGTCCTGTCAGGTGTACCCGGGCGGGGTGCTGCTGGAGGGCACCAACCTCTCCGAAGGTCGGGGCACCACCCGGCCCTTCGAGCTCGTCGGGGCCCCCTACCTGGACCCGCACGCCCTCGTGGAGGAGTGCGACCCGGACGCCTGGAGCGGAGCCCGCCTTCGGGCGTGCTGGTTCGAGCCGACCTTCCAGAAGCACCAGGGAGTCCTGTGCGGCGGAGTGCAGATCCACGTGACCGATCCCCGGTCCTTCCGGCCCGTCAGGGCGACGGTATCGTTGCTCAGAGCGGTGAAGGATCTCGCTCCCGGGTCATTCGACTGGCGACCGCCACCCTACGAGTACGAAGAGCTGCTCATGCCGGTGGACATGCTGTGGGGCCACAGCGGGCTGCGCACCGGGATCGACGCGGGAGCCTCCACCGCGGAGATGCTGGACGGCGTGGAAGAAGAATGCCGTGCCTTCACGGCTTCGGTGGAAGCCTCCCTCCTCTACTGAGCAGGTCGGCACCACGCCCGACCCCCTCACGGACAGGAGCTCCGAGCCGGGGCTCTCCAGGGTCCTCGTCAGCGGCAGCCCGGCGTCGCGTAGAAGTTCGAGGCGATCTGGAGCTCGAGGAGGTCACCCGGATCCACCGTCAGGTCCTCCGTCACACACCGGGGGCCGGCCAACAGGTCGAACTCCAGGCGCAGGGGCTCGGAGAACCTCCACGGAAGCGTGAACTCCGCCTCTCCCTTGCCGGAGACGATGCCCAGTCGCTGGCGCCTTCCGCCGGAGATCAACGCCCAGATCGTGGCGTCCTGGAAGTTCAGGTTGATGACCTTGATCTGGATATGCTGCTCGGCCGCGCCCTGGGAGAAGGGATCTGCCTCGGCCAACGCCGAAGACGCACAGCCCCCCAACCCCGCCAACCACAGTGCCCCGAGGCCCGTAACCATCGCTCGGGCGACCACTCTCGTCATCTTCGTCCTCCCGTCGGTCGGGCCTCACCCCTTGCCGGAGTAGCAGGGGCTGGCGCCGAGGTGGGTGGGAATCCTGACCCAGACCCTGTCTCCCGGATCGACGCTCAGCGGCCTGACGAGGCAGCGCCCGCCGCCGACGATGTTGATCTCGAACTCCAGGGGGAGGGAGAAGCCCCACTCCATGGTGAACGTCTCTTCGGATTTCCCGGTCACGCCCCCCAGGCGGACCCGCTCACCTCCGCGTGACGCGTGTACCACCGCGTCCCCGAAGTTCTGGTTCTCCACCCGCACGCTGATCTGGTCATGGCCCTCTCCCGGGGCCTCGTGGAAGGGATCTCGAGAGCGTCCCATGCCGCCGAAGCAACCGGCGCAGACCAGGAGTAGGGCGCCGGCCAGCAGATTGCTCCGACCGAGCCGCGGGATGACGGTCACGGGCTGTCTCCGAATCGGGATTTCGGGAATCAGGTTCATCTACCCGCAACGCAGTCGCGCGATCCGAACAGGCGCTTCGGACAGCAACATCCCGGGAAGCGATGCCCACGGAGGGCTTGAGGAATGACGGGCGGGTGCGCATTCTGGAGTCGAAGGCCCTGCCGCGCTCCGTCCCTCCCACCGGCCGCGCGGCTTGTCGGCCACGTCCGCGGGAAGAGGCGTCCCTGGATGCATACCCTCCGCAAGCTGGTTCGTGAGCTTCACCGCCGCTCGGTGTGGCAGGTGCTGGTGGTCTACGCCGGCGGCTCCTGGATGGTGCTCAAGGGCGTCGAGGCAGCCACGGCCCTCGCCGGGCTCCCCGGATGGACCCTGGGCCTCGCCGAGGTGATCCTGCTGGTAGGTCTTCCCGTGGTGCTCGTGACCACGGTCGTCCAGAAGGGACTCCCCTGGCTGGCGGACGATCCGAACGAGGCCATCAGTCCCTTCGACGTGGTGGGGCGGACGCCCGCCGAGGTCCACGTGATTCCGGCGAGGCATCCTCTGCACCGCGCCACGCTCTTCACGTGGCGCAACGCGCTGCTGACCGGGGTCGGGGCTGCCGCGCTCCTCGTCGCGTCCGTGGTGGCCTATATGAGCATGTGGGCTCTGGGAATCGGGCCCGTAGGGTCCCTCGCGGCCCAGGGTATCGTCGACCCCGGGGACAGGGTACTCGTGGCCGACTTTTCGGATGCGACGGGCGAGCGCCTCGGAGGGGTCGTAACCGAAGTCCTACGCGTTGACCTGGAGCACTCCACGATCCTCCGGCCCGTCACCCTCGACGATCTCGTCGACCTCGTGGCGGCCACCCCGGGGCTGCCGCGGGAGGGCCTCTCGGGCGAATTGGCCCTGGAACTGGCAGCGAGGGAGGGCTTCCGAGTGGTTCTGGACGGCGAGATCGCCGCCACGGAGTCGGGCTACCTCCTTGCGGCAAGCCTCCTGGACGGCGCAACCGGCAGGCCCCTGGCGGGTTTCCGGAGCACGGCCGCAGGACCCGAAAGGCTGGTCGGGGCGGCAGACCGTCTGGCTCTGGGGGTTCGTGAGCGTGTGGGTGAGTCCCTCAAGTCCATCCGGGCGGAGGAGCCGATGGCGGAGATGACGGTGGCGGGCGTCGGGGATCTCCGACGGCTTCATCAGGCCCGGACGCTGCTTCTGCACGGAGACCCGGTGGGAGCCGTCGCCCTCCTGGAGCAGGTGGTGCGCTCGAGTGACGGCTTCGCGTTGGCGTGGCGGGAGCTGGCTCCGGCGCAGGAGCAGGCGGGCGACACCGTGGGGGCGCTCCACTCATATGGGCGCGTGCTGGAGCTATGGACGGATGCCGATCCGAGAGGGCGTGCGGCGAGGGCGCACGCGACCGAGCGCATCGAGGCCCTGGGGGGCTAGCTGCCGCCCCGGCTACCCGAGTTGATCCAGGGCCGTGAGGATGTCCTCGTTCGTAGGGCGGATCTTGTAGTTGATCTCCACGAACTTCCACCTCACCACGCCGGCCTGATCGATGACGAACACCGTCGGGTGGGGTATGGGGCGCTGTCGAGGGTCTTGTTGGTTGAGGAGACCGTACCGATCGATGACCGTGTGGTCCGGGTCGGAGAGCAGTCGGAGCTCCAGCCGACGTCCGTCGCTCTCGGCCACCCGGTCGATCATCATCTGCTGGCGCTCGCGATCATCGATGGACAGCGCGAGGATCTCCGTCCGCCCTTCCCTCTCCGGCCCAAGGAGGTCTCTCAGCTCACCGAGCTGACTCGCGCACCAGGGTCACCAGTGGCCCCGGTAGAAGACGAGGACCACGTCCTTCCTGCCGCGGAAGTCGGAAAGCGTCACCACCTCTCCCTGGTAGGACTCCAGGGAGAAGTCCGGGGCCACGTCGCCGACCTTCACCCGCCCCGTGTCCGCGGGTGGCAGCTCCAACCCGTCCTTCGGCCCCAGCGTGACCTGTGCCTCCTCGGGCCCGCACCCCGACAGGAGCAGACCCGTGGCGAGGGCGGCACCGAAGAGGCGTCGCATCATACGGTCCTTGGATTGGGAGGTGGCTGGAGGCGCACCGATCGCACTACCGCGGCCTCACGGTGTGCCACCACCGGAACGCACGCAAGCTCGGAGAGGTTCCTCAGGCGCTGGACACCTCGCCTGGGGGCGTTTCTCCAAGGAACAGACGGGCGGCCTCACCGGTGGCGCCGATGGGCGTCATGAGGGAGATTCCCACATACGCCAGGCTGGACAGGAGCAGAGCAGGGAATACCTCGTGGAGGATCTCCGAGCCCGGGAGGAGATCCCAGGTCAGCAGGACGCCAACGCCCGCCACGAACGACGTTACGACGGCGGCACCGCTTCCCCTCCGCCAGTGAAGGCCCAGCACGATGGTCGGGAAGAAGCAGGCGCCGTAGAGGGACCCGCTGAAGGCGGTGAGGGATACGATCCCGCCCGGGGGATCCAGGGCGATGACGGCGGTCGCGGCCGCGAAGAGCACGACCCACCCCTTGGTCCATCGCATGGACTCGCCTTCCGTGCGATGCGGCAGCGCCACGCTCACCAGGTCGCGCTCCACCGTCGACGCGGTCACCAGGAGGACGGAGTCCAGCGAGGACATGGCGGCGGCCACCATGGCTACGAGGAGGAACGCGCCTGTCCCGTCGCTGAAGGTCTCTGCGATCAGGGTGGGAACGACCAGGTCCGTGTCCTCGATGCCCGTCGGGAAGATGTTGCGGGCATAGATGCCGATGGGGATCAGCAGGGCGTAGACGACTCCGAAGGTCACCGTGGAAACGAGCAGGCCGGTCCGGATGGCGCTCTTGTCCCGAAGGGCGAAGAACCGCGACAGCTGCCTGGGCTCCACGGCGAACTTGACGAGCCCCGCGAAGAGCGTCCCCAGGAGCACCGGCACGGCTACCCCACCGCCGAGGCGGAAAAGATCCTCCCCTCCCGGTTGCGTGCGGATCTCCGACAGGGAGCCGAGCCCTCCGGCTGCGCTGACGGTGCCGGCGAACATGAGCACCGCGGCCACCGCCATGACCCCTCCCTGGACGGCGTCGGTCTTCACCACGGAGATGAAGCCACCGATGGCGGTGTAGGCCACCACGATGAGGAACACGACGCCGATGGACAGCCGGTAGGGGATGTCCATGAAGACCTCCAGGAGGCTTCCGATCCCTTTGAACACTGCCGTCATGTAGAAGAGCGACGCGACGATGACGATCATCGCCGCCAGGACCCTGGCGGTGGTGCTCCCGAAGCGGAATCCGATGAAGTCCGGGATGGTCAGGGAGCCCATGGCCTCGGTGAAGACGCGGAGCCGGGGGGCGACGACGGTCCAGGCGAAGATGCAGAAGGCGACGGCCGTGGGCACGAAGAGCATCCAGGGGATGCCCCAGGTGTAGGCCTGCCCGCTGAACCCCACGAAGGAGTTCGTGCTCGAGTAGGTGGCGAAGAACGACAGGCCCAGGACGAGCCCCCCCATCCCCCGACCGCCCACGTAGTAGTCGGCCAGCACGCGGGTGCTCTTGTTGCCGGTCCACGCGTGGTGGGCCAGCATCACCGTGTACCCCAGCAAGAGGGCGTGGACCAGCCAGAACTCCCTGAGGTTCGCTGCGATGGCGTCGATCATCCGGTCTCCATGAATAGCTCTCGGACCCGGGGCTTGGTCACCTTGCCCATGGGGTTGCGCGGCAGGTCATCCACCAGAAGGACGTCCTTGGGGACTTTGTAGGGCGCGAGGACGCTTCCGGCGAAGGTACGGAGGTCGGCGGGCGAGAGCTCCAGGCCCTCCCGGGGGACCACCGCGGCGCATACGCGGTCTCCCCATACGGGGTCCGGGACCCCCACTACGGCGCAGTCCGCTACCCCGGGGTGGCTGCGCAGCGTGTCCTCGATCTCGAGGGCCGAGACCTTCTCACCCCCGGTCTTCAGGATGTCCACGGATTCCCGTCCCAGGATGCGGTACGAGCCGGCGTCCAGGGCAGCACGGTCCCCCGTCCGGAACCACCCGTCTGACGTGAAGGCTGCGGACGTCTCTTCCGGCCGGCGCCAGTACGCCCGGAACACGCCGGGGCCCCTAACCTGGATCTGACCGGGGCCCGCCCCCTCCAGCGCCGCGCCGTCGTCGTCGACCAGCCGGACGTCCACGCCGGGCAAGGGCTGCCCGACGTACCCCGGACGACGCTCGCCCTCAAGGGGGTTCGACAGGGCCATGCCGATCTCGGTCATGCCGTAGCGCTCGAGAAGCCGGTGACCCGTGATCTCCTCCCACTGTTCCAGGGTGGGGACCGGCAGCGCCGCCGACCCGGACACCATCAGGCGGCACGCCCCGGCCCCCTCCCGCCACCGGAGCCGGGTGTCGGCGTCCGCCGACTCGTACGCCTCCAGCAGACGGCGATAGACCGTGGGAACGGCCATGTAGAGGGTGACCTCCCGTCGGGCGAGGCGGCCCCAGACCTCGGCGGCGTCGAAAGCCGGGAGCACCTCGCAGACGGCTCCGGACCAGAGGGCGCACGTGAGCACGTTCACGATTCCGTGCACGTGATGGAGCGGCAGGTGGAGCAGGATATGGTCGTCAGGGGTCCACCCCCACGCATCCGTCAGCGATCGCACCTGGGCCTCGACGTTCCCGTGGGAGATCACGACGCCCTTCGGCTTCCCGGTGGTGCCGGAGGTGTACAACATCATGCCGGGGCGGTCCGGGCCGAGCTGGGGCAGCTCGGCGGCGGGCCCAGCCTTCGGGAGGACCTCCGTGGGAAGCACCGGCAGGCCCCGCTCCGCCGCCAGGCGTCGCACCCGGTGGGCCAGAGCGGGGTGGGTCACTACCGCCTCGGGGTCGGCGTCGTCCAGAACGTAGGCCAGCTCGGCTTCCGGATGGGACGTCGCCAGGGGGACGGCCATGCCTCCCGCCTGCCAGACGCCCCACAGGGTGGTGACGTAATCCAAGCCGGGGGGCACGAGAAAGCAGACGCGGGCACCCCCGAGGTCGTCACGGCCCGTGAGGAGGCGGGTGGCGGCCGCCGAGGAGGTGGACAGCAGCGCCCGGTACGTGAACACGCCTTCCGGAGCCGTCAGGGCGATGCGGTCCGAGTGTTCGGCGGCTCTGGCGAAGAGGGCGAGGCTCACGGAGGAAGATGTTCTCGGGGCACGGGTCGGCCGTCACGGATGTACGGGCCATTGGACCCGTCCCCGGGCCCGGGCGCAAGGACCGGCCTCGGAGGCCGGCTGGCGAGGCATCCGCGTGAGCCCCATTGTCAGCTCGTCCCACGTAGATCGGTGAGCGCATGGCATCGGACGATCTCTCCCATCTCACGGTATTGCCGCCGGAACAGACCGGGGGGCTGGGGGCCCTGACGGTGGAGCATCCCGCCGGGACGTTTCCTCCGTCACCTGCGACGCGGGCCACCCTGCTCGCCATCGCGAAGTCCGGCCAACACCTGGAGGGGATCGGCTTCGATTGGGGGTGCGGCGTGGGTGTCCTGGCGGTCGCTGCAGCCCGGCTTCCGGGCGTCCGACGCGTGATCGGGCTGGACATCTCTCCGGCGAACGTCGAGGCGTCCCGGCAGAACGCGGTGCGGAACGGGGTCGAGACCCGCACCAGGTTCTATGTCTCCGACTCGTTCCAGCCCGCTACGGACGAGGGACGTCGCACCGTGCGGCGTCTGGTCGGCAGGGGCGACTTCCTGGTGGCGAACCCCCCCGCCAGCCCGACGGGAGACGGGTTCGACTTCCGACGTCGCGTGCTGGCGGATGCGCGGGCATTTCTCCGCGCCGGCGCCGTCGTTCTCCTGCAGGCCCTGTCGGCGTACGGCTCACGCAGGATGAGGGACCTCGTCACGGACCCGGGCGGCTACGCGTACGAAGGGATCGCCCACCGTACGTCCGTGGTGCCGCTGGACCTCGACCGTCGGCAGATGAGGGAGCAGATGACGACCTACGCCCGCGCGGAGAGCGTGGGAGCCCTTCCCTACGAGTTTTCGACGGACCGCTCAGGGAAGAGCGTCGTGGGCGCCCCGAGGGCTGCTGAGCTTGCGGGGCGGGGGCGGACGCTCTTCGCACGATGGCAGGTCCACCGGTTCCGGCGCACGGTCTGAGGGATCCGAGCGCCTTCGCCCCGACGGGGCGATGGCGCTCAGGCTCAGGTGAAGCCGCCGGGGCCGCAGCCGACGGACGCCGGACCGCCTCCCGGCCAGCTGTCGCCTCGTCCGCGTGATATGACGTTGACCCTGGTGTACGCCCGCTCCGCCCGCGACGACCCGCAGCCAGGGCACTCGCGGCCGTCCCCCGCGGAATAGGCGGACATGGAGAGGCGCACCTCGAACGGGGAGCCGCAGTCCTGGCAGACGAAGTCGTACGATGGCATGGAGGCATCGGAAGCGTGTGGCACGTTTGATATCTAAATATACATATAATCACATTTCTTACCAAGGGGACACGCCGGTCATATCCGGGCTGTTCCCGCGGGACGAGTCGTGTATCATGCCTCGGAGCCGTTCTTCCAGAACAGACGACCCCCGGGTGAACCCATGACTCGCATCTCCCTTTCCCGTCCGCCGACGAGCCGCCTCGCCCCCTCCGGGGCCCGGATCGCCCGATGTGCCCTAGTCCTCGCCACCCTGAGCGTCCTGCCCCGAGCCTCCGGAGGGCAGGAGCGCCATGCTCCCCCGACGCTGACCGCCGAGGACTACGCCCACGCGGAGCGCTTCCTGGGGGCTCAGGTGAACCCGCTGGTGCTGGGTGGGGCCGTGCGCCCGACCTGGCTGGACGACGACCGCTTCTGGTACGAGAACCGGTTCTCCGAGGGGACCGAGCTCATCCTGGTCGACCCCGCTCGCGGCACCCGGGAGAGAGCGTTCGACCACGCCCGGATGGCGGCTGCGCTCTCTGCGGCCAGCGGTGAGACGTACGACGCGTTCGCACTTCCTCTCCGCGACCTGGAGGTGACCGGGACCGAGATCCGATTCGTGGTCGGGGGCACGAGGTACGCCTGCGAGCGGGACGGCACCAGGTGCCGGCCCGCCGGCGCCCCTTCCCCCGGTCCCGACCGGACCGTGGCGGTGTCGCCGGACGGCCTCAAGGGTGCTTTCGTCCGGGATCACAACCTGTGGGTCAGGGACTTGACCACCGAGGTGGAGACCCAGCTCACCACCGACGGGGTGCAGGACTTCGGGTACGCCACCGACAACGCCGGCTGGACCAAGAGCGATCGCCCCGTGGTTCTGTGGGCGCCGGATTCACGGAAGCTCACCACGTTCCGACACGATGCCCGGGGTGTGGGAGAGATGTACCTCGTGACCACGAACGTGGGGCACCCCACGCTCGAGGCGTGGAAGTACCCCCTCCCGGAGGACAGCGTGATCTTCCGGATCGAGCGAGTCGTCGTCCATCTGGACGGCCCCCGGGTGGTACGCCTGCAGATGCCACCGGACCAGCACCGGTCCACCATCTGTGATCACATCGTCTGCCGGGGTCAGTACTCGGATATCGAGTGGAGCGCGGACGGCGGGCAGCTGGCCTTCGTGTCCAGCTCCCGGGATCACAAGGAAGCCCGACTTCGCGTGGCGGATCCCGAGACCGGTGTCGTTCGTGACGTGCTGGAGGAGCGCGTCGAGACCTTCTTCGAGTCGGGGTTCAATCGGGTGAACTGGCACGTCCTTCACGGCTCGAACGAGGTGATCTGGTTCTCCCAACGGGACGACTGGGGCCACCTCTACCTGTACGACCTGGAGACAGGCGAGCTGAAGCGCCGGATCACCGCCGGCGACTGGAACGTCCTCCAGCTTCTGCTCATCGACGAGAACGAGCGCCGGCTCTACTTCACGGGAGCCGGCCGGGAGCCTGGAGATCCCTACTTCCAGCATTTCTACAGCGTGGGGATGGACGGGGGAGAGGTCACGCTTCTCACGCCCGACAGCGCGAACCACACCGTCACGCTCTCTCCCTCCGGGCGGTTCTTCGTGGACAGCTGGTCGACTCCCATCGATCCGGCGGTCACCGTGGTGCGGGACATGAGGGGACGCGAGGTCGTGGCCCTCGAGGAGGCCGACATCTCCCGACTCGCGGAGCACGGGTGGAAGCCACCCCTCCCCTTCGTCGTCAAGGCGAGGGACGGCGAGACGGACCTGCATGGGCTGATGTACACCCCCACGTCTCTCGATCCCAGCCGGAAGTACCCGGTGGTCAACTACCTCTACCCCGGGCCTCAGACGGGCAGCGTCGGCAGTCGCAGCTTCAACGCCGCCCGGCGAGACCATCAGGCCTTGGCCGAGCTGGGGTTCATTGTGGTAGAGCTCGACGCCATGGGCACGCCCATGCGGTCGAAGTCGTTCCACGCCGCCTACTATGGCAACATGGGCGACAATGGGCTCCCCGATCAGGTGACCGGAATCCGACAGCTCGGAGAGCGTTACCCCTGGATGGACCTCGACCGGGTGGGCATCTGGGGGCACTCTGGTGGAGGGTTCGCGTCCACGGCGGGTATTCTGCGCTTCCCGGATTTCTACAGGGTCGCCGTGTCCCAGGCGGGGAACCACGACAACCGGAACTACGAGGACGACTGGGGCGAGAAGTGGCAGGGGCTGCTGGAGGCGTACCCCGACGGCACCACGAGCTACGACAACCAGGCCAACCAGCTGGTTGCCGGGAACCTGAAGGGCAAGCTGCTACTCGCTCACGGAACCATGGACAGCAACGTGCCTCCCTACAACACCCTGGTGGTGGTGGATGCCCTCATCGAGGCGAACAAGGACTTCGACCTCATCATGATGACCAATCGCCGGCACGGGTTCGCCTCCGAGCCGTACATGCAGCGTCGGCGTTGGGACTACTTCGTGAGGCACCTGCTCGGGGCGGAGCCGCCCGCCGAGTACGAGCTCGGGCGGCGCCCCGTGTCGTGAAAGACCCCCACGCGGCCCCCGGGACCCACTCGGGCTGGACGGGACGTCAGAGCGTGCCTGTTAGCGCCTGATCCGGAACAACAGGATGGCGCCCACGAGGGCGAAGCCGATGGCGGCCGCGACGATCGAGTCCCGATCCCACTCGGCGGACGCCTCCTTCGGAGGGCGCTCGCGCACTGCCTGATCCTGGTGGATCACGCAGTAGTCCTGTCCCTCCGGGGCGTCCCGTTTGCATCGCTCACCCTTCTTCGTGGTTCCCTTGCACTGGGCCACGCTTCACCTCCTGAACGGGGCAACTCCACACCCACTACTACGGTGGAATGGCTCCGGTGGTTCACGGGAGGGATCCGCGACGGTCCCGGTGGCGCATTCCGGCCGCCACGACTCGGGGACCCTGGCCTGGCACGTGTCGGTGGCGCGCCGCCTCAGCGGTAGGGGTCCTCGGTTCCGAGATGGCCCGACACGTAGTCGGCCACCCCTTCCTCCACGGACCGGAACGGCCGGTCGTATCCCGCCGCCCGCAAGCGTCCCATTTCCGCCTGGGTGAAGTACTGGTAGCGGTCCCGGATCTCGTCGGGGATGTCGCCCCACTCCACGGCGAGCTCGTGGCCCGTGGCCGCATAGAGCGCCCCCATCAGCTCGAGCCAGGTCTGGGCGCGCCCCGTCCCCACGTTGAAGAGCCCGTTCACCTCACGATGCTCCAGGAGCCAGAGGACGACATCCACGCAGTCCTTCACATAGACGAAGTCCCTCATCTGGCCGCCGTCGGGATAGTCGGGACGGTGCGAGCGGAACAGCTTCGTCGGCGTCCCCGCGGCCGCGGCGGGGTAGGCCTTGGCCACCACCGAGCGCATGTCGCCTTTGTGGTACTCGTTGGGTCCGTACACGTTGAAGAGCTTCAGCCCCACCCATTGGGGAGGCCGCCGCCCTTGCTCCGCCGCCCCGACAGCCCACCGGTCGAAGGCGTGCTTGCTCCACCCGTAGGCGTTCATGGGCTTCAGCCGCGCCAGCGCCGACGGATCGGCGTCGTCCGAGAAACCCTGGGATCCGTCCCCGTAGGTGGCGGCGGACGACGCGAAGATCAGGGGTACCTCGTGCCGGGTGCACCACCTCCAGATCCTCTGCGAGAGACGCAGATTGGACTCGACGATGAGGTCCGCGTCCCGCTCCGTGGTGGCCGACACAGCGCCCATATGGACGACGTGCTCGATGTCCTCAGCTCTTCGTTGGAGGAACTCGTCCAGGCCGTCCGGATCCACTAGCTCGTCGATC
This sequence comes from Gemmatimonadota bacterium, assembly GCA_039589955.1. Taxonomy (GTDB): domain Bacteria; phylum Gemmatimonadota; class Gemmatimonadetes; order Longimicrobiales; family Gaopeijiaceae; genus SZUA-318. The sequence continues at coordinate 3,524 of JBDHGI010000038.1, read as the reverse complement.
TCGTGCATGCGGAGATTCCGCCACTTCTCTCCGTGGCCCAGCCGATCGACGACACTCACCGGGGGCCCTGTGGCCTCGCTCAGCTCGGCGACGATGTTCGAGCCGATGAAGCCGGCTCCTCCGGTGACGACGATCATGGCACACCATGCGGGCTGGGGTATGTGCGGAACCGCGGCTCCAATCTATACCGATATGGTAGGGGCGCGATCATGTGGCACCGTCCCTGGTTGACCTCTGGCTCGCCCATGGCATCTTGGGCGGCGGCGAGGACGTCCCCGCCGCCGCCTTCCACCTACGGCTCCGTCCCATGGAAACCAAGCGCCCGACCACTCCCGCCGCCGAGGAGATCCTCGGTGGGTACTTCCCAGTCCTCGACCACGGCTTCGTGTCCCTCGTGGACTACATGGGGTCCGATGAAGACGTGGAGCGCGCGGCCCGGGTGAGCTACGGCTACGGGACCCGGAAGGTCTCCCAGACCCGGGGACTCGTACGCTACCTGCGGCGGCACCGACATACCACGCCCAGCGAGATGGTGGAGCTCAAGTTCCACTGCGCCATGCCCATGTTCGTGGCGCGCCAGTGGATCCGGCACCGGACGGCGTGCCTCGCCGAGGGCACCGAGGTGTACTTCGATCTGCCGGGCGGGATCCGCCGGAGAGGGAGCCAGCTGTACAAGCTTCGCATCGAGGAGATCTGGGACCGGTTCCGTCCCACCGTGAACCGTACCCGCCCGGAGAGGCAGCGAAACCCCTTCTTCAAGCGGGATCGGGTGAAGGCCATGCGGCTCCGTCAGGTCGACGAGGATACGGGGCAGCTGACCCACACCCGGGTCGTGGACGTGTTCAAGAACGGCAAGAAGCCGGTCTTCCGCATGATCCTGGAGGATGGCAAGCGCATCGAGGCCACGGCCGATCACCAGTTCCTCTTCTCGGATGGATGGCACACGCTCCGTGGTGCCACGGGGCTACGGGAGGCCAACGGAAATGCGGTTTGGCGGGCCGGGGACTACATGGTGCACGTCAACGGGGCCGCCGAGAAGATCCCGGCCGTCTACCAGGATCCGGTCTGGCTCCAGAGGGAGTACCGGGGTCACCGCCGGACCATCGGCGAGATCGCCGATGCGTGTGGCGTTTCCTACCGCACCATCCGGAAATGGCTGGCGAGGTACTGGCTCACGGAGCCAGGTCGGGGAGACTTCGAGAAGGGCCATCGCCCCTGGAACAAAGGGTTGACCTACCGCACGGGTCCGAAGGACCTGTCGCACGTTTCCCTCGCCGCCATCCGGAAGGCCCGGAGTGGCCCCGCCTCGAACTTCTGGAAAGGTGGGGTCTCCGGCGAGCGCGACTCCATCGGACGGTGGACGACTCAGGCCGCGCCTAAGGTGCACCAGGCCAACGGGTGGACCTGCCAGCTGTGCTTCGAGAGGAAGGGAGAGTTGCACTGTCACCACATCGTGCCAGTCTGGGCCGACATGGATCTCGCGCGGGAGCCTTCGAATCTCACCACACTGTGTGGCGATTGTCACCGCGCCATCCAGGGCAGGGAGTTGGACTACGTGGAGCGCCTCGGTGGCCCACCCGTGAAGAGGGAGTGGCGCCCCAATCCTCGGGTCCCGTGGAACCGGCTGGAGACGTCCAGACTGGTGCGTATCGAGGGGTTCGAGTTCCTGGGGGAGAAGGAGACCTACGATCTGGAAGTCGAGGGGCCCCACCACAATTTCGTGGCCAACGGCATCGTGACCCACAACTCGGTGAACGAGCTGTCCGCACGCTACTCCCTCATGCCGCTGCTCTTCTATACGCCCCGAGCGCAGGAGTTCGCCCTCCAGAGCCGGTCCAACAAGCAGGGCAGGGAGAAGGGTGCTCCGCCCGAGGTCTACCGGGAGGCCGTGGAGCGGTGGGAGCGCCTCAGGGCCGAGGCGGGAGGAACGTACCGGTGGCTGCTGGCCGAGGACGTGGCGCGGGAGATCGCCCGCATCGATCTGCCGGTGTCCACGTATACCCAGTGGTACTGGAAGATCGACCTGCACAACCTGCTCCACTTCCTCTCCCTCCGGGTGGACCCCAGGGCCCAGTGGGAGATCCAGCAGTTCGCCCGGGTCATCGCGGGCATGGTGAAGCGCGTGGCGCCCCTCTCCTACGAGGCCTGGGTGGATTACGACCTCGAGAGCCGACCCCTCACCCGCGCCGAGCGGGATATCCTGTCCCGTCTGGTGCTCGCCGACGAGGATGGCGTACGCGCTCGGGACGGCGCCGCGGTGGGGAAGGACGCGCTGAAGGAGGCCGGGCTGTCCAACCGGGAGATCCAGGAGCTCGTGGAGAAGCTCGAGACGCCGGCGCGGCCCGACTTCGAGCTGGACCTCTCGACGATGATGTCCGGTGAGGAGGTGGCGGCGAAGATGTACGAGGCGGTGCCGGGAGATTTCGAGTAGGGCCCTACTTCACCCACACCGTCTTCACGTTGGTGAACTCCAGGATGCCCAGGGGGGAGAGCTCACGGCCGTAACCGCTCTCCTTCACGCCCCCGAAGGGCAGCCGGGGATCCGACTTCACGATCCCGTTGACGAAGCAGTTGCCGGCGTCCAGGAGGTCGGCGGCGATGCGCTCGCCCAGCCTGGCGTCACCCGTGTAGACCGAGGCTCCCAGCCCGAAGCGGGTGTCGTTGGCCACGGTGATGGCCTCGGCCGCGTCCGTCACCGGGATCACCGAGGCCACGGGACCGAAGAGCTCCTCGGAGTAAGCCGGCATGCCGGGGCCGACCTCGGTGAGCACCGTGGGGGGATACCAGGCTCCGGGCCCGTCCGGCACCTCGCCGCCCAGGGCCAGCGTGGCCCCGGCGGCCACGGACCGTTGCACCTGATCGTGAAGCGCGTCCCGCAGGTCCACCCGCGCCATGGGCCCGATGACCGTGTTCGCATCGAAGGGATCGCCCATGGTCGCCGCCGCCATGTGGGTCAGGAGCTTCTCGATGAAAGCCTCGCGCACGCCGTCCACCACCACGAAGCGCTTGGCGGCGATGCAGCTCTGACCGGTGTTGAGGAGGCGGCCGAAGACGCAGGCGTCCACCGCCGCGTCGAGGTCGGCGTCAGCCAGCACGATGCTCGGGTCGCTGCCTCCGAGCTCCAGCACGCACTTCTTGATGGCTGCTCCGGCTCGGGCCGCCACGATCTTCCCGGCGCGGACGCTCCCCGTGAGGCTGACCCCCTGCACCAGGGGATGGTCGATGAGGTCGCCGGTCGCGTCCGTGTCCGCGAACAGATTCTGGAAGAGACCCCGGGGAAAGCCGGCGTCGTGATAGAGCCGCTCCAGGGAGAGGGCGCAGCCGGGCACGCTGGGGGCGTGCTTGAGGAGCGCGGCATTGCCTGCCGCCAGGGCGGGGGTGGCGAAGCGGATCACCTGCCAGAAGGGGAAGTTCCAGGGCATGATGCCCAGGATCACGCCCAGGGGACGGTAGGTCCAATAGCTCCGCGAGGCATCGGTGTCGGCCGTCACGGGTGCCAGCATGGCCTCGGCGTGGTCGGCGTA